>NZ_JAGGQN010000025.1:0-86124 GCF_018613275.1 Bacillus sp. ISL-4
ATTTTCCCCCTACTCGATTTTCTCTTTCTTCATCTCTTCAATTGCTATAGGGCTTAGTGACAGGGTAGCTGCTCTAGACCGCAAAGTATCATATAAAATGGATGTGATGTTATGCCTCAGGTCAAGGATGTTATGATTAACGATGTCATCTGTGTACAAAAAAGGGAGATACCATTCGCCATTTACTCAAGGTGTCATATAGATAATCGAAAAGTGTTTTGTATCCCTTGAAAATCGCTTTAATATGGATTCGGTAGAAGCAGTACCCACACCAATTAAAAAAACCGATAACGCAATCGTCAATTCGACTCCCCATTGTTCCCTTAGTTTTCTACAAGTAAGCAAAAAATATCTATACAAAAAATAGGGAGGGCAGTAAGTAAACTAATCGCAACGCTAGACATCTCTTAATCCGCCTGAATATTTTTTAGAACTGGTGAGGTCGATGTGATAGAAGCTCATAAGTTCATGGATATAATAAACAAAAAAAGATTCCAAACTACATAGTAAATCTTGATGAATTTTTGGTATACTATAGTTAACTTTTTGTTTAATTGTTAATTATAGTTGAACTATTTGTACATCATAATATAATTATCGAGCATAGTCAATTTGAAAGGTGTGAAAATGTGAAAGAGGAAAATATTGATTTATCTAGTCATGTAGGGCTTAATCTAAGAGAAATTCGCAGAAACAAAAGGATTAGTCTTGAAGAGTTGGCGAGTTTAAGTAATGTTAGTAAATTAACGTTAGGAAAAATTGAAAGAGGGGAAACAAATCCGACAGTTAATATCCTTTGGAAAATATGTAGAGGATTAAATATTCCCCTAGTATCTTTATTAACATTCGAAGAAGATATTAAAGTACACCGATTTGTATCTAATTACCATTTCGCAGGGCATAATGATGATTGGTTTATCGACCCATTATTTAAAGCTTTTGGCACAGAATGGTATAGGGCATGCATCGAACCAAATAGTGAGTACAGTGAGCTTCATTTAGCTGGTTCCGAAGAAATCGTCCTTGTATTAAATGGCCAATTGGAGATAAGAGTAGGAGGGAAAACCCATCAATTAAACAAATGGGATGCTATTAAATTTAAAGGAGAAGAATTTCATACGTACATTAACCGCTCTAACGAAAAAGTATATCTAATGCTAGCTTTAGCCTATAAAACTCCTTAAACCAAAAGTAAAACTTCTTCATTGGAGATTTATCTGCCTAAATTGCATGTACTCACTTCCAGTAAAGTGTTCAAAGTTAGTACCGCCACAATCCATGTCGTCACAAAACGTGAATAATATGACCAGTTGCAGACGGAAATGAACTGGAACCAATAGAACCAGCCTATCCTGGTGAAGTAGTAAAACGCTATCGATATAAAGGAACAATTACAGAAGCTGGGCGTTGGGATATGCGAACCATTAGTCGAAGTCAAGGGTGTCCATGGTGACGTGGAATCTGAAGCCCTAGACAAATCCTAGGGCTGAGGTACACGAATCACATTTGAGGTTCTTACTTTCAGGACGAACCTGCAGAACAAGGTAAAGTCCTAAATATCCCCGGATGAGGTAGGAATAAATGTGGCAGATATGTGGAGAAAGTGGATGAACATACCCTGGGTGATCTCTTAGTACCCCGTAAGAGAACCTACCTAGTGATAAGTAACTGAACGAAAGAAGCGACTATGTTAGAGTCATTTACAAGATAGCAAGGACACAGCCAATTGAGGACTGCTAAAGAGTGAATATTCGAAAAATAGGAGCATCTTTAATAGAGTGGAGTTACTCTTGTACAACCTCAACATCATAGGGACAATATGAAATTTACTAAAACATTAATTGAAAAAATATCGGAAAGGAATAATCTAAACCAAGCTTTTGAAAGGGTTAGAAGAAATAAAGGAGTAGCAGGAGTCGATGCGAAAGATATAGAAGCTACTCGCCTATATTTTAAGGAAAATGGTGAAGAGATTATCCATCTGATTAAAAAAGGTAAATACAAACCTAAACCAGTAAGAAGGGTTCAAATACCTAAGCCAAACGGAGGGTTTCGAAACCTTGGAATACCAACTGTGACTGATAGGTTCTTCAACAAGCCGTTGTACAGATGTTGACACCTATTGTCGAACCACAATTTAGTTACGGATTTAGACGGAACAAAAGTGCACATCAAGCCTTAGAACAAGATAGCTTTTACATATCCTCAAGAAAATATGCATTTGGATCAAAAGAGCCCTTAAATACGGAAATAGCGTAATTCCTATTCCTGAATTGGGCACGATTTTTAAAGAGCCTCAAAAGTAGATGATAATTAAGATGGAATCCTACACAAAAGAAGTATATTTTATTATATATTTTAATACATAATTGGGTGTTTGTTTAGTATCACGATTTTATCACTTTACATTTTCAAATGATATTGCAAAGGTTGGTTTAAAATGAATTTAGAAACTGATGATCCAAAACAAGTTGTTTTACAAGTTGGGGGAGTACTAAAAAAAGTATTTAAGTCTTGAAGAACTATCAGAATTATCGGGTGTAAGTAAGCTAACGCTAGGAAATATAGAACGCGGAGAAACAAATCCAACAATAGAGATGTTATGGAAAATTTCAAAAAATTTATCCATACCACTCATGGCTTTATTCTCAACCGAAAGCAATGTGAATCTGTCTCGAGCCGGGGAAGGACTACGAATTGTTGGGGACGGAAATAACTGGGCAATTGAACCGATTTTCCAAAATGCAAATATAATATCGAAAAGTACCTTGCTTATTTACAGCCAAATAGCTCTTACCATCCAGAAAAACATCATCATAATACAACGGAACTTATAACTGTCATGTCTGGAACCATTACAATTAACGTTAATAATGAATCATATACTCTAAATCAATATGATTCAATTAGTTCTACAAATGGCACACATTCATTTGCCAATCATACCAACGATGTTGTTGTTCTCCATATCATATTGAAATACGGAATCTGAATTTCTTTTCTCCTAGCTTATCCTAATACAAGGAATGCTTCAATCCATTAGTGGACCGGGGCATTCCTTTAATTTGTTTAAAATAGTTCTATATTCAAGGGTAGACAAATCCAATTAAATATATTATAGTGTTATTTGTTGGAGAAAAGGTATATTATAATATACAAAATATGTTCAGTTACGAATATTGTTCTTTCGTATATCATTCATTTTTAAAGTAAATCATAATGAACAAAATACAAAACATGAGTTTTTCAAAAAGCTAGGAGGAAATAGGATGGGTTCAATGGATCAAGTAATTAAAAAGGAGAATAAAGGTGCCATTTCAACTGTTGGCAAATCTGCAGTTTGGATAATGATTGTTGGTATTGTATTTATTGCTGCTAACTTACGGGCCCCTTTGACCTCGGTAGGGCCAATAGTTGGTCTTATTAAGGATGATATGAGTATTTCAAATACATTGGCGGGTATGGTTACCACGCTGCCATTATTAGCCTTTGCGCTTTTTTCACCTATTGTACCCAAGTTAGGACAAAAATTGGGGGTAGAACGAATTATTTTTGGTTCCATCGTCTTTTTGACTGTCGGCATTGCTATACGTTCCCTATCAGGGATCGCTGCTTTATATATAGGTACTGCTATTCTTGGTTTGGCTATCTCCGTCGGTAATGTATTGTTACCTGGCCTGATCAAACGTGAATTTCCTGAACGCATTGGCTTAATGACTGGCGTGTATTCCATTTCTATGAATTTATTTGGAGCAATAGCTTCTGGTGTTAGTGTTCCTATCGCAATCGGATTAGGATTTGGCTGGAAAGGTGCAATGGGAATTTGGGGGATTTTAAGCTTTATATCTATTTTATTTTGGTTACCACAGATGAAACATCGTAACGTGAAAAGGGATACCGTTCATAATAAAACGGCTGACAGTCATGTGAATTTGTGGGGTTCGGCACTAGCGTGGCAAGTAACCCTGTTTATGGGACTGCAATCTATGATCTTTTATGTACTTGTTGCCTGGCTGCCAGAAATTCTTAAGCAGCAGGGATTGAATTCAAGTCAGTCTGGCTTGATGCTTTCCGTTATGCTATTGGCTTTGCTCCCATTTACCTTCATTGTCCCAGTCATCGCAGGGCGCATGTCCGGTCAACGTTCGTTAGTGACCATTACAGCGATTTTACTTTTAATCGGGACGTTTGGGTTACTATATGGTAGTTCGAATTTAATCGTTTTGTGGATCATCGCTCTAGGCATAGGAGGAGGCTTCGCATTCAGCCTATCCATGATGTTTTTCGGCTTACGTACAGAGAATGCGCAACAGGCCGCGGAATTATCCGGTATGGCCCAATCGATTGGATACCTGCTTGCGGCAGTTGGCCCAACCCTATTTGGGTTTATACATGATGCAACCAATAGCTGGACGATTCCACTTTTAATATTAGTTGGCGCATCGGTTCTACTCTTTATATTTGGTCTTGGTGCGGCCAGAGAGCGATATATAGGTTCTGCCCAACAGTAAAACATATAATTTTGGAATGAAAGGATAATGAATATGTTTAATAAAATTCTTGTCGCTATAGACGAATCCGATATGAATAGCAAAGTATTGGAGGCAACGTTGAGTATTGCCAATAATGGGAAATCTCATGTAACACTAGTGAATGTTAGTAAGGAAAATGTAACAACGGGTTTAACATATGTACCAGAAGATTATCTGGAGGAAGTATTAAATGAATTGGAAAAGTCGAGTATACGAATACTGGAAAGGGCCAAAACCAAACTAATATCTGCTGGGGGAATGTCCATAGAAACAATCCATCTTAAAGGAGACCCTGCTCATCAAATTTTAGAATATGCCAAAGAACATGAACAGGAACTTATTATCATTGGCAGACGTGGACTTAGTGGAATGAAGGAATTAATGCTTGGTAGTGTCAGCCATAAGGTCGCTCAGTTATCAAAATGTCCTGTCTTAATTGTACATTGATGAGAACATGATTAAATATTTTCTGTCTATGGCGGGCCCCCTATAATAGTTTTTGGGAACTACTCCCCCATTAAAGTGCCTAATCGTAATATAAGGTTAGCCAGGTAATCTAAACTGTACCCTTTGTAAAGGACGTTAAAAAAAGGTTAGGCCACACAAAGAAGATGATTTCTGTATTCTACAGGGGTCATCTTCTTTAAATTCCATTGGTATCTAAACCTATTATAATGCGTCATATTACTTCTTATTTCCTTTTTAAGTTCTGCATATCAAAAGCCTCAAAAACATGTTCTCGCAGCAATCGATCCTTTTCTATACCGATTACGTCCTTTTTTAGAGTACTAGTATAAGTGTCCAAGTTTGAGAGATTACTTGCAAGTTTCTTAAAGTTTTTGCACCAGAATCGGTTATCAAGGGATAATAGGATATTGAAGATTCATAATTTTATTGACAACTGTCTTTCCTGTATAATAGTATTAGATTGTTGTTAGTGTGTACTAACTAACAAACTGACTAACGATCTACCATAAGGAGGTACAACATGTGTGAGGAATTAATCCTAAAAAATGAGTTTGCTCACGTTTCTGTGAAAGTAGGGTCATTCACCGAATGGCGATAGGGGGAAGAAAAGTGTCGAATTCGGAACATGAAAATCCACTAGAAACGAATATAAAAACACTGATTCATAAGAGAAAAATTGGAATGCGCTGGTGGCTTGGAATTATCTTTATTTTCATAGGTCTGGTTTCCTATATGGATCGGGCGAACATGTCTGTTGTAGCTGTACCAATGATGAAAGAATTAAATATGAATAAGGTCCAATTCGGTTTTTTAGCCTCATCCTTTTTTCTTGGTTATGCACTTTTTCAAATTCCAAGTGGAATCATTTCTGAAAAATTTGGTGTACGACGAATTATAACTTTTGCTATGATTTGGTGGTCAATATTTACAGCGCTGACAGCTGCATTCTCTTCATATATATTCCTTAGTTTGGTTAGATTCCTTTTTGGAGTTGGAGAAGCTCCCTTGGCCCCAGCTAACGCGGTTTTTAATTCATTTTGGTTTCAAAAACAGGAAAAAGGTCGTGCAGTTAGTTTATTACTAGTAGGGCAGTTCTTTGGCCCAGTTATTGCGCCAGGGATCTCAGTTGCACTTGTAGCAGCATTCGGATGGCGAAGTGTTTTTTATTTATTTGCCATCCCGGGTATCGTAATTAGCATATTCTGGTATATCGTGAGTCGCGATAAGCCAGAAATGCATTCTTGGGTTTCTGAATATGAGAAAAATCTTATTCTTACAAATCGTGATATTTCTAATGCCGATGATAAGAGGACCCCTTGGAAAGATTTTTTAGGCAATACCCAATTTTGGGCAGTCGGATTACAGTATTTTATTGTTGTGTATATGACCACATTATTCATCACTTGGTTACCAACATACCTAATTGAAGCTCGTCACTTTTCTCTAACAAAAATGGGGGTAGCAGCAAGCTTTCCATTTCTTGCAATCTGTTTATTGATGCTAGCAGGTGGTGTAATTTCAGATTATCTTATACAAAAAGGGAAAAGCCTTATGGTAGCTCGAGGTGGATTAGCAATAACAGGTTTAATCATTTTTATTATAACGATTAATTTAGCGTCACTTACTAATAATCCATTTTTAAATGTACTTTGGTTAACAATAGCTCTTGGCTCACTTGGTCTTCCCGTAGTACAATCATGGGCAGTTGCAAACGATTTAGGTAAGCAGTTTGCGGGTTCAGTGAGTGGTTGGATGAATTTTTTGGGAAACATAGGAGCCGTTCTCTCTCCAATTATATGTGGCTGGACTGCACAACAAATGGGTTGGAATATAGCCTTAATGATAAATTCTGTGCCCGTCTTGTTTGCTGCTGTCATATGGTTCTTTATTAAACCTGATAAACAGCTTGTGAAATAAAAACAGATAATCGGACGCTTTTCTTGCATAGGGAAGTGCCCATTCTCTATTTAACGGGTATTTGCTTTTCGGAGACCCTTAATCCACCTTTTCGTGAAATCTATTCTTAGGGGTAAAGAATCCTAATTTGATAAGGGTTTCACATTGAAGACATATAAACAACGTGTACTCTTGACGGTTCTGGTGCCAAAATAACTCATTTATAAAAGTGTAGTTTACGGAGTTATTTCTTAGCATTCATAACCTTTTACTGCAAGAATAGTCATTATATAGAACAAAATAACGTCTGTAAGGAAAAACCGAAATAAATTGGAGTTTTTCCGATTAACAAATGAATTAAAAACGCACAACATAATATGCAAACAGAACTTGATAAAAAAAGATATTTCCTAACTTAATTTTTTATTTTACAGGATAAGGAATTCAAAAAAGGAAAAAATGAAATAATGGATCAGGGAATGCTGCTAAATTTCCTGATCATTTTTTATTTAGGTGGCCTTAGACCTCAAGTAGATTTCATGCTTCGATAAATAAGAAAATTAATCCTAATGACTGTTGTGTAAAGAAGCATTGTTTTAGCATTCAATCTAAATTATCTTTGACCTTTACTAAAAATTCAGGGCTTTCTTTGATGGATAGCCTAAAATGCTATCAAAAGATATAATCTATGTTATTTTATAATAAACCTCGTTAGAATATAAAAAAATTACCTGTATTTTTATTTGTCTACAGGCTTGTAGCATTTATAACCTTTAGAAGAAGGTGATCATTAACAGTTTGTAGTAAGGGTTGAAAAAATGATGATTTCTTTAACTTGATGATAAAGTGGGGGAGTAAACAATCTATCTATGCGTAAAATATCTATTTTACGAATGGATAGTGGACTAGAAAACTTATTACCATTAATTTAATAAATGAAGAAATTCGTCATTCAAAATTAATCATATGATCAAGAATCTTCAATTCCTTAATCAACTAAAGGGACAGTACCAGCGAAGATGTTACCACCCCCCAATAGGGAAATTTCAAGATTAAAATAATACTTCCAACATGCATACCCCGTCCTGTTTTGGATGGGGGTAACATAAAGTTGTTAAATTTTTTAATAAGGATGCCTTAGCAATACATTAATTTTATTCAATAATATCGCCCGTTCCCATGCTTAAGAATCAGTTCTTTTTATTTGAAAGATTCATTATAGAGTCAGTCGTTGATCCAGATCCATGCGAAACTCACTGTATGGAAAATCTAAGTATTATTGTAATTTCCCCTTAACGTTGTAAATCCGCATTTTCATGACGCTACCCCTTATTAAGCTAACGTGGCAGGTTAGCAGGATTGTGAAGGTTTGTACTTCAACTAACGGGTCCGTTAGCTGAGTTCGGAGCTGTCTTTATGGCAGCTCTTTTCATATGGAACTAAAGGGGGAGGTTACTTTAATAAGCGTAGTGTCTTCGTACTGTGACATTAATTACCTTCTTTGTTATTGATTTCTTTTTCTGTTTCTTGCTTAGGTTTGAGTTGTTTATAATTGGAACTGCTTTATATAAAAATGCTTCATGCTTTAAATAATTCTAATTTCTTATATAATAACCAATAGAGGAATATGGAGGTATATTAGATGGATTCATCACAAAAGTCCTTAAAAACAATTATAAGTAACTCCAAGCTCACAAAAAAAGAAGAAGAAATAGCAGAATATATTTTAAGTAATTTAACAGATGCGTGTCTTGTAACGTCAATAGAATTGGCTAATAGGTTAAATGTTAGCAATGCAACGATTATCCGATTCCCTAAAAAATTAGGCTTTTCTGGATATAGTGATTTTCAAAAGTATCTAAGAGAACAGTGCTATGAAGGAAGTTTGGCAATATCTGATGATGTTACCATACCTTCTGAAAGATTAAAGCTGAGTTATGATAAAGTTAAACAATCAGATTTATTAAATGACAATTTGAAAATACTTGAAAAAAATATTTCCTCTATATCAGAGAAAAACTCATCTGCAGAATTCAACAAAGCAATAAATCATATCATTGATGCTAGAAGAGTTTATATTCTAGGTAGTAGAGCTAGAACTGGTTTAACGGAAATAATGGGAGTATTCCTTAATCAGATTATTGATAATATAGTTATTAATAGTACTAATTCATTTACACCGTTTGATACCTTAGCTTCCTGTAGTAAGGATGATTGTGTCATTATTTTTTCATTTCCAAGATACTCTGAAGTAGACATTGCAGCAGCCAAAATGGCAAATGAGGCCAATGCAAAAGTTGTCATCATTACTGATAAAGCCACAGCACCCATAGCACATTTTGCTGATGTTTTACTTTTAGTTTCAGTGGATAGTAATGCTTTCTTCAACTCTTATACTCCGGTATTATTTTTAGCCGAATTAATATGTACACATGTAAGTAAAGCAACAGTTATTCAAAGTGAGGAAAAGTTAGAAAGAATTAATAAACATATCAGTCAGTTTGGGATGTATTAATAAAAAAAGGGTTGTAAAAAATAAATTTTTTACAACCCTTTTTTATAAATAATTTAGTGAATTATTATTTTATAATGCGTTCGTTTTATTAACAACCTTTTCTATAGGTTTAAGATACTCATCTTCAATCATATTTTCACTACGTGCTATACATAATGTGCTTACTACGTCACCTGTAACATTTAAGGTAGTGTGCCCCATGTCTATTATTCTATAAATACCAGCAATCATTCCAACGATTTCCATTGGTAGTCCTAATGTAGTTAGCAACATAATTGTCATAACAATACCACCGCCAGGAATGCCAGGGGATCCAACGGATATTAATGTGGTCATTAAAATAATAAGTAATTGTTGACTTAATGGCATTTCAATTCCATATATTTGGGATACAAATATGACTGCAGCAGCGTAATACACAACGGCACCATTCATGTTCATAGTTGCTCCAATAGGAAGTGTAAACTGTGCTAGTTCCTCTTTTACTTTATAGTCTTCTTTGGTAACAGAAATGGTAACGGGTAAAGTTCCAGAACTACTTGTTGTACTTGCAGTTACTATCCAAATTTTACCGATTGATTTAAAAAACTTAGATATTGGAAATTTAGCTATGAATTTTAACATAAATAGGTACATCAAAATGATTACAGAGATCAAACCTATATAGTCAACTAAAATAAATTTGCCCAAAGGTCCAAATATTTTCAAGCCGTATTCACCAATGGTACAAGCCATTAACGCAGCTACACCTATAGGAGAAAAAGCCATTATGATACCTGTCATCTTATACATTACTTCGGTACCCTCATCAAAAAACTTCTTAAGGGTTTCGGATTTGTTTCCGATTAATACGATGGAGATACCTAAGAACAAGGAGAAGATAATAATTTGCATCAGGTTCCCTTCTGAAAGAGCCTGTACAGGATTTGATGGAAATAAACCTAATACCGTTTCTCCAAAAGTAGGAATTTCAGAAGCTTCAAATTCAGATGAGGCCTCGATATTAGCTATATTTATTCCTTTTCCAGGTTTAAATAAGTGTGCAACTAGAAGACCTATACCACCGGCTAATAATGTCGTTCCAATATAATAGACTAAAGTTTTTGTTCCGATTCTCTTTAATTTTTGGACATCACCAATACTAAAAATCCCAGAAGTTATGGAGAAGAATATAAGTGGAACAACAATCATTTTAATTAGTGTTAAAAAGATATCTCCAATAGGTTTAACGATTAATATTTTTTCTTTGAAAATTAAACCTAGTATAATACCAATTACAAATCCAATAAAAACTTTTGTACCGAGCCCTAATTTTTTCTTCATTAATAGCCCTCCCCATAATTTATGAATTTGCCAATTCTCTAGTGACAGATAATTCTTTTGTTACAGATAAAAATTTATCGATATCATCTACTGTATGACAATGGAAAGGGGAAACTCTTATAGCACCTGTTAAGCCAATCGCTTCTAGTATACGTTTGGAATAAACACTAGTATTGACACGTTCATATACGGTAACTCCTCTATCCTGATAATCTTTTCTAAGTTGTTCATAATCTCTCCCCTCAATTCCAATTGCGACAATGAGGTCTCTTTTCGTTAAATCTGGATAATCCGCAAAAACTTTTACCTTATCCATGTGTCTCAATCCTTCAATTTTATCACTTCCTTCAAGTAGTCTATGCAGCAATGCTCTTTCATGTAAGACTATTTTTTCCATACCCTTAAGGTACAAATCTCTTCTAGACATGTCTCCTATACTGTCATATGAACCTAACCAGCATACATAATCGATAACTGCCGACATGGATGCAAATAAAGCAGGTGTAGGTGAACCAAGTTCCCAAACACTGTCATCCTTTGCATATAGTTTTTGATGTGGGAGTTTCGATAGTCTATCAGAAACATAGGCAAATCCAATTCCTCTTGATGCCATAAACTTATATGGTGCAAAGTTTACTCCATCTATACCGAGTTGTTCTACATTGAGAGTCCCGTGTGGCATGTGCTGCACGGCATCGACAATAATATATAAATCTGGCTTTTTCGCTCTAGCTGTCTTAATAATCTTCTCGAGATCCATTATATTTCCTGAAATATTACTTGACGCTATTACACTTAATAAAATTGTATCCTTATCAATTTTTTCGGTGATTGATTCAGGATCAACAAACCCTGTATGAACATTTGCTTCAGCGACCCTAAATTCTTTATTGTTCTTTTTACAATAGAATTTTACTGCGTCATAAGCAGAGGGATGTTCGATATTAGTAGTGACAGCATTGGTTCCTTCGACAGTCTCAATAATAGTTGAAACCATTTTAAACATTGATTGAGATGCAGATAAATCGGTAATTAGGGAACCAGAATTTGACCCAAATATTACATTTAATACATCTTCCGTACATCTGTCCATAATGCTATTAAAATCTATTGCTCTTTGATGATACCTTTCAGGGCAATCTGGCAATAAATCGATACTTTCCTTCATTTTAATAGCCTCTTTTAATTTTAAAGAACCACCTGAATTATCAAAAAACAGTCTTTCTCCATAGTCTGGATCGTGGTCAAGAAAAGCAAATTTTTTACATAGTTCGGCTAATAGTTTCTCGTTCATTAGTTTTCCCAATTTGTAATCGTTCATAATTGAACCTCCTCTACTTTAATTAAAGTGATTTCTCTTCTTCATAAAATAAAATAATTGAAGAATTTTCTTCATTTTGACTTTATCATAGCCGTTTCTTGATTACAATAAAATATTGAAAAATTTAAATAATTAAGAAAATTGAGATATATTTATGTAAAGGTAGCTGTTTTTTTTAGTGAGTGTGCAAAATAATTCTTTAAATATACGAAAATTATCGGTCAAAGTGACAATATAAATTTAGGCGTACGAAAAAAACTCCCTATAACGTTCGTTTTAGGGATTATTATTTAATAGTTACTAAAATGAATATTGTTATTTCGATAGTGAGATAAATTAACCAAAAGTCATTAATAAATAATAAAAAAATTAGCAACTCCGATAATGAATTTCTGATGGTTTGGCAATCAAGTGTAGGAGGAACGAGGGTGTTTTGGTCCTCATTCGGATGGGGGGAGTAATCAGAATGAATGTTGGCTCCCTCATTATTGGTTTTATGCTTTGGACGTGCGTTTCAAAAATTGTACTGAATTCGAAGAAAGTTACTGTGTGCGACCGAGCAGCTCGAACGGGCAGAAACCCACAAACAGGAGAAGAAATACAAATTACAGCTTCCAGGGTTCATGCCATTAAACCAGGTAAGGAATTAAAAGAGGCCGTTAAAAATAGTATAGTAATTTTATATAAAGCACTTTGGGGTAGTCATTCTCCAGAGTGTTTTTTCTTTATGAAAAGGTAGATTTTTACTTTCGCCTCGGATTACACAAGCGTTAGAGCTTTGTGAATCTACTTCGTGCGGCTAGCACTACAGTCTGTACGTGTCGCTTCGGCATTAAATGATTCGATAACGACGAACTGTACGGCTCGTGCTTCGCCTACATTCCATAGGTTCCTGATCCATTTACGGCTACTGCCGCCATACCGAACGAGCCGAAGGCCGTAAGTTAAGAGATTGAAAGAATAAAAGGTCATAAGGATAGCAGCCGGCCAGCTGCTTTTTTTATTATTTTTTCCCTTTGCCTTCCGAATCGTAAAACAGCGCAGGCCGGCAAACCTTCCAGCCGGTAGGACACCCGAACCTTTCCGGCTGGAAGCTAAGACGGCCAGTCCATCGATCAAGGGGCAAAAAACTTTTTGATTAGGGGCGCTATCGCAACATCAAAAAGTTTTTGTGCTTAATCCCTTGACCGATTGCCTATGCGTGCTTTTCGTTCTATATGTCAAAGGGGAAAAATAATCCCCTTTGGGGAACAAATTCGCTTCGCAAGGCAAATGAAAATTGGAAAGAAAAACCCACCAGAGTAAAACCAAAAAGGCAACAAATTAAAAAATAAAAGGAAAAGGAGTTTTGGAAATGAAATTAACCCCAATTTTTGAAGTGGTCAGAATCAAGCAGGAAATCAGGGAAACGGTTGAACCGTTTGCGGCCTTTCAAATTCGCAAACCAGAAGATGCCCGAGAATTAGCCGCAGCGCAAATTGCAAACGAGGACAGGGAAGTGTTTCTTGTCATGATGCTCAATACGAAAAATCATGTTGTAGGTCTTCATCGGGCGCATGTGGGAATCCTGAATGCCAGTGTCGTCCATCCTAGAGATGTGCTGAAATGCGCCATTTTAAACAACGCAGCTTCTCTTATTGTCAGCCACCAGCACCGAAGGGGGATGTCCTTCCTGCAAAAATCAAATAAATTTACGATTTCGGTGTTCACTGGTAGCATGAGATTGAAGTGGAAAGGATTATTGCCGATTTTCCAAAAAATCAACCGGTATGCTTAGAGGGAGAGGGCGACACGCCACCTGAGGATGTGGGAGGATCGCTTGGTTACGAAGACTACCTACATCCTTGCAGATGAGAACCATCCAGAGTAGGAGCATATGAAAAGATGGGGTCAAGGGCATGGAAGCAGGGAATTTAACATAGATTTGGTTAATAGAAGGCTTAAAAACCTTTAGGTGTTGGGTGAAATTGGGGAATTAGAATGCTAGTTGATGTTCCGGCAAGGCGTTATTTGCGTTCGTGGGGACTTATTTGCGAACTGCCTTCCAGAACCCCAATCCCTGCTTTAGAGATCCACCACCCAGCCCATGCTCCTCGCTTTTACCCAAAGTTCAACAAAACTCTTGAAATTCTGAAAAAAATGTTTCATAATAAAGAAAACGCATACAATGAATAGCCTGTTTATTAACGATTAAGAATTGACCATTTTTAATCTACCTTAATGAACGCAACGGCCTTTTAAAGATGAGGGATTACATTTGTCCGCAAATGCAGTCCGCCATCTTTAAAAGGCCTTTTTTATTCTCTATGCGTTTAACAGCAATTCTATAAAAGAGGTGCTTAAAAGATGGAACTATATAAGAAAACCATTAATGGCTACGAGATTCAGATAGCGGATTACCCTGGTGAGAAGGGTCCGATCATCGCGATTCACGGCCTGACAGGAACTCATAAAAATATGCATTATTATGCTGAGAGATTCAAAGGGGAATACCGCTTTATCGCTGTCGATCTCCGCGGGCGCGGCGACAGTGCGGAAACAGACCAAGAGCCATCGATCTTCAAACACGCTGAAGACATCCTTGGCCTAATCAAAGAACTAAAGATTGAGAATCCGATTTTACTTGGACACTCCATGGGCGCATTTATTTCATCGATTGTGGCGAGCAAGCTGGATTCAGTGAAAGCGGTGGTTCTCCTAGACGGGGCGGCAAAAATGTCAGACCATCAGCAGGCAATTGTGAAGCCTTCTCTAGGGAGACTAAGCAAGGAATATCAATCAAAGGAACATTATGTAGAAGAAATCAAAGGAATCTACAGCAATCTAGGGATTACTTGGAATGAAATCATGCAGGAGACTGTTGAATATGAAGTCGGACCGGTTGTCAATCATTGGGAAAATAAATCAACGGAGTCTAACATACTAGCAGATTTCGAGAGCTTTTACCAATATGATCCAAAGGAAGTTTGTTCAAAAATCTCTTGTCCGTTGCTCCTCGTTTACGCAGCAGGCGATATTGGCAAAATGCCGCCGTTATTTTATCTAAGTGATTATGAAGAAACACAAGCGAGCGCTCAATCAATCGAAACAGTCACCTCAGACTGCAACCATTACACCATGGTGTTTGAAAATAGAGAAGACATCAACGGCTATGTCGACTCATTTTTTAAAAAGGTGGTTGATTCCAAATGAGTAAAGGCTTAGCTTACTTTAAAGAAGTCTACGATACAGTGCCCGACTGGGTTCAAAAAATGCATGATTACAGCCCGCGGATGCTTGATACCTATACAGACATAAGGGGCGAGGCGTT
This sequence comes from Bacillus sp. ISL-4, assembly GCF_018613275.1. Lineage (NCBI taxonomy): Bacteria > Bacillati > Bacillota > Bacilli > Caryophanales > Bacillaceae > Bacillus > Bacillus sp. ISL-4. The sequence continues at coordinate 15,366 of NZ_JAGGQN010000025.1, forward strand.
CATTGACGCGGTGCTGTCCCGTAAGGAAAAAGATGTGCTGATTGCCAGCATGAACGCGTCTAGGCTTTATGCGCGCAGCATGGTCTACCATACGAAAGGCGCAATCGACCACGGTCTATCAATTCCGGAATTGGCAGAATACTTTCTCGTTGCGTACCTGTACAACGGTACAGCAGCACTGAAAACATCATTAGAGGCTGTCTCCTATGCGCTTGAGCTTAAAGGGGTAAAGGTCGAACAGCCATCAAAAAAACCCGAATCAATCGAAGAAATAATCGCCGCCATCGTCACATGGATGGAAAATGAAGATACTAGTTTCATAGTGGAAACATTAGAATTGATCAAATCCGGAAACGATCAGGCCATCGAGGAAAAAATCCTTTCTAACGGAAAAGTCCCAACCCGCTATAAGCATTTAACAATGGTCGGAAATTACATTGTTGAGCTTAGAGGCAAGGACGCCGTGCCATGGATTGAAAAAGCAAGGCAGGCTGGCGTTTCGGAAGCGGACCTGGCTGATCTTGGCTTCATTTGCATCCTGACAGCAGGCATTCCAACATGGTTTGAACTGAGCGATTCCTTACAAGGCGCAGGTCAATAAAAGGGGGACATGACATGTCAAAAATCAAAACTGATATTCAAGTTGCATTAGCTTGTGTAAAAAATGGCGATACGATCATGGTTGGCGGCTTCGGCTTAATTGGCGCACCGCTAACTTTAATAGACGGATTAACAAAAAAAGATGTCAAGGATTTAACAATCATCAGTAATAACCTGGGCGAGTCCGGTAAAGGCCTGGGAATCCTTTTGAATCAAAACAAAATAAAAAAAGGGATTGGCTCTTATTTTACAAGCAACCGCGATGTTGGTGATAAGTACCAAAAAAGTGAAATTGAGCTGCAATTGCTTCCGCAGGGGACTCTTGCTGAATCGATGCGTGCAGGCGGCGCGGGTATAGGAGGATATTATACAAAAACTGGTGTGGGGACACAGCTTGCTGAAGGGAAGGAAGAGCGCGAAATTAATGGTGTGAAGTATATTTTTGAACCAGCTCTCACTGCCAATGTGGCCATCATCCGCGCGCATAAAGCGGATACGCTTGGCAATCTCGTTTATTACAAAACAGCGCAAAACTTCAATCCGGTTATGGCGACTGCTGCGGACATCGTCATTGTTGAAGTAGACGAAATCGTGCAGCCGGGCGAGCTTTCACCAGAGGAAATCGTTACACCTCACTTATATGTTGATTATATTGTTGAAGCACAGCAAGTATTGACAAAGGAAGGGGTTGTACAGAAATGACCGTATTAGATAAAAAAGCCATTCAGCATATGATTGCAGCACGCACTGCTAAGGAATTAACAGGACCATGCACCGTTAACTTAGGAATCGGAATTCCAACCCTTGTTGCAGAATATATCCACGATGACAATGTTTTTTTACACACTGAAAATGGACTCCTAGGTGTTACCGATGTCGAGGAAGAAGACATTGACCCGAACCTCGTAAATGCTGGGAAATTGCCGGTTGGCGAAGCGATTGGCGCATCGTATTTTAACAGTGCCGATTCATTTGCCATGATCCGCGGCGGCCATATCGATGTGGCGATTCTTGGTGTCCTGCAGGTAGACCAAACCGGCGTCATCGCAAACTGGGCCGTTCCTGGGAAAAATATCATGGGTGTCGGCGGAGCGATGGATTTGCTTGTTGGTGCGAAGAAAGTCATTCTTGCTATGACCCATACAAATAAGGACGGAAGCAGCAAAATCCTCAAAGAATGCACGTATCCAATCACGTCGACAAGAAGTGTTGACATGATTATTACCGAATTAGCTGTGTTCAAAGTGGTTGACCAATCATTAAGACTGATCGAATTAATGCCAGGCGTCACGATTGAAGAGGTTCGCGCCAAAACGGAAGCAGATTTCATCGTAGGTTAACGGGCAGTAATACTCCTTCAGATTCTGACCGCATAATGAAGATGGGTGGAGTCAACTGCACGTAAAAGCCCGATTAGTTCAGCTAACCATCAGTGGGGATGAAGGAAAACCCCCACTGATAGAAGTTTCACTTTACAGAACAGCTAGGAGATGAATAAATGATGACGATACGTTCAGTAGATATATATATACTAGATATTCCGACGGTCCGCCCGCATCAGCTGGCGATGCACACCATTACGGCGCAATCGATTGTGGTTGCCCGAATTACAAATGAAGCGGGCCTCGAAGGCTGGGCAGAAGTGGCGACCATTGGCGGTGCTTCCTACGGTGAAGGTACGGTGGAAGCCATCAAGGCTAACATTGATCAATATATTACACCGCATTTAATCGGCAAGGACCTAGCTAATTTTTCAAAAATCATGTTCGAGGTTTCAAAGGTAGTTAGAGGAAACAATTTTGCAAAAGCAGTGGTTGAAGAAGCGCTGATTGACTTAGCGGCAAAAAGTAGAAACGTTCCGGCTTATGAGCTGTTGGGCGGAAAAATCCATGATTCCTTACCGCTTGCATGGACGCTTGCCAGCGGTGATACAGGAAAGGATATTGAAGAAGCAAAAGAATTTTTACGTCAAAAGCGCCACAAGATTTTTAAATTGAAAATTGGTAAAGGTGATCCTTATAAAAATGTCGATCATGTCTTGAAAATCATTGCAGCAGTCGGTGATCAGGCCCGCGTGACAGTTGACGTCAACCAGGCATGGGATGAAACAACGGCTAATTATTGTATTGAGAAGCTGCAGGCTGGCGGAGTGTCTATGGTAGAGCAGCCGCTTCCAACCTGGAATTATGAAGGGATGGCTCGCTTGACAGAGCGGTTCGTGGTGCCGATTATGGCAGATGAGGCGGCGAATTCGGTTCACGATGTCTTCCAAATTACGAAGCACCGCTACGGAAATTGTATTGCCCTTAAACCGTGCAAGCATGGCGGCTTACTGGAAACAAAAAAGGTAGCAGCAATCGCTGAGGGTGCCGGCTTTGGATTATATGGCGGCACAATGATTGAATCAAGCCTAGGAACAGCAGCCTGTGCAGCAGTATATGCGACGATTTCAGAATTTAAATTTGGGACAGAGATTTTTGGGCCATTGTTATTTAAGGATAGTATTACGACTGATGAACTCCAAATTGAAAACTTTGAAATTATTATTCCAGACGGACCAGGCTTCGGCATGGAGATCGATTTAGATAAAGTGAAGCATTACGCAAGGGAGTATTCCTACAGCTTAAGTTAAACTTTCAATTTTTTTCGAGAGTTTTGATACAATAAAATCAATAATCTTGAAAGGATGTCGAATTCCATGGGAATGCCAACAGTTTTTATTTCTACTTATGCAAAAGCACCACAAAATACACCGATGTACGAAAACAATAAGCAAATAGGAGTTATGCTTGAAATTCATAAACAAAACCATATTGTCGTGAATGCTGACGCTACTTTTATCACGGATTTAGCAAAGGATTATTTAAAGCGGATTGTGATTGGGGCCGATTTTAGCAAGGATATCAGTCCCCTTCTAAAGGCGATTGAAAAGGATTTCTTAATCCAATCTCAAGGGGCGCTGATTGTGGCGCTAAAGGTCGCCTACCAAAAATATCACGATAATTTTTTACAAGAAAAATAATAACAACTGGGGATGAGGACTTGAAAAACGTTGTCATTATAGATTCTGTTCGGACTGCGATTGGAAAATTAGGCGGAACACTTGGAAATGAAACGGTAGATTTTCTTGGAGCAAAGGTTATTGGGGAATTAAACGCACGCACTGGTCTAGAAAAAAGCTCAGTTGAGGAAGTCATCATGGGGCAGGCGAAGCAAAGTGCTGATGTCTCAAACCTGGCGAGGGTTGCAGCGCTTCGTGCAGGGCTTCCTGAGGAGGTTCCTGCCTATACCGTCCACAGGCAATGTGGATCGGGTGTACAGGCCATTAACAACGCGGCTCAGCAAATTGCCGCTGGTTTAAGCGATATTATTATTGCAGGCGGAGCGGAGTCTATGAGCACAGCGCCGTATTATGTAAACGGGGTGCGTTTTGGGGTTACTGCGGGGGATACCTCTTTGAAAGACCCAAATACAGCGAGCCAGCCTGGATCGCAGCCAAGAGAAACCTATGGCGATTTAATCATGGGTGTGACGGCGGAAAATATCGCTGAAAAGTATTCAATCTCTCGTGAAGAGCAGGATGAATTTGCGTTAAGAAGTCAGGTAAATGCCCGCCATGCGATTGAGAAGGGGTACTTTGAAAAAGAAATCGTTCCTTATGAGATCAAGACTAGAAAGGGTACGATTGAATTTAAAACTGATGAGCATCTGCGTGAAACCTCATTGGACAATCTTGCTGGCTTGAAGCCTGTGTTTAAAGCGGGTGGAAGTGTAACGGCAGGAAATTCAAGCGGGCGTAATGATGGCGCTGCAGCGTTGCTTGTGATGTCAGAGGAAGAAGCGCTTAAACGCGGCTACAGGCCCAAAGCACGAGTGATTGCTCAGGCTGCAGCTGGCTGCTCTCCAGAATTCATGGGAATGGGACCTGTTCATGCGACATTAAAGGCGCTAAAACAAACAAATCTATCGATTGCTGACCTCGATGTCATTGAGCTAAACGAAGCATTCGCGGCACAGGCACTCGGCTGTATTAAGAAATTGGGACTTGATATCAATAAAGTCAATCCTAACGGCGGAGCGATTGCGATGGGTCACCCAATCGGCGCAACTGGTGCAATTTTATTCACGAAGCTGATCCATGAGCTTGAGAGAACTGGCAAGAAATACGGCCTTGTGACTCTATGTATCGCTGGAGGACTAGGAATCTCTACGATTATAGAAAACACACAATTATAATTTTACCAATATTTTATTTTTAAAACAATGTTGCAAGAATGATAGGTTTAAAGATATAATAATAATAAGATAACGCTTACAAGTTAAATATTGAACGCCTGTTTATTAACGATTAAGAAACAACCTTTCTTAATTTACCTTAGTAAACGACCGGCCTTTTAAAAAGTAGTGATGCCATTTTGTGGGTTCACCTTTTTAAAGGGCCTTTTTTAATCTTTTTAGGAAAATATATTTTATAGGACAAACAAGAGACGTTTTTAAGGAAATGCGCCTCAAAAATGTAAGCGTTTTATGCTCATGAAAGGGAGGTTGGGAAAATGGAAAAAACGCAGTCAAATCCATCTTGGATTATTGTTTTCATCGCATGTTTTATAGGTCTCTTAGTAGATGGAATGGACATACAGGTACTAGCTTTAACTTTACCTAGTTTAATGGATGAATTCCAAATTTCAAAAGCAACGGCCGGGTTCCTCGGCACAATATCATTAATAGGAATGGCGTTTGGTGGTATCGTTGGCGGCTGGTTATCAGATCGATACGGCCGGGTAAGAATGGCAACATATATGATGGTGCTTTTCTCTATAGGAACTGCTTTCCTAGGATTTGTTCAAACTTATGAGCAATTTGTAGTTGTTCGCTTTATTTCTGCTATAGGGATAGGAGCGGAATACTCTATCGTGATGATGCTTATGGCTGAATATGTTCCAACGAAAAAACGAACAACTATTTTGGGATCATTACAGGCAGCCTATTCAGTAGGATATTTAGTTGCAGCTTTATTAGCAAATATGATCTTACCACTTTACGGATGGCGTCCGCTTTACTTAATCTCAATTTTACCAGTAGTTTTGGCTATTTATATTAGACGTAAGATACCAGAACCTCAAGGATGGGTAGAAGCTAAAAAAGAAGCTAAAAAACAACCTAATAAAGCCAAGAATAATGAATGGTTGACAATCTATAAAGATCCAAAAATCAGAGCCATTTTCTTGTTCTGGATTTTTACTTCAACCTTTTTACAATTTGGCTTTTATGGAGTAGGGTCTTGGCTTCCAACTTATCTTGTTGAGGAATTAGGCTTCGATTTTAAAAAGATGACAGGATATCTTGTTGGAACTTATACAGCATTGATCTTTGGTAAAATTCTTGCAGGTTGGTTAGCAGATTTAATTGGCCGTCGCGCAGTATATGCCATTGGTGGTATATCCACTGCCATTTTCTTGCCATTCCTTATCATGTATCACACACCGGCTAATATTATCATCTTATTAACTATTTTTGGATTTCTCTACGGTACACCATATGGGGTTAATGGTACGTACATGAGTGAAAGTTTCCCTACACATATTCGTGGTACAGCTGTAGGAGGGGCGTATAACATTGGGAGATTTGGTGCCGCGATTGCGCCTGTTAGCATTGGTATTATTTCGCAAGCACAATCAATTGGATTCGGCTTAGCCATGCTTGGGATTGCTTATGCATTAGCCGGAATTATTCCTGCACTGTTTATCCGAGAAAAAATGTTTGATCCATTTCAAAATAACAAGAATACATCTGCATCCCAGATAGAAAAAGGTACCAAACATCATTCTGCATAAGTGATCAAATTCTAAATAAGCTTAATAAAATACAAGAAAATCGAGGTGACCCAAATATGGGGCCCTCGATTTTCTATATATTGAATTGAATTACGATTCTAGCTACCATATTTTTCATCATATTCGTTTAGTTGCTATTCTCGATTTATTTGATTAATTTAACCGAATTTCAAGATGTTTTGAAGTAAGGAGAGGGGAGCATTCGTGGGGTACTCTTCTTTTGTACTCTGAATAATTATAGCGCTTATCTGGTTCAATTAGATTAAAACGAAGCAGGCTATCTTTACTAAACGAGAGAAAATAGGGGATTTATTATGATGAGAAAATATCTTTTAGCAGCAGGTGTTATCTCAATCGGATTGCTTGGAGCTTGCAGTCAAACAGAAAAACTAGAAGATACAATGGCAACGGCAAAAGATGCGGCTGGAAAAGTTAGTGCAGCCAGAAAAGTTACGGTAACAAGGGTTGCACCAAATAGTCCGATTGTCAATACGGTCAACAATAAAGCGACCACCGTAACCGGCAAAACGGAAAAGAGCGCGACAGTGACGGTTACAATTGGAACGAAAATCTATACAGCTAAAGCTGATGCCTATGGAACCTATTAGGTAGCTATTCCCATTCAAAATGCCAGTACCAGTATCTCAGTACCAGCAAAAGATGCGGCTGGGAAAGTTAGTGCAACCAGAAAAATATCCGTAACAAAAGTTGCGCCAAACATGCCGACTGTTAATCCAGTTAAATACTACACAACTACAGTAACAGGGAAAACGGAGAAGTATGCAAAAGTAACAGTGAAAATTGGAACAAAAGTCTATTCAGCCAAAGCTAATGCTTACGGAACATATAAAGTAAATATTCCAAAGCAAAAAGTAGGTACTAAAATCTTTATAAATGCAACAGACTCAAAAGGTCGTGTGAGTGTCAAAAGATCTGTCACAGTGTCATAGAATTTTGATAAAAAAAGAGCAGAGGTAGATTTATAGACTCTGCTTATTTTTATTGTCAACGTAAGATTCAAAAATATTTGGTTCACATAATACTCATTAGAAGCAATCAAAAAGCACCTGAACGTCTTTGAATTCAGGGGTTTTTCATGCAACTGTTGTATGAAAATAAAGATGTTTTATTTACAGCTGTTTAAAGACACCAGTAATGTTATCCCATGAAAGGGTCATATTCTTGAATAAGAAAAGTTCTGGACAACTAATAGAAAGAGTTTTTACATAGCAAAAGGGTTTGAAGTAGTCTCTGAATTTGATGATAATTTTGGATTATTGTCATATCAAATTGTTGTTACCCATTTTCATTCCATACTGGCTCACATGGAAAGTTGTTGGTAGAATAAGATGAGTGCTAATGAAGCTGATGAAGAGAACTTGTGTTAGAAAATATTAAAATGAGGACTATGACAGAGGTTCGGAGTCTTTTTGAATTAAAGGAAGGTAAAGAGCAGGGGGATTTCAATTATGAGAGAACAAAATAACCTAGAAGATGGAAGACGTTTAAGGGCGATGAAAACCAGATACAAAATAATTAACGCTGCCCATCATGTCTTTTTAAGGGAGGGATTTCAACAGACAACGATTAAACAAATTATAGAACAAGCAAAAACAGGGTATGGAACAGCTTATGGTCATTTTAAAGGAAAAGATGATCTGTTAATCATAGTAATGGAAGATGTAATGAATAAGTTTTTTGATGTAGCACATATCCCCTTTTTCCCTTCAACAAAAGAAGAAGCAAAAGGAATTATCTTGGATCAGGTATTAGAATTTTTAAAAATAGCAGACACTGAAAGAGAAATAATGAAAGTTTTTTCAGAGGGCATCGGAATTTCTGCTACTGTTAACGACAAGTGGGAAGAAATTAGACAAGGGTTTATTCAAAGTATTACAAAGGATATTACTTACTCGCAAGTAAAAGGGCTGGCTCGTACAGACTTAAAAGCTGAATTAGTAGCTCGCAGCTGGTTTTTTTCTAATGAAATGTACCAATGGGAAATCGTTTTTAATAAAAATAAAAGTCCCCTTGAAGAAATTGCCTTAACATTAACAACGATGTATGTTGACGCAATTTATTGTTAAATCTTTTTCCTCATTACTATTCTATTAAAAGGAGAGATTCGAATCATAAAAACGAACATAAGTTAATCTCTCCAACTATGGAATTTGGTAGGCTTAAAGTACGAACAAACACAATAAGGCGATGTGAGTATCAGCTTCGCCCTTTTCCTAAAAAAAGCCAAGGCTCTTTTAAGAAGCACTTTGGCCAATTTTTAATTATATTACGCAATTGCAAAAGTCGTTAAATTTTACGCTACTACATTTCGCTGAGAATCGAACTTTTCATATTGTTTCTCTACCATTATTTTTTTCAATGTGTTTATAGTATGCCAAACATCTTCATATGAAGTGTAAAGCGCTATTGGCGCAAGGCGAATGATATTTGGTGCGCGGAAGTCTGGAGTTATATTATTTTCTTTAAGCGCCTTACAAATACGCACAGCCTCTTTATGCTCCAGACTAACATGTCCCCCTCGACGCGAGTCATCATTAGGGTTAGCGATGATAAATCCCATATTATCTAATTCAGTAATGATTAAGTCCATCATATATCTAGTTATTTGACGAGACTTTCTATAAATTCTATCGATAGAAGCTTCTGAAAAGATTTCTAAAGATCCGATTAATGGTGCCAAACTAAAGATATGTGGTGTCCCGATTTGATAGGCACCTGCTGAATGTTCAAGAGTTAGAACATGTTCCATATCAAATTGCTTTTCTTTGTTGGAACTATACCAACCGATTAAACCAGGCAATTTTCCAAAGTGCTTTTTATTAACATATATGGACCCAACACTCCCAGGACCAGCGTTTAAATATTTATAATTGCACCAAATGCCAAAGTCTACATCCCATTCACTAAAAGAATGCGGGATAACACCAGCGGAATGGCATGCGTCAAACCCAATTAAAATACCGCGTTTATGTGCTTCCTCAGTTAACATTTTTATGTCTAATAATTGCCCGCTGCGATAAAGTACTGTAGGTAATAGTATGAGAGCCACTTCATCTGTCATAGCAGCGATCACATCTTCTTCTTCTATTAATCTCCCATCCCTGCTTTCCAAACGAATGAGATGTTCATCTGGATTATAACCATGTAACCGTATCTGGCTTTGTAGTGCATAAATATCAGTGGGAAAATCAAGCGCTGTAGCTATAATTTTAGTTCTATTTCCTTCAGGCTGATAAAAGGTAGATACAACTTGATGTAAATTTGAAGATGTAGAGCCTGTAACGATTACTTCATTTGGATGAGCACCAATGATTGGTGCCATTTTTTCACCTAATTTTTCCGATAAATAAAACCATGGATACTTGCCTTCAGTCCACCCTTCGATCTGAGAACGCCTCCAAGATTCCATAAGATTTAATAAGCTTTTTTCGGATCGCTTAGACATTAAACCGAGAGAATTTCCATCAAGGTAAAGCTTATCCTCTGGTATATAAAATTCATTTCGAAATATGGAAAGATCATCTCGCTTATCTAGTTCAAGTGCATGCTCCAAAGAAGGATTAAAACAATTATTATTCAAAATATTCACACCTTTCAATTATTTATAATGTAAATACAACTATAAAATAAATACGACTCCGTGTCTATAACTTTTACTTTTGGATTTTTTTAAATAGAGCATAAGCTTATTTACTTTGAATAAACACTATTTAATTTAATAAAAAAAAATGGATGGTGAGTCAAAAATATTATAGACATGATGTCGGTTTGATATTATAATCCGAATTATAGGAATTTACAGAAAATTAGAGGGTGATAAATGGGCTAATAATATTCTGGATTAATAATTTATGAAAGCGTTATAAAAAATTCATATAACTGCAATTATTGAGGAGGAAAAAGTAATGAATACAAAAAGCTTAGTTTCTTTTAATTTAAACAAATGGATCGAAGAAAATAAGGACTTATTAAAACCACCTGTAAATAATAAGGTGATATGGGAAGATTCTGAATTTATTGCTATGATTCTTGGTGGACCGAACAGAAGACGTGACTTCCATGTTGATCCGTCCGATGAGTTCTTTTATCAGATTAAAGGTGATTGTTATGTGGAGTGTATTACAGAAGAGGGAGAGCGTAAAGTTGTAACGGTTAAAGAGGGGGAAGTATTTATGCTACCTGCAATGGTACCGCATTCACCACACCGGGTTGCTGATACATATGGACTTGTGATCGAACGGAAGCGGGATCAAGGAGAGATGGAAGATTTCGTCTGGTTTTGTGATGAATGTAATGTTGAAATGCATAGTGTAACCGTTCAACTAAGTGATATTGAAACTCAAGTTAAAAATGCGATTCATAGTTTCAATTCAAATAAAGAAATTAGAGTATGTAAAAATTGCAGCCATGTGATGCCGGAAGAAGTGGAGGAATGGAAATGCGAATAGATTTTCATACACATATTATTCCTGAAAGCTTTCCGGACTTTGCCGAAAAGTATGGTGGTGAACGCTGGCCTGTGCTTGAGCGAACGTGCACATGTGGCGCATCCATTATGGTAGGAAGAAAGAGTTTCCGAGACGTAACCGACCAAGTATGGTCTCCTGAAAAACGCATAGCAGACATGGACCGTGAAGGAGTGGACATCCAAGTTTTATCTCCGATTCCTGTTACCTTTTCGTATTGGGCAAAACCGCAGCATGCCGAGGTAATGGCAAAAATTCAAAATGATTTCATTGCAGAGACAGTGGCTAAGTATCCAGATCGTTTCGTAGGACTGGGAACCGTACCGATGCAGGATGGACCAACCGCCGTAAAGGAGATGGACCGCTGTATAAATGAATTGCAGCTGCACGGGATTGAAATCGGTACGAATGTAAATGGCAAAAACTTAGATGATCCCTCCTTCATTGAATTTTTCCAAATGGCCGAGAAATGGGAGGTACCTCTTTTCATTCATCCATGGGAAACATTAGGTCGTGATCGAATGGCAAACCATAATTTTATGTATACGGTGGGAATGCCTAGTGAAACAGCACTTGCTGCAGCAACGTTAATATGGAGCGGTATTATGGAGAAGTTTCCGAGTTTGAAAGTTTGCTTTGCACATGGAGGAGGTTCCTTCCCGTATATCCTTCCCCGGCTAGATAAGGGGTGGGAAGTATGGCCACATTTGCGGTTGACGACACATCCTCCAAGCTACTATGCAAAGCAATTTTATTTTGATTCATTAAATTATGATCCATTAAACATTAAGTATATGATTGATCGATTTGGACACGAGAAAATTTTTATGGGATCAGATTATCCGTTCTTACTCCGTGAAATCAACCCTGGAAAAGTGATTGATGAAACGGTTGAATTAACGGAACAACAAAAGGCAGACATGCTTGGCAGAAATGCCGCAAGTTTCCTGAATATTGAAAATAATAAAAGAGGTGCCATCTATGCCAACAGTGCAAACGCCGGAGAGTAGATTGAAGGAAATGGGGTTAACCTTGTCACCTGTTCGCCCTTCTGTAGGGAATTATGTAAGCTGTGTACGGATAGAAAATTTATTGTTTACAGCTGGACAAGGCGTTGATCAATATCACGGGAAATTGGGAAGAGATTTGACAATCGAGGAGGGCTACCTAGCCGCCCGTCAATCGATGCTGAATGTATTGAGTGCTGTCTGCCATGAGTTGGGTGGGTTAAGCAAGGTGAAGCGCGTTGTCAAAATTCTTGGCTTTGTTAACAGTACGGAAGATTTTACGGCCCAGCCTAAAGTGATGGATGGGGCTTCTGACTTGCTAGTGGAAGTATTCGGAGAAAAAGGAAAGCATGGTCGATCTGCTGTGGGGTTGGCCCAGTTGCCAAACAATACAGCTGTTGAAATTGAAATGATTTTAGAAATTGAGGATGAGGAGGTACATGATGAGTAAAAAAGCATTAGTCGAAAAAACAAAAGTAAAAGATGCCATGCTTTTTATTGGTGGAGAATATGTAGAGGCCCTTTCCAGAAAAACGTTTGATACCCTTAACCCTGCTACCAATGCGAAGCTTGCATCGGTCGCCAATGGAAGCGAGGAAGACGCAAAGCGCGCCATCGAGGCAGCACAACGTACATTTGAAAGTGGCGTTTGGAGCAAGATGCCGATTGAGGAAAGATCCGATATTCTTTGCAAAATGTCCGATTTAATAATGGATAGAGTGGATGAACTCGCTTATGTAGAAACGCTTGACGTTGGGAAGCCAATTAAAGAAAGCCTTGGCTTTGACATTCCTCGTGCCGCTCAAAACTTCCGCTTTTTTGCAGAGATGGCTAAGTACATGGTGCATGAACATTATGATAAGCACAATGTTATGTCCTATGCCAAATACGCACCGGCTGGTGTCACGAGTTTAATTATCCCCTGGAATTTGCCGTTCATGCAAATGACATGGAAAGCTTCTGCTGCTATGGCTTCTGGGAACACCGTTGTGGTAAAACCGGCATCCTATACCCCGTTAAGTGCCGTCATGCTCGGAGAAATCGCTAATGAGGCTGGATTGCCACCTGGGGTGTTAAATATCATCACTGGTCCAGGAAGTACGGTTGGTACGACTATGTCGACACATCCGTATGTCCGCCGCATTTCGTTTGTCGGGGAAAGCAATACTGGTAAAACGGTGATGAGAAATGCTGCGAATAACTTAATTCCAGTTTCCTTGGAATTAGGAGGGAAATCAGCCAACATCGTATTTGAGGACGCGGATTTAGATGAAGCTGTAAAAGGATCAATTGAGGCCATTTATCGTAACCAGGGGGAAATTTGCTTAGCGGGTTCGCGATTGCTCGTCCAAGAAAGCATTTATGATCAATTTTTAGAAAAGTTCACAGAAGCCGTAAAGAAGATTAAAGTGGGCGATCCGACTGATAAGAATACGGACATGGGAGCCCTTGTATCGAAGGGACATCTAGAGACCGTCGATCAATATGTACAAATCGGACTTTCTGAAGGAGCCAAACTTGCTCATGGAGGAAAACGAGTAGCCGGACTTGAAAAAGGAAATTTTTATGAGCCAACTGTTCTTTATGATGTGGACACTAAGATGCGTGTAGCCCAAGAAGAAATTTTCGGTCCTGTTATTGTTATCATTCCATTTAAAACAGAGGAAGATGCCATCCGTATTGCAAATGATTCAATCTACGGTCTAGCAGGCGTCGTTTGGACAAATGATTTAAGACGAGCACAGCGGGTGGTTTCTGAAGTAAATGCGGGATTACTATGGGTTAATTGTTGGTATATCCGTGACTTAAGAACGCCGTTTGGCGGGGCGAAAGCAAGCGGTATCGGTCGTGAAGGCGGACGTCATAGTTTTGAGTTCTACACAGAAGCAAAAACGGTCACGATGAAACTTTAATTAAAAGGCTTTGTTAAAAACTAGCTTTGATTTCTAGTGGAGAGGAAATAAGATCAATGATTTTGAGGAATGTACTAGCTTTAAGAGAGAGTATAGAAGAATATCGTCAGAATATGTCCGAATTAGCAAAGAAGAAGGGGATTTCTGATCCGAATGTAATAAAAATCAGTCAACAACTTGATGGGAAGATCACCATTTTGCAAAAAATTGTAAATGATACTCAAACTTTATCAAAAGCAAAGTCTTTTTATCACGATGAAAACAAACTTGAGTCTGTAAACACCACTTCTAATAGTTTGACTGAAATTATCAACATCGAACTTTAACAAAGCCAATAAAAAAATAGAACGATACGTTTTGGATAGATACCAACAATTGCTTTCCACTGAAGGGGACCATTATGGGAAACGACTTTACCAGGTTTCGATGATGGCTCCTTTCAGGATGATAACTCAAAATGTACAGAGCTTATATCTTTTGGGTTATGGTCCATTTTTAAAGAAGGGGTGAATCAGTCGATGCAAACATTAATTGAAAAGCTGGCGGAAGAGCTATTGGTAGCGGAACGGGCCATTCAGCCGATCGCTCCCATTACAGATCGTCATGATACATTATCTGTTGTCGATTCTTATCACGTTCAGCTGGAGGTTGTGAAAAGAAAGCTGGCGGAAGGAAGATCGATAATTGGAAAAAAAGTAGGGCTGACAAGCAAAGCGATGCAACATATGTTAGGGGTCAACGAACCGGATTATGGACACTTGTTTGACGATATGAAGGTGAAAAATGGGGAAACCGTCAACATGGATTTGATGGTTGCACCTAAAATTGAAGGTGAAATTGGCTTTATTCTGGGAGAAGATTTAACAGGCCCCAATCTGACATATTTAGATGTAATGATGGCAACGAAATATGTCGTTCCTACGATTGAAATCATTGACAGCCGCATTGTCGATTGGAGGATTAAGCTAATCGACACGATTGCAGACAATGGTTCATCCGCCAAAGTGGTTGTAGGGGAGAAGTTATCAACAATTGATCAAATAGATTTACGTAGCGCCAGTATGGTTCTTTACAAAAATGAAGAATTGATTGTGACAGGTGCGGGAGCAGCGGCTCTTGGACACCCTGCTCATGCTGTGGCATGGCTGGCGAATAAGCTTTCCGAATTCAATATTTCGCTGAAAGCAGGAGAATTGATTTTACCTGGGGCTTTATCTGCAGCGATTCTAGTATCGAGTGGAGATACGATCACAGCTGAATTCGGCACTCTCGGTTCGGTATCTGTTCGTTTTGAATGATTATATAGAAAGATGGTGGATAGACGTGAAAAAAATAAAAGCGGCCATTGTCGGTTCGGGAAATATCGGTACAGATTTAATGTACAAACTGGAGCGTAGTGAAGTCATTGAATTAACGGCGTTGATTGGAATTGATCCGGAATCGGAAGGATTAAAAAGAGCGGAAAAAGCAGGTTATCAAACATTTAGCAATGGGATACAATCGCTCATTGATAACCCGGATTTAGCGGATATTGTGTTTGATGCCACATCAGCAAAAGCACATGTAAGACATGCTAAGATTTTAAAAGATTTAGGAAAAACAGCGATTGATTTAACCCCCTCAGCGAGAGGACCATTTGTCTCCCCGGTGGTTAATCTTGGAGAAAACCTTGATGCCAAAAACGTCAATATGATCACATGCGGCGGTCAGGCAACGATTCCGATTATCAATGCCATCAATAAGGTAGCGGATGTGACATATGGAGAGATCGTGGCGACTATTGCGAGCCTTAGTGCCGGTCCGGGTACACGAGCAAATATTGATGAATTTACTATTACGACAAGAAGAGGGATTGAGGAAGTGGGCGGAGCTGACCGTGGAAAGGCCATTATTATTTTAAATCCTGCCGATCCGCCTATTTTGATGCGTGACACGGTGTATTGTGAAGTGAAAAAGATGAATGAATCGGTTATTCGTCAGTCCATTTACAATATGGTCCAAAAAGTTCAGGAATATGTTCCGGGTTATCGTTTAAAGCAAGAGCCTTTGTTTGACGGCAATCAAGTCACGGTTTTCTTAGAAGTAACGGGAGCAGGCGATTATTTCCCTCCTTATGCCGGGAATTTGGATATCATGACGGCTGCAGCAGCAAAAGTCGCAGAAGACTATGCCCGTCACATGCTAGGAATGACTTCGACTGCACTAAAAGAGAAGGAGAGGACTGAAGCGTATGAGACGAAATAGTGATAAGTCTATTAAAATCACGGAAGTCAGTTTAAGGGATGGAAGCCATGTAGTCAGGCATCAGTTTACAAAAGAACAAGTCCGGAATGTCGCTAGAGCACTTGATCATGCAGGCATGCATTATATTGAAGTGAGTCATGGCGACGGATTGGGAGGATCTACCTTGCAGTATGGGAAATCCCTTGTCGATGAAATGAAACTTATTGAAGCGGCAGCGGAGGTATGTAAACAAGCAACAGTCGCAGTTCTTTTGATTCCGGGCATTGGAACTGTTCATGAATTGAAGCAAGCGCGGGAGCTTGGTGCAGGATTGGTGCGTGTGGCGACGCATGTAACGGAAGCGGATGTATCCGCCCAGCATATACAACAAGCCCGTGAACTTGGAATGGAAACGTTCGGTTTCTTGATGATGGCCCATTCTGCGTCGGTTGAGAAGCTAGTGGAACAGGCAAAATTGATGGAAAGCTATGGGGCTCAGGGGGTTTATATAACGGACTCCGCCGGTGCACTTTTACCACATGGAGTTCGCGAACGTGTCAAAGCTCTTCGTGAGTCGCTTGATATTGAAGTTGGCTTCCACGCTCATAACAATTTATCATTAGCGGTTGCCAATACTCTTACTGCGATTGAAGAAGGAGCGACAAGAATTGACGGAAGTGTACGCTGCCTAGGTGCCGGTGCGGGCAATACTCAAACGGAAGCCTTGCTTGCTGTGCTTGACCGTATGGGAGTAAATGTAGGTATAGATTTATATAAAATGATGGATTTAGCTGAAGATGTGGTTGGACCGATTTTACCAAGTTCTCAAGAAATCCGTAAAGGAAGTCTTGTTATGGGATATGCAGGTGTGTATTCTAGTTTCTTACTACATGCGGAGCGTGCTGGAAAACGATTCAATCTTGATCCTCGCGATATTTTGATGGAACTTGGAAAAAGAAAAGCCGTTGGCGGTCAAGAAGATATGATTTTAGATGTAGCTACAGAGTTGGCCAAAGCGAAGGCGAGGGTGTAAAAGAATGACGTTGACACAAGGTATGGAAATTGAGATTGTTGATTACCTGCTTTCTGCTGAGAAGGAAGCCAAAGAAGTAATAAAAGTGACAGATCGTTACCCGGACTTAATGATAGAAAAGGCGTATTACTTACAACGGCAGCTGATTGAAAGGAAAATAAAAGAAGGTGCAAAGCATGTGGGCGTGAAGCTTGGCCTGACAAGCAAAGCGAAGCAAGAAATGATGGGAATCAATGATGCCATTTATGGTTATCTATTAAATGATATGCTCTCAACCGAATGGGAACCAATAGACAGTAAAGAGTTGATTCATCCAAAAGCAGAACCGGAAATCGCGTTCTTAATGGGAGAGGATCTTCAAGGAACAAGTGTAACGGCTGAGGATGTGCTTAAAAAGGTCAAGTATGTAGCACCAGCCCTTGAAATTATTGATAGCCGGTATTTGAATTTCAAGTTTACGCTTCCTGATGTGGTGGCTGATAACTGTTCTTCTGCACGTTTTGTAGTCGGTAGCAAGTGGATGAAGCCAGAGCTTCTCGATTTAACTAATGTAGGTATGGTCATGTCTAAGAATGGTGAGGTTGCGACAGTTGGAGCGGGCGCTGCTGTGTTGGGTCATCCTGCAACAGCTGTTGCTTGGGCAGTCAATAAACTTGGACAAAGAAAAGAAGGATTAAAAAAGGGTGATATTGTTCTAACTGGTGCTTTATCAGAAGCTATAGCGTTTGAATCGGGAGACTCTATTATTGCTCAATTTGATGGGTTAGGTAGTGTATCTTTCTTCTGCAAATAATACTAGATTTGAGGTTTTCTATGCCAATCATTCATATTCAAGTTTTAAAAGACAGAAATAACGAACAAATTAAAGGTTTGATTGCAGATGTAACAGATGCTGCGGTGAAGAACCTTAGTGTAAAGCCAGAGCAAGTAAGAGTATTGGTAACTGAAATCTCTGATACACATTGGGGGACTAGTGGAATTACTATGAATGAGTTAAAAAAAAATTAAGGGAAGAGTTAAAGTGGAAAATTATATAACTGTACAACAAGGGGGATATGGATAGAAAAAGACCATTGGACTTCGATCAGCGATTATTCAATGAATCTTATTTTATGTTAATGACAGCGCCTTGGAATTGAGGCAAGTGGAAAAGAAAGTCCGTTTGTAAAAGTTAGGGATATACCCCTATATCCCTTATGCAGCTAGAATAATGAACTTGGTTATCCTTATTGCTGCACATTCTGCTATGAACAGAATTATATATTTCTAATCGTATGATGTTTTCGTAATCTTGATTTGGTAATGCACCAGAGCTTGCTTGGAAGGCGTAATAAAAAGATAGTACCTACATTGGCATTGGCTACGTCAGCTAACGGTATAGCATTAGCAACTACTCATTCGGTCATTTCTCCTACTTTAACCCTAGTAGCGATGATATCGATTTCAACTTTTGGCGCGACTTTTGTATGGTTTATGATTATTGTCACACATTTTTTCTTCAGTTAAACATGGAATCAGATAGGCGGACGGAAGCTTCCTATAGGTATGATTGTTTATCCATACTTAAGAATTTTAGGTGCTGTTTTGTTATTGACGATTGTTTTATCCACTTGGTTTTCTTCGATGTTTAAATATACATTGGTACTTTTGTTTCCATGGTTAATATTAATTACAGTTGCTTATTTTATTCGGAAGAAATTATATGCTAAAAATGTGGAAGAAAACATAAAGAGTAATGATCAAAGCATGTAAATTTGCAATTGATATGATAATAATGGAAATTAATCATACTTTGACGATAGCACCTTTATATAAGAAAAATGAATTTAATCAAAACCGTTTTAAAACCTTTCGAGGTATAAATAGTGGCTCGGATATATGCAATACCATCTTATTAAAAAGAGGTGCATAGAATGTCAAATGTGAAACAACCCAGTTTATTTCAAGCTATTATACCCCTGCTAATAATTGTTATTTCAGCTGCTTTTTCAATTCTCCGTTGGAACGCAGGAATGTTTGTCCCTTTATTAACCGGTATTGTTACTACAGCTTTACTGGGTCTTTATCTTGGGTATAAATGGGGCGATTTGGAAAAGTTTTTAAGTGACGGCGTTTCAAGGGCTTTGACTGCTATTTTTATGTTGTTTATCATAGGCTCCATTATTGGCACATGGATTCTAAGTGGGGTTATTCCTACTCTGATTTACTACGGTTTGGATATTTTAAGCCCAGATATTTTTCTGCCTACCGTTGCCATAACCACTGCCATTTTGGGTCTTGCAACAGGAAGTTCCTTTACAGCCATTGCTACAATTGGACTAGCATTTATGGCTGTTGGGCAGGGAATAGGTTTTCCGCCTGCTCTCGTTGCAGGGACGATAATCTCTGGTGCACTTTTTGGTGATAAGTTATCAGCTTTATCGGACACGACTAACTTGACACCCGCGATGGTTGGTACTGACCTCTTTAGCCATATAAAACATATGTTATGGGACTCTATTCCAGCATTTGCCATTTGTCTTGTTCTTTACTACTTCTTTGGTATGAAATATTCAGGGAATTCAGTTAATCTTGAGAAAGTAAGCGTTATCATGGATGCTTTAAATCAAACATTTACTATTACTCCTGTTTTACTTTTATTACCTGTACTAACGATTTATATAGTGACTAGAAAATTTCCAGCCATTCCTTCTCTTTTACTTGTTAGTTTTCTTGGAGGAATAACGGCTATGGCTTTCCAAGGAAGTTCATTGAGTCAAGTAATTCAGTCAATGACAAATGGTTACACGAGTCAATCTGGTCTTAAATTGCTTGATTCCTTACTTAATCAAGGTGGAATGAAATCGATGTTTGAATTAATTGCACTCGTTATACTAGCTACTGCATTTGGGGGGATACTTGAAGGTACGGGGGTACTTAAAACAGTCCTTAATTCCTTTATTAACAAAGCACGTACGACTGGTTCTTTGATATTTTCAACTATTCTCTCAACGTTAATCATCGGATTTGCTAGTGGGGCTCAATATCTTGCGATCATCCTTCCTGCCCGAGCATTTGTTGGAGCATATAAGCAACGTGGTTTAGATACAAAAAATCTATCACGTTGTGTAGAGGCTGCCGGTACGGTTGGAATTAATCTTGTACCGTGGAGTGTAAATGCTTTATTTGCTGCAAAAGTCCTTGGGGTTAGTCCAACAGAGTTTATCCCATTTATTTTCTTTTCTTTCTTAATCCCATTGATTAATCTAATTTATGGATACACTGGAATCAGCATCGTGAAGAAAGCTTATCCAGAAACGGGCACTGATTCAACCTCTAAAACTGAACCAAATGAAAGGGAAGTGGTAATGTAAAAGGGTTTGTTTACATCGTTAGAATTGCTGGCGAAGGAAAAGAGTTTAGCTATTACTTTAATAGGCCTTCCCAACATTGGATATGAAAAAAGGGACAAGGTAGGTCCCTTTTTTTCGTAATCATACAAGTCTTTTGAGCTTGAAAACGGTGGTAATATGGATATTAACTTAATCATTGCCATGGTTTAATTAAAAGTATGTTGGGATTTTTGTAACGGATAGGAGTGGATGTATTCGGAATGCGAATTACGTTTACGGAAGCGGTCAAAAGATTAAGAGATATTGTGAACCATTGAAAACAAGAGTTATATAATAGGAGGCAACAGCGATGAAGAATAATCAACCTAATATTGTGATGATTTCATGTGATCATTTAAGAGCGGACTTATTGGGATGTGCTGGTCATGACCTAATTCAAACTCCTCATATTGATATGTTAGCAAAAAAAGGAGTTCGTTTTACCCAAGCATACTCTACCACACCTATCTGTATTCCAGCTCGTGCAACTATTATGACAGGTCTTGAGGGAAACAGCTTGGGACTGACGGAGTATCGAGAAGGCGTTGAACTACCTAGACAAGAAACTCTTCCTAAACAACTAAGTGATGCTGGTTATCAAACGATGGCAATAGGAAAAATGCATACTTATCCAGAAAGGCGCCATTATGGGTTTAACAATATGATCCTATGGGAAGAAGGACGTCCATTCGGAGCTCCAAATGGAGAAAAAAGAGGTTATGGAGACTATGAGCAATGGTTAGCTGAACAAGGATATCCTGGCATGGCATTTGGTCACGGTATGTCTATAAATGGATATACCATGACACCGTGGCATTTGCCGGATCATTTACATCCGACTGAGTGGATTGGCTATGAAACGTGTAAACAAATTAAACGGCGAGATTGGACCAGTCCATTATTTATTTGGGCATCATTTACTGCTCCTCATCCACCTTTAGCCCCTTTATTAAAGGATCTTTACATGTACGATCGAGATGAAATGCCTCGTCCCGTTATTGGTGATTGGGCTGAAAATCATTCGGTATTTCATGAATTAGGGTTATCCTTTGGAGAGACGATGACTGACAAGCAAATTGACCTGGCCTATCGTGCCTACTTTGCATTAGTTACTCAGGTTGATAGGCAAATTAATAGAATCATTGGTACGCTTCGTGAAGAGGGCATCCTAGATAATACATGGTTTATTTTTACATCCGATCATGGAGATAATCTAGGTGATCATCATCTCTGGCAAAAAACGAACTTCTTGAAGGGATCTTGTAATATTCCGTTAATTATCACTCCTCCGCTAGTAGGAAGAGGAGATAGTTCAAATGAACTTCATTCAGAATGGCTTCCGGGTATGATTAATAATTCGGTTGTAGGTTTACAGGATATTCTTCCAACATGCTGTGAACTGGGTGGAGCAGCAATTCCGAACGATATTGATGGAAAGAGCTTGATGGCACTTGTAAATGATTCCTCTAAATCTGTAAGGGAAGTCATAATTGGAGAATTTGGGGCTATTGGAAAACGCTCTTTAATGATAACGGATGGTAAGTGGAAATATATTTGGTATGAAGAAGATGGAACGGAGCTGCTTTTTAACATTCATGAGGATTCGGATGAAATGATCAACTTAACCTTGAAGAATCCTCAATTAACAGATGAATGGAGAAGTAAATTAGTAGAAATTTTATCTAGCCGTGAAAATGATCCAGCTGTTGTTGAAAACATCCTAACAGCTGTTTCTCCGGGGCTTGAACTTTCTGCCTTGGAAAAAGAAGAAAGAAAGAATGCATACCCTTTCTTTCATCCGATGGGACTACACTAATCAAAACTAAAATTAATCAACCGATTGGGGAGAGACAGATTGTCCGGGAAAAACTGTTGTACGTCGAAGAGAGAGAATGGATTAAGAATCAGTATCTCACAATGCGAAGGGTTTTCTAATGAGATAACTCAATCAAAGTTAATACGACATGATGAAAATCTCATTAAATTACCTGGTGGAGAATTTTTAATGGGGACGGATGACCAAGACGGCTTTCCCGATGATGGGGAAGGACCGATTCGAAAAGTATACGTACAACCTTTTGCCATCGACCGTTATGCTGTCACAAATGCACAGTTTCGGGACTTCGTGGAAGATACTAGGTATATTACAGATGCAGAACGTTATAGGTGGTCATTTGTGTTTCACTTATTGCTTTCTGAGGAGATGAAGAGACGAGAATTTCATTCACCAAAGGAAACGCCATGGTGGTTTGCGATTGAGGGAGCTTACTGGAAGCATCCTGAAGGTCCTGATTCATCCATTGAGGAGAGGATGGAACACCCGGTTGTCCACATTTCATGGAACGACGCGATGGCATATTGTAAGTGGACGGGCAAAAGGCTGCCTACAGAAGCAGAATGGGAATATGCTGCTCGCGGTGGCCTAGTGAAGAAGAAATATCCGTGGGGAAATAAACTTACCTATAAGGGAGAACACCATTGTAATATTTGGCAAGGGAAGTTTCCGATAGAAAATACAAGGGAAGATGGCTATCTTACAACCGCTCCTGTAGATGCTTTTTCACCGAATGGGTTTGGTTTATACAATGTATCCGGAAATGTATGGGAATGGTGTTCGGATTGGTTTTCCAAAGTACATACTCAGGCAAAAATCAGCAAAAACCCTGCTGGTCCTGAAGTAGGGACAGCACATGTGATGAAAGGGGGATCTTATCTATGCCATAAATCATATTGTAACAGATATCGTGTGGCCGCGAGAAGCTCCAATACCTCTGATAGTTCATCAGGTAATTTGGGTTTCCGGTGTGCTGCAGATATTTAATAACATAGGAAATCTATCTTATTATTAAGAACTCTGAAGATATGAAGTGGTGATTAAATGAAGATAGAAAATCTAGAGGTTTTTTGTCTTGTTGTAGAGGAAGGGAGCATTAATAAGGCTTCAAGAAAAAAATATCTCACTCAACCAGCTGTTACTAGACAGATTCATCAAATAGAAAAAGTCTATGATACTTTATTATTTGAAAGAGAAAAAGGAAAACTAACTTTATCAGAAAGCGGAAAAGTGTTATATCCAATTGCAAAAAAAATCGTGAATGATTTTGCTCAATCCTTGGCCATTATTAATGAGTCAAAAGTAAAGGGCAGTTTTGCTTTGAATATTGGTGCTTCTCTAACAATTGGTGAATATTTATTGCCTAAAATACTAGGGGAATTTAAAAAGGATTTTCCCGAAATTGAAGTAACATTAAAAATTGGAAGTACACCGTTAATACTCAAACAATTAAAAAAAGATGAAATCCATATTGCCTTAGTTGAAGGAGAAGTCGAAGGCGGAGAATATAAAGTAAAAAGATTTGCCGAAGATGAGGTTGTGGTTGTTTGTTCCGCTAATCATAAGTGGAAAGACTGGGAAAAAGTACGTATAGAAGAAGTTATGGTTGAAAAAATCATCTGGCGGGAAGAGAATTCTGGAATCAGAATAGTTGTAGAAGATATACTTAAGAACAATCAAGTGTTTGAACAATTAAAGATATATATGGAATTCGGAAGTACACAAGCAATCAAAGGTGCAGTCGAAGAGAATATAGGAATATCCATTTTATCTAAGCTAACACTAGAAAAAGAAATAAAAGAGGGTTCATTAAAGGCTTTATCAATCGAAGGCATAGACTTTAAAAGGAACTTGTGGGTCGTACAGAAAAAAGAATATATTACAAAAGGAGTGGTCAAAGAGTTCCGTAATTATGTATTTCAGCGAATCGGGCTTGATTAAATGTCTTGGGTATAATTTGCCATTTTATGGTGGGTTTTATCCTTTTTTTTTGTTTCTTTCCAAAGAGCATGAAAGAAATTATAAAATAGAATATTATTTACTATCATACATCCGTAACGCAACAGCAAGCTTTTCTTTATCCAACTTAGGTGTACCTAATGTTTTCCACGCCTTTCCTATACATTCTCTGCAATAAGGTTTCTTTCCATTTCTGCAATGACGCATATCTTTTGGAACATGGCTTTGCCCATAGAGGTTCAAGAGCTCCTGCCAGCAGTGGCATCTTTATCCATGCGTAGCAGATCTGCAATTGGATGACAAGAACTGGTAGAGACTATCAACTTAATAGATATTCGCTGATCCATATCGAGTTCAAAAGTTCCATATGGATTGAATGATATAAAATAAAAGTGTTAATCCTCTAAACTCTTCAGGGGGCATTTTCTTAACCAATATTGAATGCTGCTGAAGATGAAAAGATTAAAGTGACTGACAATTTCCCACTGCTAATCAAAACGTTCATTAAAAAGATTAATTTGAGGTGAATCTATTGGGATTGTACTGGTTGGAATACAGAAACTTAAGATGACTAACCCTCTGTACAGGAATTAAATTTAATCGAAAGAATTGCGAAAAATGGAGAGTATAAAAATAACAAACAAAAATTATATATTCAGAAATTGACCTCGTCAGAATATTAAAAATAATATTTGCGCAAATGAATTATGGGTTGTAGCAGAAGAAAACATAAGCGGATTATTCTAATGATCTCTTGCAACTCAAAGTGTTATAACAAAAGAGGTTAGAAAAGATTATCTCTGAAAAAACACCACGTCCAATTATGCGTAAAATTTCAGTTTTACGAATAATTGGACGTGAGAATGAATGTTTGGTATAATCTTCATATAATAATTTAGGGAGCGTGTCTTATGTATACAGAGATGTTTCAAACCATTCAAGATACTCTCATAAAAAAAATAGATCCTGTTTTCATTATTATCTTTGGTTCTTATGCCAAAAAATCTACACATAAAGACAGTGATATCGATATTGCATTCTACTGTGAGAATCAATCGCTTACTACATATGAAGTTTTTCAGCTGGCACAGGAACTGGCAGATATTTTGAAAATCGAGGTGGATTTGGTCAATATCCGTACAGCATCCACGGTATTTAAAGCCCAGATATATACTACCGGTACCATTATATATTCAGCGAACGATACTCTTCTTAAAAACCTCCAAATGACTGCACTAAGCATGTACGCTAAATTGAACGAGGAACGCGAAAATATCTTAAAAAAAATAGGAGAAAGTGGGACCATCTATGAAGAATGATGTGATATTGAACAAAATCAGTGTTATAGAACGTTGCATGAACCGGGTTAAGGTTGTATACGAAAACAATCCAGAAAACCTAAAGGACTATACCAAACAAGACTCCATCATACTCAATATACAAAGGGCCTGCGAAGCGTCAATTGACTTGGCTATGCATATTGTAGCTGAACAGAAATTAGGATTGCCTCAAACCAGCAGAGATGCTTTTGATATGCTTCATGGGGCTTTAATTATTGACGAGAATACGGTCAAACGATTAAAGGCCATGGTGGGTTTCAGAAACATAGCCGTTCATGATTACCAGACGGTTAATCTAGACATTTTGCAGCAAATTGTTACGAACCATCTTGAGGATTTCACTGACTATACAAAACAAATCCTTAAATTTTAATAAAGGGGGGTTTATGATGAATTACAAAATCCGTGTTTATGATCTCCATACAAATAAAGAAACAATCAAGGTAGATAAAATCTTTGAAACGAAAGATGCTGCTGAAGCTGCTATCGAAAATCATAAACTTAAAAATCCAGAAAAATATGAGTATGTAAAAGTTCCTGTGAAAAGTTAATTATTTCAGTCCTACTCTTCCGTGCATGGACTGTTACGTAAGTTAGTAACTTAAACATAATATAATTATGTAAACAACTATTCGTAAAAATTGAATTTTACGCATAAATTAAAGTTAATAAAGGAGTAAAACAATGGCCAATACCAGACAACATCAAGTCCATGAGCAGAAATTGGAACAGCTGGTTAAGTCCATGCCTTTCTATATCGTTGAATATGTTGACAATAAATTGGATACCCGGTCCCCTTCCACCCTCTTGAATTACGTTCTTGATTATAAATTATTTTTGGAGTGGCTGATAGCCGAGGGCATTGCTGAGCAGGAGCATATTAAAGATATCCCCCTGTCCGTGCTGGAAAAGTTGAAGTTGATCGAAGCCCAATCCTTTATAAAATTTTTGGAACGGAGAAATATCCCTATCAATAAGAAAGAAACAAAAAAAGCGGAAAAGGTATCCGTCAATCGGAAAATTTCAGCATTACGTTCCCTTTTCAAGTATTTAACGACTCAGACGGAAAATGATGAAGGCGAACCTTACTTTTATCGAAATGTCATGTTGAAAATTGAAGTGAATAAAGTGAAAGAAACATTGGGGGCGCGTGCTTCCAGAATATCGACGAAGATTTTCCACAATGATGAGGATGCTCGGTTTCTTGAATTCGTGAAGCGTGACTATGAAAGAGAGCTACCTGAAAAGTCCAGGAAACTCATATACTTTAAAAGGGACAAGGAACGTGATTTTGCGATCTTATCCCTCTTCTTAGGAAGTGGCATCCGGGTGAATGAGTTATCCAACTTAAGGCTACGAGACTTGGATTTTGAGGAAAAACAAATACATGTATTACGTAAGGGTGGAAAAAAGGATGTAGTGGCAGTCTCTCCTCCGTCCATGCAGGACATAAAAGATTACCTAGCTGTGCGAACGGAGCGTTATAGGGGCTCAAATGATGATACGGCCTATGTATTCTTGACTCGGGTGAATGATGGAGCTACCCCTCTTTCCAACCGCGCCATCGAGGCGCTAGTAAAGAAATATACAAAGGCCTTTAAGTCCAATAAATCGATGTCTCCACACAAACTGAGGCATACATATGGGACTAATTTAATGGAGCAGTCAGGAGATATCCATTTGTTGATGACTCAACTCGGTCATACTTCAACCACAACGGCTGCCCTCTATACAAACCCTGAGCAAGAGAAGGCTAAAAAGGCTGCGAAACTGCTGGGAGAGAGAAGAACCAATTATCGTGAAAAGGATTAAATGAAAAAAGAGAAGATTTTTCTAGTCTTCTCTTTTTTAGTTTTGAATGTAAATTTCGAGAAACGTTCAATAAGGGGACAGAACAGTTAGTTTTTTGGGAGAGATATATTCTTGAAAATATTAGTATTATCTTATCAATAGTGGTTATTGTTCTATCAGGTTATAGTCTAATAACTCAAACCTTGGAGTATTCAAGATCATTAACCTCATTAGAATATATAGTATTAAAAGTGTTCTCTATAAATATAAGATGGTTTCCTTTTGTCCTTGAGTTACTTCCTAATTGAAACCATATTCTAATTAGTCTAAATCTCTAAAATTTACTATATAATGGAATTTTATTCGCGTCAAATGTATTATATAAGTACTACATCTTTTCTTAATAGGGGGATATTTATTATGAAAGTAGCGTTACCTTTTGTAATAGCCATGATTGCACTTACAGGATGTTCTGCAATAGCAAATGATGGAGCCAGTGAATTGAAATGGTTTAAAACAAAAGAAGAATCGATTAATCATGGCATTAAAGAAGAAAAGATGAAAAAAGAAGACATCATAGGAGAAGTAAGTGAGAACGGAGAAACATTTGTTATTTATAAGAAGCAAGTAGAGGAAGGCTTGGGAGTAGGAGTGTCAAGCATAAGTGAGCAAGATGGAAAATTTGCTTGGTATGACCCTGATCAAGATGTTCTTGTTAAGAACGATAAAGTCAAAAAGTATTCCTCACAAATCAGTTGGGGAACAACAACACAATCAGGAAAGGAATTTACAATTTACACTGGATTAACTGAAGATCAAAGTCCTCTCGTTAAAACACCTACTAGTGAAGTAAGCCCTACAATCGACAAGAAAACTGGTATTTACTTCTATATAGAACCTAATAAATAAGTCATACGAACCTTTACCAAATTTGATAACAATGACACAATTTAGATAATTATGGCAAAGGGGGAAGTTTATGGTAAAGTATATTAAATCTTTTCTTACTGTCTTGACTTTAAGTATTGTTTTTCTAGTAGTATCCGCAGATTCTTCATTCGCTGCAAAATCGGAGGGTGCAACTAAAGCTGTCAAGATTGACAAGAAAAATGCAATCTATGATAAGTCATTAGGCAAATATGTTACCCCTCTTAAAAAAGTAAATGGGAAATTAGTTCCTGCTTCAAAGCAAGAGTATTTAAATGAGATTCAAAATTCATCAGGACCATCAGTAGACATACTCCAAGGGTCAACTTTAGCTTTAACTAATGACATGGGGACTTTGGATTATCGGGAATACTGGAAATACTCTCCTACCAGTACAACAAGTAAAGTGACTGGTAAAACCAAAAAGGTTACAGCTGACATAGGGTGTACTTCAGCTTCTTGTAGTATTACCAAAAATGTTAGTGTAACAGTATCCGCTTCATATAGTGTTTCCGCAACAGCAGAAAAATCTGCCATTAAGGCCAATGCTGGTTTTACTTGGGTTAGTACTGCTAGTGACGCTAGTACATATTCTTTTACACTTAAAAAAGGTGATAAAGGCTATATTGGATTCAAGCCATACTACAAGAAAACTACAGGTAAATTGAAAAAATATTCAAACTGGGATGGATACTTGTATAGTAAATCAGCTTCCGCTTAGAGTCCAAGAAAAACTGCTAACAAAGAAGCTGATGGTATGTACTACTTCGTTCATTATTAATCAATCTAAAAATTGAGGGTGTCCATAATGGGCACTCTTTTTATGGTAGGAACCCATCAATACATTCCTTTGATTTTTCCTACATATAATTACTTTAAAGGGAAATATATGATAAAATTGAGGAACAACTGAGGATAGAGTGGGAGGTCACAGCTTCGCCTTTGCCATCTAAATGATAGATGGGAAGGGAGGTGACCGCATGATACATTTTCTATTGAACATTGTAACAGATATTGGTAAAGACGTTATAGTTGCTGTAGCAACCAGTCTCATCCTATCTGCGTTCAGTAAGAAAAAGAAAAAGAACCACTCCGCCCTCCAAGATGGAAATGGTTCTTCTTCTGATTCTTCTGATTAAGTAGTTGTGACCAACCACTCTTGCTAGTTGTCACCCTCATGTTACCAGCATGGGGGTGCTTTTAGTTTATGTTAATATAAGGATAACATACCCCAATTTTAAAGTAAATATTCAGACACTGTAAAGGAGAGCTCCGGAAGCATTGATATCGGCAATCAACGATCCCGCTGATTATTTCACCACTCTCCATACTGACTAGCGGATTTTAATATGTCTGATTTATCGCTGAAATCCATGGCTTTAACTTTCTTATTACTGATTTCCCACGTTTGAAAAACTTCTGGCGTATTCATGCCAGGCTTCGTCTCAGGATAAACCATCATTCTAATCTTGAACACATCTCCATTTGGGTCATTCGGTGTCGGTTCTTTTACTTCCAACAATCCACTAACTTTCAGATAATGAAGGAAATCTATCATTTCCACCCGCGTATCCACCCCTCTTTTCATTTCAATATAAACCTCTAATGTATCATCAGCAATTTGTGTCCAATCGAGTTCTCTGATAGGTCCACCAAATAGAATCTCTTCGTTTTCATCCCCATATGCATAAGCGGTGAAATGCCTATCATGACCAAAATAATTATCAAAAGCTTCTTCGAAGGATTCCGCTTTCTTCAGCTTCTCAACATCTACGAACGTAAACGTCGGTTTTACTTCTTCCATGATTTCAGTTTCTTCTTTTTTCGGTTCTTCTGATTCCGCCTCACCTGTACGCTCTGATTGTCCTTGACAAGCTGACAACAAGACGACGGACAAACACGCAATACCTAACATCTTCTTCATTTAAATCCCCCTAGACTAGTCGACCCGCTGATTAATTTTTTTTTGGTAGCTGAATAACCTTTTTAGCAAGTCTCTTTCCATTTATCTGAAATTCTCTTTTGCATAGCTTCTTGTTGCTTCCAGTATTCAGTCTTAAAGTAAATTTCACTAAGATACTTATATAGAGCATTTTTTTCTAAGGTATTAGAAGCCCACTCTGTATCCATTTCTTCATCGCAAGTATGAGCGATTAACTGAAAATCAGTTAAATAACTTGATAAATCCTTTGCCGATATTTTAAAAGCAATTTCAAGCATTTCTTCTTTCTTATCCGTCATCAGGCTCTCTCCTAAGCGGTTTTTTGATAGAGAGAGTATAAACACCCTCCCTTGTTAGTAAACTCGTAAAATTAGGCGTTTAACCAATCGTAGAAAGGTACTTTACCTGTAGGCTTAAATCCTGAGAAGTCGCTAACATGAAACTGGTCTTTTTTATAGCTTAACGCGATTTCACCGGCTAATTCGGGTTCTAATAAGCAGATGCTGATCCTGGAAGGATTTCACCGTCTTCAAAAATGTAGATGGTTTGATTAGAATTAGTAAATCCTTTTGTTTCTGGTGATGGCTCAACTAAATTTGTATTGCCACGCTTACGAGAATATTCTTGAAGCTCATTAAATTTATCTCGGTCGAGTATTAACAAATACGAAAACATTTGACGTTTTTCATGCATAAGAGGTTTACGATAAGGTCTAAAATCTTCACCATACTTTTCTTTTAAATATGTAGCTGCATCCTCGTGATTAGTAAATGTGGGATATTTCTGAACTTCGTTTTTAGTTAAAGGTGTATTGTTCTGGGCCATCTTTTTATCCTCCTATTAGTTATCTTTTATCGACCCATAAACATTTTATGGGCAGAGCTCATACTATTAATTGTATCATTTTACATATCTATAATAAGGGTCGCCATGTACTATGTAAGAAATAAAATGAAGATCCAGTGCGGTAAGGCCAGCATCCGGCGACTGGTGGATCCAGTTATCGAGTTGCAATTCGTTTATGATTTGTGTTCTTTGATCCATAATACAATTCTGAAGTAATACCAAAGACCATGTAGAGAAATCAATTTCAGCCCATAAATAAGCTAAGTAAAATTCAACCTCAGATTTCTCCATGCTACTTCTGTATTGATATATTATGTCAAAAACTCTATTTATTTTGAGAGCGAAGGAATAAACTTGCTTATAATAAAATCCTGATTGACGCAATGAAGCATCCGCAAGAGAAGAATAATAGTCAAAAAACCTTTCATAATCATTTTGAATTGGAATTGTAAATTGACTTGGTTTATCCTCCCGGAAATCACTCATTTCTTTTTTGTATGACGTTAAAGTAGTAGATAGGCGGTCAGCCATAGTTATTATAAGTTCATCGAATCCATAATCGATTCCCTTATCAGCCCTTATCTCTTCAAGATACTTAAAGAAAGAATTTTCAAACCTCTGCATTCTAGCTGTTTTATTTTGCTCTTCTAATGTCTCTCTGGTCATTCTCATTTCTTCTTTTTGTGTTTGCAATTGTTCCTTTTGGAGCTTAAATGTTTTATATACAAATGCAATTGTAATTATAGTTAAAAATGGGAGGGTGGAGCCACCTAAGAAGTCACCGTAAACACCTAAGTCTGCAAAGGCACTACCTAATTTAAGCACTTTAACCATAAAAATGCCAAAGATAGGGGACACAAAAGCAAATAATAAAAACATAAGGGCATATTCAGTAATATAATCACTAAAAATAAATTTTCCTTTTTTTTCTTCGTTCTTTTTTAACCACTTCACCTAATACACCTCTTTAAATTAATGCTACTACTATATCATGGAAAGGGTGGTATAAATTCCCTGGAGGGAAATTAATCAATGGAGCTAGGACTAGTAATTTTGTTAGTCTTAATCTTTATATGAATATTATTTTGACCTGATTTTAGGTCCCCAATATGAAAAAGGGGAACCATCAGGCTCCCCTTTTTCATATTGAACTTAATGTTTTACAACTTTGGTAGTTGCCTTAGAACTAGTATTTCCTGCCTTATCTTTTGCAGTTATTGAAAGTGTAGTTCCTTTTTTCTGTGCTTTAATCTTGACTGAATAGTTGCCCTTAGAACTTGCTTTAGCTGAACCGAGTGATTTACTTCCTGCCTTCACAGTTACAGTTGAATTAGCTTCTGCTTTACCCGTGACAACTTTATCATTGTCATCTATTTTATTTACTGTTGGCTTATTTGGTGCAATAACGTCTACAACAGTGACCGTTGTACTTGAACTCACATTCCCTGAACTATCTTTAGCCGTAATAGATAATTTAGTACCGGCTTTTTGAGCTGCAATTTTAACAGAGAATGTTCCTTTAGATGTTGATTTCGCAGATCCTAACACTTTACTTCCACTTTTAACAGTTACAGTCGAATTAACTTCTGCTTTACCCGTAACAACTTTATCATTATTGTCAACCTTATTTACTGTTGGCTTACTTGGTGCAATAACGTCCACAACAGTTACCGATGCACTTGAACTCACATTCCCTGCACTATCTTTAGCTGTGATCGTCAATTTAGTTCCTGCTTTTTGAACAGCTATTTTAATAGAGAATGTTCCTTTAGATGTTGCCTTTGCAGAACCTAACACTTTGCTTCCATTTTTAACAGTAACCGTAGAACTAGCCTCTGCTTTTCCTGTTACTACTTTGTCGTTATTATCAACCTTATAAACAGTTGGCTTAGATGGTTTAACATCATCTACAAATCTAGTTGCGATAGCATACATGTCATCACTTGTATTATTATCAATATCGTATTCATTATCTCGGTCGTAAACACCTACATAGTATGTGCCTTTTTTAACATCATATCCTCTATATTCAACGCCATCTTCATATTCGCTACCTAGATATTTTAAGTTACTATTTTCAACATAGTCTTTTTGTACTGCTGCAAATCCTAGATCAATAGCATATGAGGATGCTGTTCCTGCTACAAGCAAAAATCCATCACTAGGAACGACCACTTTAGAAAAATCTACATCATACAAAGGAAGCAATCTTCCAATTGTTGCTTTTTCGTATGACGAGTTATCTGCTGAAGCAAAGTCGTTATTGTACTCAACTTCAAAAA
Organism: Bacillus sp. ISL-4; assembly: GCF_018613275.1. Classification (NCBI taxonomy): domain Bacteria; kingdom Bacillati; phylum Bacillota; class Bacilli; order Caryophanales; family Bacillaceae; genus Bacillus; species Bacillus sp. ISL-4. Next base: position 48,755 of record NZ_JAGGQN010000025.1, read on the forward strand.
TATAGTCATCATCACTCTTTTTACTATAACCCTTGCCTGACTTTGATTGTGAACCTTTTACTTCTTTTTCAAGTTGATTAAACGTTTTAGAATCCACTAAACCTTTTGGAAGTGGTTTTTCCACCTGGTGTTCAATAGCTTTTCTTGCCAATCCGTTCTCATTTCCTTCTGCCTTCACAACACCTGCAGACAATGATGAAGTAAATAGACCTACTGCAACCAATGATAAAATACCTTTATTACGCACATTTTCTCCCCTTGAATTCGTTATTAAGAACTATGTAACACTTTTACATACTAATACAAAAGTAATGGAATTACCATAAATTTCTTTAGCTTTATTTTGACAATAAACGCAATATATGTGGAATAAATTGATAGAGGTGGATTATTGTGGTAGATTATATAAGCAAATATAACTAATTAGGGGGCATTTTGGATGGTATTGTTTAGAGTTGAGTATAACGAAGTAAATGAAGACGGAGAAGTTGGTTATGAGGTAAAAGTATCAGACCCATTTTATACGCATGATGAAGCTTATGAGTTACGTGCAAAATTGGAAAACCAACCTAAAAAGTATAGAAACGTTGCTGTTGTACCAGATAGCTCTGATGATTGATTCGAGAGTAGGGGGATGGCAAATTTAACCCTTGATTTATAATAAAGATAGGTTAACAAAACCAGCCATTCAGTTATTTAACTGTCGGAGGTTAAATAACAAATCCATCTAGTCAAATCGATTGGATGGTTGTTTTTTTGTATGATAGTTTACATAAAATTTAAAGATTGTAAAATATATCCTTTAATGTAAGTTGATTTGAGTTATAATTACCTAGTAAGGTAATACAAAATACTATTTTAAAGGTGGCAATTATATAAAAGGAGTTGTCACAAATGAAAAAAGTAAAAAGAAAAGATTTCAAGAATTTTGAGGTAGCATTTTATTGGGGGGAAACACCATACTTTCGTGATAATGGCATGAGTGTTTTGGAATCCCTAGATATTCATATAGAATATCCCCAATGTTTTGCTTGCGGTAAGTCTAAGTTTATTGATTCAAAGACTTCTATGTCCCATATTTCAATGTGGAATGCATCCAAATTAGAAAAACACCATTTTGACCCTTTGAGTTTGGGTGGTGAAGACGAAATTCACAATATTGTGCTGCTATGTAAAAAGTGTCATTCTGAAGCCCCTATGTCGAGGTTGACCTTAGAGGAGATTATAATCTGGTGTAAATCAAAGCCTTCTCACATAGAAGAAGAGTGGGCTAACAGTGTTGCGGGATTCTATAGGATGCTGGAGAACAAATTTGAGAATGAACAAGAAAGAAATGCTTTTATGGAATGGTTTGTAAAAAACATTTCACCAATTGAACCTAAAGAGATGTGCAAAACATTAACAAGCGAGCAATTGGTTTCTTCGCATTTTGGTATGAATCCTACAGGGGAGACGATAGCATACGCCTGTGCTAAGTTATACGAAAAAGAGAACGTACAAGGTTAAAATATATGTAGAAGGGTAGTCATTAGATTACCCTTTTTTTAGTTTACAATTTATCTAGTTTACATAAGATTGATTATAGGAAGTTAATAGTTCACAAAATAACCTGTCTCAAAACGACAAGTAATCTTGTTGTAGTGAGACGGAATAAAAAAATAAAAATAATTTTACATTTTCTTGAATCAATTTCTTTTATTTATTGTAATGTATTTTTGGGGAAACTCCATTTACGGTTTTCCAGGGCTCCGTGGACCGAAAAAACCTCTAGGTATATCTTAGAGGCTTTTTTAATTAGTATCTCATTGCCACTAGTATTCTTATATTTTGAGACAAAAAAGAATTTTACTTAAAGTACATCTTCTGTTGATGGTGTATCTGCGTTATCTATAGTGATATCTATTGCATCCACTTCTTCTTTTGTCATTGGTTCAGCAGCCTCAGTTTTTAGTTTTTAGTTTTCACTTTTTCAACCTCTTTGCCATGTTTCTCCACTTCTTATTAGCCTTTTGAATTTCTTTTTCAAGTTCAGCGACTAATAAACTATACATTTTGTGTGTTTCGCAAGGAGTGTCTACAGAGTATTTTAGGAAGCTTACCAATTCATTGATACCCTGACTGTGATTTGGACTGTAAGTTACAAAATACCACAGCAATTCTTCACTCTAATATGGTTAAACAAAATACTAAAGGTGGATAATTAATTACTACTGCACAATTTACAAAACCAGCAAGACAGTATGTTCAAGGTCTTAATATTCAACTTATTAATGGTGTAGATTTAGTAGAATATTGACCTGATCTTTAAAAGGTAAACTTTATTCATCAAATGGCAAGCTTGCACAGAATACATAAAACAGATAATACAAAGAGCTATTGGTTTTACCCTCGTTACCTTCCAATGTAATTAATTTATCTTCTAAAAAAGCTTACCTCTTATATCATGTTAGAATGCGGAAACAGAGGGAGTTTGATATCCCCTCTGTTAGTTTATCCTTAAACATTACTTAGAAAAGTATATCTTTAGAGTTATTAATAACGCGACCTACTGCAGTAGTTTCAATTCGTTCTATTGGATCGTGATTTCTTAGGTTTCCAAAGTCGAGACCAGTTAAGTTTTCAATAGTTGAAACTTTTATTTGGTATGTTTTAAATTCTCCATAGGCAAATTCCAAATTATCGATTAAATTTTTTTGAGTTTGCAAATAGGCAGTCGCAGATAATTCCCCATTTTCCTTAACCATAACAGCAACTTTCCAAAATTCTGCAGGTATTTGAACGTTTCGATAGATTATATCGTCACCCCGAAATACTGGACCTGTAAACACTGTAACTTTCAGATTAAATTTATCAGCGTTTTCTAAAATATAATCTTCTAATTCCAACCATGTTTTCTGATTTAAATCTTTATGTTGTGGAGAAGAATTCGTATAGTGAAATGTATCCTTATTTGCCTCATTTGCATTATCTCCCCAAACAGGGTCTCTTCGACGTACGAGATGTCCTTTATCAATATCATTATTATCGTAAAGTTCTGGCCCGCACTGGTATTTTTCTTCAATACGTGGGTCAAAGTTCCATTTATTTTCACGACCAATGTTCACTAGCTTGTTTCCATCAATGTTAACTACTGTATAATAAGATAGACGCCTGGACTTACTCATAACTATTGAAAAATGTGTATAGTTTAACACAGTGTCATCGTTCCTCTGTGTTACTATGTCTTGTTTAAGGTCAGAACGAAATTTTGGATGAGGAACTTCATTGTTGTCGCCAAGAAATTTAGTATCATAACCAGTTGAAAATTCTTGCCATTCCTCTGCTTTTGTATCAATGCTTTCCCTATTATTAACAATCCCATCAATTAACGCTTTCTTTTCATCACTTAAATTTGACTCCATAGCAAATTTTAAAATACTACTAATTCTGATACCCTCATTGGATATGTACTTAGTATTATCATTAGGATCTGGAACACCGGCATGATGTAGACCAACTACTATCCATTGATCGTTAAACACTGGAGAACCGGAAGATCCTGGCTGTGTATCTGTCAAGTAGTGAATATAATCATCAAATATATCGGTTATTTTGTTATTTCTAAGAGCTATAGCCTTCGGAGCACCAGAAGGATGTTGAATAATTGATACATATTCACCAAGTAAAACTTTCCCTTTTTGAGGAAGTAACGGTAAGAATCCAAAATCACTGGATTTTGTTCCATCCGCTGAGACCTCTTCTATAGCTACTAAAGTAAAATCTAATTTTTGGTCGGTAATAAATAAAGTATTTGGTTTAAATCGGAAGCTTTTAATCGGACGTTCCTTTTGATCAAGGTCCATTTCATAGTTGAATTGTGCAACACTAAAAAGAGCAGAATCCTCGTTTTCTAATACGTGATTATTTGTTAGTAATAATTTTGACGAAACAAGAAAACCTGTACCGTGTCCAAGAATTCGACCAATTCTATCACGTACCTCAATTCTACAGACAGGCTTTGCTGCTATAAGCCCTGCCTCAAAATAAGAAATAGGAAATAAATCATTCTCCCCAAATACCCGTTCAAAAGCTAGTCCATCACGAGGGTTTATGAATTTCTTTCGAATAGCAATTCGTTCTGGTGTATCTATTTCCGTAGGATTCTTATTATTTAGGTTTTCAACTGTTCGTTCTCGTTGACTTGAACGTTCAATAAAACGTTGTAATGCTTGTTGTTGCTGCATAGCTATAAGCTCTTTATTGAAATCTTGGAACTCATCGAATCGTATTATGGACATGCTTTACTCTCCTTAAATAATGGAAATTTCTCCAAGACACCAGTGATTGTAAAAATATGTTCAAGTTTAATGCGTAATATTAATGAGGATAGAGTTTTTGAATAAATTCCTTGTCTTTTTCGGTGAGTATAACACCTCCAACAACCTCAAAGTCTCCAATAGTATGCTCATTTGGAATGGAATAGAGCATGATAGAAGTCGGGTCGAACTCTGTAAAGCTTGTGATTTCTTTACTATATCTAGTAAAGAGGTTGTTATCTACTTGTTCTTTAGTCCAATTATTTGGGGGGCCCATATAGTAACGATAAACAGCTTCTTTATCCCATGGTATCTCTGCAGTAGGATTCTGATGTTCATGAATACATCCCAAGGCATGCCCAAATTCATGTAAAACAACCCTTGAATATTCTGTATCAGGAGTATCTGGTTTTAACCATCCATAATTCATTGTTGCTTTATCTTTGTCTACTTCCTTACAATTAGTTCCTATTAAGGACCAACTACCATCATTTTCATCAAAAGAAATACGTATTTCGGCATCAGGATTATTCCCAAATTCAAATTTAATATTTGCGTATTCTTCCCACTTTTTTGCATATTTTTTAACCTTCTCTTGTACTTCCGGTATTCCTTCCATGAAACGGACATGAATTGATTGTCCCGGCTCCCATAGATATTGGTTTATGGCTGCTATTTCCTTATAAGAATCTTGTGGAACTTTATCAATACAAACTCTAACTTTATCAGACATATCATTGCCTCCTTATAACTTTCTAGCACCTAATATAATTTGCACTAACTTATTGATTATTATTCTTTAATTCGTGAGTTTCCCTATTTGCTACTTTCCATTTATTTATTTGAAAGATAGTCCTAAACATCGACCAATTAATGTTAATAAGCATATTAATATTTATATTAGGGATGAGAAACCAATAAATCAATTATGGGAAATTGTTTGGAAGGAAAAGAAAGATTTGAGGTTATTATTATAAGTGTTAAAAAAGATTTAGATAAGGAATTGAAAGAGATAAACGATAATGGATGGAATTTAATTTCGATTAATGACTTGGAAAGTTTATTTGAACTTGAAGCTGCGGAGGTATTTTAAAATGAAATTGATCGTTTCTAAGATAGCGCTTGTGATGCACAAAGCTTTTGGGTGAGGATTGATGTAAAAACTTCTCGAAGAAATGTGACAGCCTCTGGATTAAATCGTTGATTCAGTCCCTATTGGCTTATCAGTACACCTGTCGAAGCCTCTAACCGACTACATAGTTGCGTAAGAGATGTACTCGCATTTTCTTGGCTGAGCCAAACGCAAAGAGCGATGAGTTCGTCTGCTTGATACTTACTCGATCGCTGCACAAAACCAACTTGCTTGGCGATTTTTTTTAAGACGATTGGAGATAGAAAACGTTGTAATTCTTGTGAGAATAGATGTAATTCTTCAGAAAACGAGAGAACCATGAAGAAACGTAATCCTTTTCTAGTATTTTACTGAAAGAATAACGTTTTTTTCATTTTTGGGGAAACTAGTTTTGTTAAATTGATGGGCATGTGGCGGGACCCTATATAGTAATTCTTTACCTTAAGCCCGGCGTGTGATCGTTGATCACAGTGTCTAGGTTGAATCGATTTTCTTCGAGACAATGCCCTCTAAGCCCATCTTCACCGTGGCATCAAACAAGGCTTGGCTAATCTCAGTACCAATCACTAAACTATACGTGAGGACACGTGATCTACATATTTTTCAATAATTTAAGCTATTTGTCATATTACTTTATAGGAGGTTCAGATCGTTTATTACAAAAACTTATAGTAATAAATGTCTTGTTAAATACGCCATATAATATGTCACTTTCAACATCAAAACTTGGTTCAAAGCTGAACTCAAAGTTCCACTTTGAGGATTTCATTGTAACAATATAGTTTATATTATTGACTGAAAACCTGGGTACGATTAATACATCTAAAGGTTCAGTTTCATTACAATCAAATGGACAATCTCCTCGTCTTCTATCACTAAAATATTGTTTAATCCCATTTTGGTATGATTTAAATCGGGGTTGTAGACTAACCCATTTCGAAATACTGCCTAGATCAAAATGAATTGTCCCTTCGGCATAGCTAACTAGGTTATTTCTGCTCATATCATTAGTTGCTATAGCGATATCAACAGAGCATAGATGGTCTTCAGGCTGTTCGGAAGCCCATTGAAAAAGATCGTCCAGAATATTATCAGACATAGTCATCCCTCATTCATTTATTTTTTGTCTACAGTCTATCTGATACTGTTCCTGTATTCCTCGGTTTTAACCGTTTTATTATTAACTAGCAGAGATTCTTTTATACGGAGTTGTGAACCAACTGAAAGGTTATTGGATCCCCCCTATATTTCGAAATACGTCAAGCCTACTAGTTAAATTATGTACGTTATCCGTAAATTTTTTTAAATTAATATAGAGATTTTTAAGGTTGTAAGAATGACTATTTGACTTCCGAACAATAGATGTTGTAACTGTCCTGTTGGAAAATTTAAATAATAATTCCGTAATGAATAATCTTTTACTTTTTAAGCAAACATACCTATGGTAACTATTGTTATAACCCACAAGGATTTGTTAAGTCTATTTGGAGGTAGATCCAATGTTATGCGATGATAAAGAATGGCGTCGTTTACACGACAACGGAGAGCTTCCTGCCATCGTGCCCAAACCAGAACGTCATTGTTATCCAACAACACTTCAGGACCTTATCAACACTGTGCGTGAGGCGGAAGATATAACAGGGCCCAAACCTGAAGTCAGGGCATGTGGCAGTCACTGGGCTCTATCACACGCAGCTGTTACCGACGGATTCCTCGTCGAAACCCGTAACCCCGAAGTAGATGACCAAGGCAATCCTGCTCGCCTAAACAAGATGAATAAGACACTCTATGAGGTCTTCCCTAAATGTATGACCTCGGATGCTTGGCATTTCTTCGGTGACCAGGGTGTTACTCCCTACAAAGATAGTGATCCGCTGGATCACTCAAAATTTTATCTCTACCACGTCGAGGCCGGAACAACAATTTGGGAGCTTTACTCACGTCTTGATAAAGGAGAAGAGGATCCCGGCCCTAGCATCGCAGGCGAATTAAAACAATACCTGGGACCATGGGCTATGTCCACGCTTGGTGGGGCAGGCGGTCAAACTATTGTAGGAGCTATTTCCACCGGCACACACGGCGGAGACGTACATCTACCACCGATCGCCGATGCCGTTCAAGCCGTACATCTCATTGGGCCGCAGGGTCAGCAATTCTGGATTGAGCGCGAATTAGCACCAGGTATTCAATTGGTGAATGAGGCGCTGCTCCAAAATTTATATGGTGACATCATGGTAATTCGTGACGCCGAAATGTTGAACTCGGTCATCGTTGCTGCTGGCCGGATGGGTATTATATATTCCGTCGTGCTCCGTGTCGTTCGTCAATATGCCCTTCACCAAACCGGACTAAAGGAAAATTGGTCCAGTGTAAAACAATGGTTAAATAATCCAAACCACCCGAATTTCAGCAATAACCGTTTTGTCAATATCGTGATGAGTCCTAACTCACAGGTGAAAAATACATCTGAACATACCTGCATTATCATATTACGTAATGCTCTGCCGCTGGCTGTTGCAGGTAGTCCTCCGAGCGGCCCTAGCGGCCGTGCTGAACGCGGTAGCCCATCTACTGCTGGTAATTCACACGCTTACGGGTCGAAAGAATTCATGAACATCATTTGTAATTCCGATGCTCCGATCAAAGCGGCTATCCAAGAGTTCATTAAAGAATTGGAAGGTATAAGGAATACAGCCTTATTGACTGCTGCTGCGGCCGTTGCGGTATTCATAAACCCCTTTACTCCCCCGGGAGTGAGGGAGGTGGCAGCGGCGGCGGTAATAGCGGCCTTAGCTGTCGCTGCTGTTGCCCAAGCCTTAATAATGGCTTTAAAATCTTTTCTTGCTATTGCGCCTTCAGGTCCGCTGGGCAAGACACTCACAGCTATTTGTAATTGGGCTACAGAAAATGATCTTTTTGAAGTCATACGCCGGATAAACGAGTATCTTATAGAATCAGAGATGGATCCAAAGAAGGTATACACCGCTATAAGCTATGCGCTAATGGATGGTACCAATTATAAAAATGTAGGATGTCAATTTCCCGGAGATTCGTTGGAAGCCTTTTTTGATCATACTGACCCGAATCTGGTAGTTTTCATCGACAGGATTATTCAACGTGTCAATGAACTAGAGAGTGGAAAAATTACCGGCAAGCCTTTAGCTATCGGGGGGTGGGTTGCTCTGCGTTTTATGAGTCAGTCCAGTGCTTTGATTGCCATGCAAAAGTTTCCACGTACTTGCTCCGTTGAAATCGCTATGCCTGTTGAGATACTTGGCACGGAACCTTTCATGCAGTTAATTGAAAGGGACGCTATAGAGCTTGGAGCTACTTTGCATTGGGGACAGCGAAATAATATGAATATGAAAGATGTTGAGAGATTATTTGATGCCACTGGACCTTTGTTTCGTTGGCGTAAGGCACTTTCTAAGATCTCAAGTAACGGACGATTCGCCACATTCAGTACAAAGTTTACTCGCGACCGCGGCTTGGAGGTCGTTCAACCTCTCGTACAGGACTTTAGCGTCGTACCACGATTTGCATGCGCAGGATCACAGCTGAGGATTAATTGGAACGCCAACAATAACCCTCCCGGAACCGTGGCAAGCCTAGAAGTAGGTACCCAGGGAACATCGGATTTCGAGTCAGTACGACTTCCTGCGCTCAGTGGCTCTGATGATCAGCTCGTAAAGCTACCTTGCAGGCACCAAAGACATCAAACTCGTCGTAGCCTATACGTTAAATGGACGTACTTTAAAGGATAGACGGGTGATCGATGTTCGAGGTTTTCGGGATCATGACGTCTGGACATTTGTAAAAATACCCACTTGCATGGTTATTGACGGTGCATCACGTTGGGCGGTCGAGTTTCCGTTCTCTTCCCAGTTCATATCAAATAACCTCCTTGTGGAGGAGATAGTCTGCAATTTTACACAAAACACAAAGTGGTTTGCGAGAACTCCCGGTATGCCCGACGTGACATTCACATCGGTACAAAATCGGCAAACCCTACCATCCAAACCGATCCTTAATGCGCCGTGGACTTTTTTCGTTGAGCAAACTGGTTGTCAAGGTTCGACTCCTGATTTTCACGTGGTATTTAAAATTGTTTGCACCTAATCCTACTAAGGAGGAACAATATGGTTGATATGAAATTGAACGAAGCGGTATTTAAAACATTAAAAAATGAGATGTTTACGCACTTCACAAACAACAGGTTTGGACCTGTCGAATCGTCTGTAGATGAGCTTGTATCGATTTCGATAGATGCTGATTTCCAGGTGAGATCGGTATCACTTCGCGGATTAGACTTGGATTCTTCTGATGTGTGTCGTCTGGAGGAGGCAATTTTGACAGCCTTCAACAATGCTGTCCGTGAAGTTGTCAACCGCAATGGAGAGAACTTCACTCAGGTGCTACATAGTGCCATTAATCTTAACAGTGCGACCGGAAAAGATTAATGAGGGATGTTTGCATTACTAGTCAGCCTACGATTTTCAATGAATGATTAATTCAGTGCCGTGACTAACGATCAAGCACATTCGTTATTAACTGACATTGTCGCTCATAATTTATTGGGATCTATTCCTTTTAAGGCTGGAATACTTAACTTTCTAACGCGTTTATGCAGAAAATGTACAGGTGCTAAGTTATACAAAGAATTTGCTTATTCTGCTAACGGAGATCGATAGTTCAACAAGCAACCATAATCTACACGAAAGAAAAAAGGTCGTTAACCTTTTTATTATGGGGTTGCCGACCTCTTTAGGCCCAATACCAGCGTAGCTGACAGACCGCAAAGTAAGACCATGAAAAGTTCCTGAAACGGTGAGTATCGGAACTTTTTTATCTTCTAAGCTTTTTAGCCCGTTGGTAAGATGAGAAGTACTGTCACTATGTCACAAAGTTCCCATGCCATAAACAGAAACGGAACTTCATTTGAAATTACGGCCTGGATATTGTCGTTTTTTAACATCTACTTTGCGGGTAATGATAGTTACGCTGGTACTACCCCATAATAAAAGACTCGTGTTATATCAAGCTCTGAACAATTTGTATTTATTTGTGAAAACTACTTTTTGGAGGTGAAATTTCATGCCAAAAGAGGATTTAGAATTTTATATCAATGCTGATGGAGATATAGTCATTGATGAGGACCAAGTCTTTTTAAGTCACTAATCTCTTTGAGACCTAATGTCTTTTTCCAATTCACACGATTAAAACCCGAAACTAATCGTCTATCAGTTACATCCATAATTTCCTCATGAATGGCTGTATAATAAACTGAAGAGAACAATGTACGTATAATCCCGAACGCCCGTAAACGTCTATAAATCGGGTTTACCGAGTATGTCGTTTAACTGATTCGTCGAGAACGTTGCAATTACGTCTTTTCTGTCGCGGACTAAGCTCAACGCCTTTACGGGATTCTCCGGGATATAGTCGTTCTTATATAAGTAATTAGAGAACGCACGGATCGCACGTAGTCTCGTATTTATAGATACCGTTTTTAGACCTTTCTTATCGCGTAAATAAAGAATGACGTTCTCCTGGATAATATCCTTCGTAATCTCACCGGGATAAGTCGTAATGTCTTGGTCGTCTAATTTTGCGTCGAAATGACGAAAGCTCATTCCGGTAGTATCGAATCGTATGTTTGCGGATATTTCTTATTTCGCCATCCTTCAAAAACAACGCCAGTGCGTCGTCAAAGTCTAGAAAATCCGACCGTATGCTCCCACGCAGTTTCGAAATATCCTCCGTTGCTAAATCGTTATTCCTTCTTTTTCTCGTCAATTTTTGCCACTCCAATACGGGTATTAACCCGATACAGCGCGTACGATTCGCCGCGTACGACTTTCACCTACAAAATCGTGCGCATACAACGAAAAAACGGCGACCTACCATTACGGTAGATTGCCGTCAAATCGACGTTTATATTAACGTGTGTGATACCGGTGGCCGGGGTCGAACCGGCACTCCAGAGGAACACGATTTTGAGTCCCATTATATTCCACAAAAGCTATATAATCAGTAATATCAACGTTTGTTGAACAAACTCATTTTTATTAGTAACACGATTACTGATAATTATGCCTTTACTTCTTATAATCGTCAAGAATCAATGCATTTTCTTATTGAATTTTGCTTGTCCTAATTGTTTATATTTTTGAATGAGCACAGCTTCGTACTTCCTTGCATCCCCTACTTTTTCGTATTCACCCACTATACGATACTCAAGTTTCCCAGATTCCATTAGATGCACATGTTCCGAGTTTCTTCTATTTTTATATCTTCTGCATCTATACCAAACACCGCTTCCAACATAAACGACTCTTCCATTGTACCAATGTTCATATACAATAAATTTATTTACCTTTCTTAATTCATTTGGATTGAGATTATTTTTCTTTATTAATTGGATGATTTTTTGAAAAGTTGTCCCATAAATTATTGCAATGTCTTGGTTTGTCATTTTATCTAATAAATATTGAATTAGTTGCTCCTTTGTTGGTAGCATAAAAAATCACCTCTATATTCTTATATCGAGGAATTCCAAAGTGTAATCTTCCAAAAAAATCCACAAAGCAACTTTATTTATTTGATGATTCAAAATATAATAAAACTTGTCGTTTAAAAAATAGGAAAATTGGGGGAAATTATCTATGACTGAAAAGAATTTAACGTTTACAGTAGAAGAAATCATAGGCAATCCATTCTATGTTTGTGACTTTATTTTGATTAAAGAACAACGTGAAAAGTTGTTTAAATTGGAAAATAAGGAATTGATCAAATTCATGGCGCTTCTTTCACAAGAAGAAATAACAGGCAAAGTTGCTACAATAATCAACAATGGACAATATGATAAATATCTAAAATCAAAAGTTAACCCTAGTTCTTTAGATGAAGAACTTAAAGCAATAGGTGTTTCTATTGCACAATCATTTGGACAAGCTGCATTATTAAGTGGAATTCCTATTCCTTTAGTTGAAATTATAAATGCTATTAAGAAAAAATTTAAAGGAGGAAAAGGTGAAAAATTAGTTGAGGTTTTAATAATTGAACTATCCCAAGAGAATGTAAGAAGAAGACTGAAAACCTACATTGAAAGTGAGGACATAACACATATTAATTTAAATGACTATTAAATTGGTTATAACAAATAAATTGATTGAAAAGGCCGTTTTTGACGAAATTCTCCAATTATTCAAGGTAAAACGATGGCACTGAAAAAGTCCGGATTTCAACTGGCTTTTCTATAAAGGTAAACAGACTGTCATCTATTACATAAAGGTTGTTAGCTTTATGTAATAGATGTATATTGATGAAAATCTTTTATACTTTTAAAAAGCATTACTTTTACAACAACCTCTACAAACCAGATAGGGATTTCGTTATTATTTAGTTAACTTTTTAAATACGCAGTAATGGAAGTGTAGTTGACCAAGGCAGTTATTTATTTGACTAAAAGGAAATAGACGGCAATTGCCGTCTGTTTTGTTGCTTACATATACTAAGCAAGCATATTTAAACCTCTAACATTAATGTTACCAACCCTGTTCAAAGTATTTCCTCATTTCTTTTCTATCCAAGACTTTCGAACAACTTTCCCAATCGATCTTCTCAACTTTATTGTTATACCTATTCTCGAATGGATGTTTTTGAGGAATTTCATTAATACGTTGCTTAGCCTTTTCTATATCATTTTGTGCCATATCAACCCATACATCTTCAAGGACATCAGGAAGTTGTCCAAACACACCATGTATATTTTTAAAACGTTCTGATAGTATACTGTGTACCCTATCTTCTACTGAATCCTTATAACGCAGATTGAAAATATGTACTTCATCGTTGATTTGACCGATACGCTGGATACGCCCTTTTCGTTGTTCTAGTCTCGTTGGATTCCAAGGTAAATCAAGATTAATAAGAGTCCCTAATGTCTGCAAGTTCAGTCCTTCACTTGCTGAATCCGTACCCAATAATATCCTTAATTTACGCTGCTTTACCAAAGACTTCAATTCCTCTTTCACTTTCTTTGTAAAACTACCATCTAAAAAAACACCTGACTTCTCTCCGCCAGCATATAACCCTACACTTTCACCTGGAAATTTCACTGATAGCTGTTCTGCAAACCATCTGGCAGTATCAAAATATTGAGAAAAGATAATACAACCTTTGTCAAGCCACTTCCAATCCGCTAATAGCTCAACAACCTTCTCAAATTTGGGATCTAAAGCATCATTCATTTCTAATGACTTCACGTATTTCACAAGTAAATCTTCTTCTTCAGGGGTAAGGTTTTTAATATCTTCTTCAACATACTGCTCATCTTCTTCTTCTGACCACTCAGAGTATGAAGTATTCCACTCGTTCAACATCTTCCTACCCGTATTTAAACCTGCAACAATAGAACTTCCAATTCTTTTTAGTAGTAGAGTTTTTAAGAAACCACTACTTTTATTTCTTTTACCTAACAAATTACAAAACTCTTCAGCATACATATATGCTTGTTTTAAATAACTTGATAAAACCAGTGCATCTTCATCCGTTTCCCCATGAAGTTCAACCGTTATTCTTTTTAAATACGGCTCCCCGTTCTCAGGATTAATTGTTTTTTCTAAATATGAACGCTCTCTTCGAACGACCTGACGAATATATGGGTTATATCTCTGATAGAAGTCATTGTCTAAAATACGCCCTATTTTAGATTGGTCTGGTTTTGAAAGATCAAGATAGTTGGTATTAATAACAAACTGGTCATCTTTTAAACCTAACTTTCTTCTTATCATTCCAAAATTCATCTCGTCTTCACGTGACGGAGGAAAAGGATTTCTTATCCAATCCCAATTCTCGATGTTAAAGAAATCCATCTTCTCTTCACCCATAATGAGCTTTAGGCTCCTTGGAATTTGTTCACGCTTACGCCACATTGAAAACCTACTTCCAAGAACACTATCATTTTTCTGTGACAAAATATTTAATAAATCCCACAGTTCTATTGGATATAACTGAATTGGAGTAGCCGTTGCTAACAACATGCTTTTTGTTCGAATTGACAAACTAAGTAAAAATTCATATAAGTTATTAGGCTCTGGGCTCTGAAGTTCTTTTTTTTCACCTAAATTTTTTCTCCTTGCTCTATGTGCTTCATCAACAATTACACACTCGTACTCTCTGGAAAGTAGATGTTCAATTATCGGAGATTTTGAAACAATAAGGCCTTGTGAAATAATCCCTATTTTCCTTGGACATTTCTTAACATCTTCATTTCCTCTATTTGGATAATTAAAGCCATTTTCATCAACCCACTCTTTACCATTCCAGACGGCAGAAGGTATTTTTAATAAAGTCTTTAATTCATCCTGCCATTGCCACAGAAGCGTTTTAGGAACAATTACTAGTATAGGCTTCTCTCCGTACAAAGCCATAAGCTGTGCTGACATAGCAAGTTGAATCGTTTTTCCGAGCCCCACTTGGTCTGCAAGTATGTATCTTGCTCCATGACTTTTTTTATGATCTCTAAATGCTAAATCCACAAAATACTTTTGATGCTCCCACAAGCCGAATTCTTTTCTGTAAACTGGCGATTCAATGACGGTAGATGCTGGATCTGGTTCTTCCTTCCATTCCTTTACCGTACTTATTACTTTCCTATCTGAAATCCTTTTAATGTCTTCTATAACAAAATCGGAAAGCATTACCGCACATGGATCATTCCATAAGGCGTCAAACTCTTCTTGAACCCACGCAACAGCTTCTTCAGAATCATCTTCCCACACTAACTCGTAGTTTAGTTTCCAACCGTTATAAGTTTCATTTGCACTGCCTAAAAAGGATGTCTTCTTTACATTTTCTAATGTAATAACGCCTGCCTTACCATGAATGAGTCCAAATTTTTCATCAGGAACAACCTTCACTTCCAATTTTCCAGAGGAAAGTAATTCATATAGTCTTTTAAATCTATTCGAAGAGTCAGGTATCTCTTCAGGTTTAAAGTCACACCACTCTCTTCTCATAGCAGATTGAGCAATCCTGGCAGTCTCCACGTCTTTTATATCTAATCCAGAATTGCAAATAACTCTTGCTTTTCCCTGAAGTTGTTCAAGTGCTTCTCCTGCTACCTCTAATATAGAGGAACTGAAATAACCTGCGATTCTATCATAACTCATCGCATTTTTTAATTTATTAGTCAAAAGAGAGGCACCAATAGCCTCTCTTCTTGTAGAATACCTTCGAACCATATATCCGCACCTACCTTAAATACCATCATTCCTTATTGCTTCTTTTAACAAACGTGCGTAATAAGAATCTTGATGCCAATGCTTCATATGTCCAATATTTTCAAATCTTGATATGAATTCAAGAATTTCAATGATTGAGGATCGGTTGCTCCAATACTCATTATTTTGATCATAAGTAGCTTTTAAGTAATTCTTTCCTTCTAAAGTTGATTCTGCTTGAACAGATTGGTAAAGAGCAGACAATACGTGTCTTAATAACGAGTGACCGAATGTATCATTATCAACACCTCTTGTTCGATACTCAGTAGCAGTTTTTAAACGGACAGTGTTAGCTCTTAGGTTCTCAAACATATCTCGATAGTCCCCTACTCCAAATCCTCTTGCTAATTCTTGGTATGCACTAACTTGGTAGACGTTGCCCATTTCTAATTCAAGTCCTCTGATAAAAAATCGCTCTTCTGGTATAAAATCACGCCATACAAGTGTATCAATTCCTTCAGGAATCAAATAGTCATAAGCAATTTTAACAGCTTTTTTAATGATCATCTCAATCGGATTTTCTTCATTTGAATTTCTTGGCTTGGACAATTCATATTCAACATCAATGCCCTCAATATTTTTATAAGATGTAAGTACCTTCAGGGATGACGCATAAGAAGCCAATAAATAATCCGCATCCGTAAAGTTTGGGTCTTCTTTATCATCGAGATCTCTCATGCTATCTATTTGGAATTGAACTTCTTTCTTAATCTTTCTATAGATTTCATCTTGGAAAGCAATATCATTAGAAGTTTGTTTCTTTAAGACTAATAATACAGTTCCCTGTACATAGTTACCTTGTTTTAATCCGTTTGCGTCTGTTTCAGTAGCAATATTCCAAGCTGACTCTACCTTTAATCCCGCAGACCATAAAATCATTGCTAATTCAGCCCAAACCTTTACATCTTGATGTGTAAACATAACCACTTGAGTCCCATTGCTTGGCATCTTATTAGCAAGTTTTTTATAGATTTCAATCAGGCTATTATTAAAAGATTCTCCTATACCTTTTACTGCCAGGATTCTTTTACTGTCAGAATACCAATTAGGGAAAGTTTCCTCTAATAACATTTTATTCCAAACTAAGAAAAACTCGGATAATTCATGATAGTTTACTGCATCAGCATATGGTGGGTCAGTTATCCAAATATCACATTCTTCAGAAGTTTCTCTCGCATCGGTAACACTAACCAATTTATTGCTGTTGTGAATTTCAAAATTGCTTACATTGAAAAACCAAGTAGTTTGTAAAGACAACATAGTTCTTGAAAGGTAATTATACAAAGCATTTAATGCCTGATTGCTAAAAACTTCCTGACCTTTTTCATTTGCTCCATCGGAATTCCATCTCGATAGTTTAGCGTTCCAGTTGCAAATCTTATTAATACCTAATAAACCAAGAGCTTTTTCTTTTTCACTTTTGGCTAACTCAGTAACGTTCTTAACAAATAATCCATGAATTAATAACTGTCTTGGATTAAACAACTGATGCCAATATTGCCACCCTCTTGTTTCACTTAATTGTGCTTGCCTCGTTATATGATCAATAAACTGGTTTGGTAGATATCCTTTTTCTTGCCACTCATTTAACCTCTCGCTTAATAAAGCTATAACTTTATTCTCTCTTTCCATATCCTCTATGTTTGGTGCTTGATAATACCTAATATATACTTCTTTATCCCCTTGCTTTTCAAGGTAAGTATAGCGAATACAATAAAGCCTTTCCTGATAAACATCATCTTGACGAGGAATGAATTCGGCTTTCTCCCACTTCCTTAATCCATAAACTTTTTTCCCATTCTTATCTTTCCTATCATTTCTTAACACTTGAATCGGAGTTGTCTTTTTACATGCATTATTTGGACAATGCATTTCCTGTCCTATAATAGTTCTCTTTTCTTCAGCTAACCTCATCTGCTCTTTTGTAGCATTTGAAATAATTTCTATGTCAAACCCATTTCTATCATTTTCATTTAACATAGCGATAGTTTTTGTCCCTTTACCAATTACCCAGGAGGGTGCAAGTGGTACTTTATAACCGCATTCTGGACAGACTGTTTCAACACAATACAAATAGGCATCAGCTCTGTGCCCACTTTTATTATTTTCAATCTTCCATTCTTTAATTTTTTTCTCTACTTCATTATATACTTTATGTTGAAATAACTTAATTTCTTCTATTTCTTTAGGTTGAGCACCTGTAATATTCAATGCAGACCATGTTAAAAGCGAAGCAACGGGATTTAAATCAGAAGCATATACATCTGCACCCATCCTTGCTGATTCAAATGGAATACTCCCACCACCCGCAAAACAATCTCCTATTCGAGGTGTATGACCATATTTTTTCTCTCCCAATTGTTGTATCAGCTCTTGAAGACTGGAAGCAGTTGTACCTAAATGGATATTAATTTCTCCCCAAGCACTTTCTGAGAGTTTATCGATATGTTCTGGTCGAACACAATAAGTGAGTTTTTCATCATATGATAAGCGATTGAAAGTTAATTGTTGAAGATGATCCTTTTCTGCCTTTGTTATTCCATTTTGAAAAACAGGCTTTTCTTCGGTAGACGAAAGGGTGAAATATTCCTTTATCTCTTTTTCTGTAAGAAGTCGATATACTGTTTTAGTAGTCAAATTTTTCGACTTTCTAAGCATTAAACCTTCATCATCCATCGTTAATAGTTTTAGAAAAATCTCTCTATCTTTCTTAGGATTATCCGAAACGGGGAGCAATATGCCAAGCACTGTTGCTCTCACAAGGATAAGAGGTTTTCTTCCCCACCACTTTCCAAGTCCTGTTAAAGTTTGTCCCAAATTAGCCTTCCGCTCTTTGTAGCTCTCCTTAGAGACTTTTGACACTGGAAATTGTGTTTCAATAAAAGATTTACTATAATCTAACAAAAAACTTCCCCCGTTCTATACATTCCTGTATAGCATTTCTAATATATTTCCTCTTGTATCGTCATCCACTGGATTCTCTGTTAAGGCATATCTAATAGCCTTTCTCCAGCCTCTCTTATCATCAGCATGCCCAGTAACAGCATTCGTCATGGTAAATAACCACCATCGTTCTTCTCTACTTAAACCAAGCCAATTTCGTATTGCAGTCGGAATGAGCTTAGGATCTGAGTCTTCAATTGCCCACATTAATAAAACCATTTCTTTTCCCAGAAGTCTTTCAACTGGAACCTGTCCTATTTTAAACTTTCCAACTGTAATATTTCGGTCTTTTAACCTGTTATTATACGCAGTCGTTAAAGCATCTTTAAGCAAATTCCATTTATGTCGATCCAAAGTTACTTTCAAATTTTGTTCTACAATCCCACTTACTTGTTCCTCAGACTCATCCCATTCAAAACGCTCATATACCGCAACATCCTGATTTGGACTCTTAGGGGTTACAAGTAAAAAATGATGTTTGGATTCCTCTGGTATATAGCCAAAACCAAACGCCTTTTTTTTCCCCATTAGATTCCCTCCTTATTGACTAATGCTATTTTTGTACGATTCTAAGCTGTACTTATTTTCTGCAATCCAATCTTCAAAATTTTGTCCTTTTTCAAAAGTTACTTTCTCGATATTAATTGAAACTTCTACGCTTTTATCTTTAAAAAAATCGTTACGCAAATCATCTAATTGCTTTATAAATGTTTGTGGTTCATGAAAAGCATAGTTATCAAATGAAAGCTCTAACCAACTTTGTTGCATTGAATTCGACTTTTCAAACAGTTGTAAGCTCACTCCAGATACCTTCGCTCTGTGTTTAATAAATATTTCAAGTAATTTATAGACCTCAGACGTAACCGAGGCTTTTTGAGTGCTTGTTAATGTTAAAGGTTTCTCTTTTTCTAATTCGAATTTCTTCTCACTAATTGGAATGGTAATAACATCCGAGAATATACCTAAGTCTTCGTGTACTGCAATTGCCTGTACAAACTTTGTGCCTTGTGGGACTTCAAATACATCGTCATAAACGCCACCACTATTTTTAGGGTTTGATCCGTCTGTTGTATATTTAATTTTTACTTTTGGGGAAGTTGCTTTTAACTCCACATAATTTTTTCCATTATTATCAAATGCATTATATTGTAACTTCACATCATTCTTCCAATAAGTTAAAGTACCAGTATCATGCTTACCTGAAGAATCTACACATAAAAATGAAAGGGCTAATTCGCTTGTTTTAAACTCATTTAGTTTATCCACTTCACATGAAGCTACAGTTGCATCCCCATTAATTTCAAAATAAACTTTATCACCATTTTGCGGTGTTACCTTTAAAGTAACCTCCCCTGTTTCTTCATCTCTATATGCCTCACGAACATTGACCGATGTTTCAGGTGCAGGTGGTTCTTTATCAAGATAACCGCCTTCTTCAATCCATATTCCCTTTTTAAGACATTCATTTTTCATGTCTTCTAAAGCTTTGGGGTGATGCCAAGACCAAGATGTAGTTGTAGCTACACGCTCTTTTAGATCTATCCATCTCATTTGACGATTAGAAAATATACGAGCTTCAAATTTTCTTCTAAATGTCTCACTTGATGTATCTTTATCGAATTTCATTACTTCTATTAATACATTTCGTATTTGCTCTTCTGCATCAAACTTATTGTTTTTGAATTCCATTTTAAAATCACTTGATTCAAAACCATCTTCAGTTGGGTAGAACAGAGTAATAAATGATTCTCTTGATGTTTGTAATAAATTCAATTCTATTTTGTGTAGAATGTCTTCAGCAGTTTGAAACTGCGTATCGTTTTCCGTAACTTTATCTTCGTTTTTCATACGATAAATGATGGATTGAATTGCTTTCAACTGCTTTGCTACTTCCAATAAATCCTCCATAGAATTCCTCTGACCAGTTAAAAACATTACTCGATTTTTATACTTAACATTACTATAAAATTCTTCCAAATCCTTTTGTAATCCTATACTATTTGGATTTGGCTCAAATAATATCAACATGATTTTGTCTTGTTTTAATTCAATTTCATCAATCGCTGGAAAGACCTCCACCTCTTGATAGCAGTCTTTTAAATCAGGGGCAAATTTAGCAGCTAGTATTTTACGTATTTCTTGCTTTGCATTTTCATCTGTATAGGTATCAACTAATGTCAATAACTCGGCATTAACATTCTTTATATCTTTAAAATAAAGACGATTATCACGATCCGAATATAAATACCATGCTTTTACTTTAAATTCTTCTAATGCACCCTTTATTTCAGTAATGCCTCTTCCAGGTTTGACCAATATCCCAATCGCTTCTTGTAATGATAGTCCGAGCAAGACATTAGTTACATCCCCCAAAGAAGAAACTAATAACAATTTACTGAGATCTTGCATATCCTGATTTTTCGTAACAGAATCAATTTCTTCTGCTACCGATTTACCATTTTGTGCAATATCATGTGAAATTGCATTCGTTAGTTTTGGTTTAATGCTTCTCACCATTGAAAACATTTCCGAATCATTCAAATCCAGGTTAAATCCATTAAGTAAATAATTAGATTTTGCTATTGACGCATCACCTGAATACATATTTTTAACCATGATTCTAGTTAATCGAATGAAACCCCTTGTTTGTTGAAAACCAGGATTTTCCTTAAATCTGGCAAATAGATCTTTAATGGAAGGATGAAAAGGGTACGCATCCTTTATACCTGCGTATATCTGTTCAGGGGAGAGATTTGTTTGGTTCATTTGCTTAGCTTCTTTAACAGCTTCCTTATATGCCATGCCAATTTCATGCACTTCTTCTTCGGTTGCGGTTTTCTCAAATAAACGTTTTCTTAAAATATGGTATAAATCATCCGAAGTTGTTCCAACGGGTTCAATATTTATTGATGATCGTGCAATTTCATTATCCAAATTTTTAAATGACCTTTGTAATAATCCTGAACCTGTTTGATAGGTTGCTTGCAAATCCGCAACAACAAGACAAACGTTACTTAACTCTGCCTTACCAATAGCGTTAAATAGGTTTGATAAAGCATTAGTGGTAATGTCCGCAAGTGTACCTGTACCTGATGGAATAGTTCTTGCATACTCCAAGTATGGTGGTAACTCGTCTAAAAGAATTAAAGTTGGCTCTCCTTTTAAAAGATTAATCCAAGCTGATTGTCCAGGAGCTTTTAAAGGAGCATAGTATTCTTTAAACAATTCTTCCTTCCCAAGTTGACGTGCAATCTCCCCCCATATACCATAAGGAATATCACTTTCTCTTCCAGTATAGGCGACCACCTTAATTTCTTGATCTTCAAAGGTCGAATTCTTATCTAATACTTGCTTTCTCAGCGCTGGATTTTTAGCTAATATACCCAGAGCAACCATGTTATGTGTTTTTCCACCACCCATTGACTGCGTTAATTTTATTAGACCGCTTGTAGCTTTACCTTCAAACCTTTTAAATGCCGTATCAAATAATAGTTGCATCCCCTCTGTTACATATGTCTCTTTAAAAAAGGATTCCGCATCAACTGTGTCATCAATTAAATTTGCTAAGTCTAACGTATCGTCTCTTTTCGATTCATCAAAAACACTTTCTCTTGGCTTACATAATTCAAAAAGGTTTTTCATCTTTTTCCCCCTACAATTTAGCGAAATTTCACTTTCTCTTTAAATTAAAATGAAAACTGGTTTATAAAAATGGGATATTCTAAAATAAATCATCAACATCCGATTCTTTAAAAATATTCGATAAGTATATTTCTTCTCAAAAGCCATTTAACAGTCTATATTAAGTATCTTTTTGACTATCTCTAATCTCCGTTTTCCGCATTGTTGTTGAATAATGGTTGTAAACCTTTTTTCCTTTATAAATTTATTAGAATTATTTTCATGTAACGCTTTAATGTAATCTATCATCTGCTGTTCCGAAATTTTATTATTCCAATGATCATCAATTATTTGATTTACTGCGGTAGCTAAGTCTCTTTGCGTCCGATGGAATATCTTTAACTCCAAACTTTCCCCTCCCTATTTCATTACTGTACTTATATCTATTTTTTATTTTACTCTTACTTTTTATATAGAACAATGGTAGTTTCCACCGACTTGATAAAAAAACTAGCATTTTATTAGACTAGTGAAAAAGAGTCTTCCATTTGCACCTCACTCTAAGTAAGACCAACACAATAAACATAGTTTAGTTTAAACAGACGTAGAAATAACACGTTATTTTATACGAAGCCCTTATCATTTATTATTTCAATTAAACATTTTATCAGCCAAATGGACATACCTCGTTTTAGTATCCGCCTACCATTCAGAATAAAACTATGGGGTATCATATAATAAACTAGGGAGGTTTACACACACCCAAGTTCCCAAAACGCCCCATAGCCGTGAAAATATACAAGGCACTAATAAAAGTATTGTAGTTTTGAAACATAGTTTGATTAAATTTAACGTTATAAACTTAATACAAGAGTAAATAAAAAAGCGTGTTTTGAAAAAGATTGATCAAAACACGCTCTTAATATTCAATTGAACATTCTTTTATAAAAAAGTTTGATCATTTCTCGATATACAAATCCATATTTCAAAAATAAATAAATTTTATGAATTAATTGCTTTATAATAGATCTTTAATTTTATCTCTCATTTTACTAACTAAAATTACGTTTGGAGAAGTACGATATATTTTAGACTGTACATAATCAACGGTTTCGCCTACACGACTATGACGTTCTCCACTATAATCAATTAATCTACCTAATTGTTTTGATACGAAACCAGCAAATGGTATTGCTGAATTTGCCGCTTCAAGACCAACATCAAGTGTTATCCCTTTGACATCCCATGAATCTGTTCTATTACGATTCTTTTCAAATCTTCTTACACTGTCATTAAAATCTTGAATAACAGCTTTTATTTCCTCATTGCTTTTGTTGTGTGTTATATCTACGATTAGCTGGCGAAAACGTTGAATTTCACTCCCTGTAAACGATTGGGCTAACTCCACCACTGGAACATACTGAGCAATCGTCAATATTTCTCCAGTGGCTATATTAGGAGAAGTTTCTAACTCCAAATTCCAACCTGCCCTTACCCCTGAATAAAGATAAGCTAACCGTTCTTCGTATTGAGATAAAGGACCAATTGGGCATAATACTGCGTTATTTGCTGCTGCCCATTCAATTGAATTAGAGGCCTGCATGATTTCAATAAAGTGATCCTTTCCAGAAACGTGTTTAATCATTGAATTGATTATTGGTCCTAATCCTACATTAAACGTTCCGATAGCTGCCCTAATAGATAATAATTGATACATTGAGCTCCATGTATTAGATAATTCCAGGGTTAAACTTTCAAGCCATTTACGCTCGAAACTTCCTTTTATATTTGAAGATAGTGAAATCAAATTAGCCAAGATTTCTTGCTTTTCTTGAATGGTGGTTGGTAGAAATACTAAAGGATTTCTTTGTTTTAAATCCAGTATGGTTTTATACGTTAATTCTCTAGTAAGCATTATATGCTCAGGATTAAAGAAGACAGCTTTTTCCAACAAACTTTTCCTATACCTCTGAATGGAATGTGGGAAAATTAATTTGATTTTATTTAACTCTAGTAACTTTAATAACTCATCTTCTTGTATCCCAAGTGAAATTAAAAATTGATCATAAGAAGATTCGATAGGCATAATAATTTGGACTTCATCAAACAATGTAAGATAATTTCTTATGTTGTGAGCCACTCCCATTTGACCATTAATAAGACAAGTTGAGGATTTATTTTTAGCCTTTTCAGTTTCTGGATCATCCACAATTGTGGTAAAAAGCCCCTGTTTATTTTCTGACCATAGTTGTTCATCCTCTTCCCACTTATCCATCAATGCTTTTGAAAAGTTATGAGTAGAATGCTTACTGACAGATATAGAGAGAGGGTCATGAGTCTTTTGCCGATAATGCTTTTGGATATTTGTGTCTATGGAAAATTCAATTCGAGGCATTGTACCAGAAAGAATTGAAATTTTTTCAATTAGTATCTCTTTTTCCTCTTTCCTCAACGTTCTTTCCGTATTCACATCCCACCCTTGAAACTGATGATTAAACTTCACCCAAAATTTCAAGAAACTATTTGGAATCAATAAAGACAACTGCTTGTTAAAATCAATAATATTTAGCGGATCTCCTGATAAAATAATTATATCATCATTTGAACGTTCATCTAATTCAACCGCTCCATTGGGAATTTGAGTAACTAAATGTACTGGACAACCGAGTACCCTAATTTCGTTATCAAATACTTCTACAACTGTGCGTTCAGATTCTCCAAACGCAAGAACGTCCAAAGAGTTACAAATAATAAAGTATTCTGAACCTCTTTTATACACCCCACTAATCTCTAACTGTGGTTGCAATATTCTAATTCGTTCATAGCTATGTTTTGCATAATTATCTAATTGCTCATACAAGACAAACACTCCTTATTGGTTAGACACATACCTTCATTGTCCTACGAATGTGTTTCCAAATGGTTTCACTCTATGTTGACTTCTCAACGACTTCGTTTCCCCAAAAATTTTCCACTATACACCTTTTTAATAAGCTTCAACTATAATCTGGCTCTAATAATCAAAAAGCGCTGATCCTTATTTCCGGATAGCGCCTTATTGTTAAAGAGAAAAGATATTTGTTTAATATATTATGCATTATCTTTATGATTTCTTTGCGTAAAAAAGAATATTGACCAAGTGCGTTCATAAGAAAATTATACCAATCACAATAAAGCTAGTCTATCGATTTATTAAATTTGAATTGCACTCTTTCTTATTTGAATTTAATATAACCTTATCATTCAGAAGGTATTGCCCTCTAATTTTTTAATTTTGCATAGATAGTACTCCTTGGGACTCCTGTCAACATTACAATATCATTTACACTCATCCCATTCGTTTCTCGTTGTGCAATTAGACCAAGTGCACGTTCTACATTCTTAATAGCTTGACCTGGCCTCCCCATATGTTTACCCTGTTTTTTGGCACGTGCTCTTCCTTCTGCCGTCCTCTCGTTAATTAAGTCTCTTTCAAACTCACCGATTGCTCCTAACATAGTGAACATTAATTTCCCTGATGGAGTTGAGAAATCAATTTGCTCCTTTAAGAAAACAAGTCCAATGCCATTATCCTCTAATTGACTAGCAATGTTATGTAGGTCTTTGACTGAGCGAGCAAGTCTATCTATTTTAGTTACTATAAGCTTATCCCCTTCTCGCAAATACTCTAATGCTTCATGAAGAGCTTTTCGATTTGATTTTGCTCCAGACTGTTTTTCCTTAAAGATTTTATTACAGCCATATCCCTGAAGTAATTCAATTTGATTTCCAAGTGATTGTCCAACTGTTGAAACTCTAGCGTACCCAATTAAAGCCATTTAAAGCACCTCTGTCTAAAAGTCTAATATGTTTTATACATTTAATTATATACTAACTTTTAGACACTTTACACAAACATTTGGATTAACATTAATAGTTAAATTCCCTTTGTACAAAAGTTAATACTTTTAGACAGATAAATAACAGAAATGATCAAACGAAATTGCCTTAAAATTCTACATCAAAAACTATCAATCCTTCTATTTCAGCTTGATCAATGATTTGCCAAGGATTTTTGAGTTTGATTTTTTTAATAACCTCAGTCTCAATTACTTCCCCATACTCAAGATAGATTATCTTTACTGGCAAATCATCAATCCAAATAACGACAATACTTCGTTCTTCAACATCCAAAATATCTTTGCCAATGATAGATTGGACTTTTCTAAAATAAGCTGGTGGTAAGATACCTATCTCACCTCTTAGGTACATCTCTTTCCAAGCTGAATTAGTATGAAGAGGATGAACTCCACCACCTTCAAGTAATAGACTCATATTTAGCTACCTCCATTGAAATAATATGCTGCTTATTTTTCTTCAGCTTTTTAGCTGCGTACATAATTCTTTTCCTCTTAAGGCAGAGCAATATACTTTATCTCCATTTTCTACGAAGTTCGTTCGATATGCTCGTAATTATTAGTTAGTAATCCTTAAGAGACTCAATTCTTTTAATTGCTCCTTAACTGACTTAGCTCCAATAAAAGCTGTTCGATTAATTTTTGTCATTTCCATAATAATATTCCTGCTAGTTTTTTAAACAACTTCATAACTGAATTTACATTGTGGTATTGGCAATCTACTAAAAACATGAACGCTACAATCATGATGGGTTAATCGAGCTCGTCCAACTGCTTGGAGTAATTCATTGTAAGTTGACCAAATATGAATAGCTCGTGCTTTTTCATCTTCTTTATGTCTAAAGGTAAAGAATGAGAATTTAAACTCATCTTTGAAAAAAGCCCTATTGCTAAGGTCATACAATAATTCTCCCTCAAATCTTAAAGACTTGGGAACTTTCCGGTAAATCAGATAATGTAAAGTTACCGTACTCTCAGGAATATTATTTGGCGTACCAACAATAGCTAGATTTTTGCCAGAATAATCGTTATATCCGGCAGTATTGTAAAAGTGCATATGGTTTTCATTTACAGATGAAATTTTAGATTTCCAATCTTTATATGTTATGACATGATCAATACAACCAATTTCCTTAATTTTTTTATTGATCAATTCAATACGGTCTGGATTCTTTGTCAATGAGCTTTTCGTTGTCGAAAATTCTGTATGGCAAACGATCTCACCTTTAATTTCGGTGCGTGGCATATCGACCCAGTCAGTTAACACGTTGAGTCGTTTTCTAAAAAGTTCTAAGTGAACATTCTTATCAAGCGTTGCGGACATTACCAATAGTTTTTTACCTTGAAGGACATGAGAATAATCTTGGGTATAGATAGTTATAGGCCATTTAGAATGGTTTTTACTGGTTAGAACTTCACAAGTTAATATGCTAAACATGTCCAAAGTAATCCTGTTAGAGTTTTTAATGTAAGATTTTAAGACTCCTGAGTGTTGCTTAAAAATGTTTTGGGCACTATTCTTAAGAATCCCTTCCACTTTAGCCTGATTAATCTGCTTTATGAACAATTGAAGAGCATCATGTAATTCTATTTTAGTATTTAAAAAACTAGCAGGATTCTCTCCAAATCCATTATTGTCTATTTCCCCTTTAACCAACTTAATTATTGATTTTACATTTTTGATTACTGCCTTATCTCCATGAACAGAACTTGGAAATAAAGAAGGAAGGATATCTTCATCAATTATTATCGTTTCAACATTCTGGTAGTTTTCCCCGTTAAAAAATCCCTGACCGTTTCCAATAAGGCGACTATGAGTAATGAAAGGCGAACCATCTTTTTTCTCTAATGCTTCTTTGTAATTTGACAGAAGTTGTTGTTGGTTTGGAGTTCCATATTCTGCAATAGCTTTATTTCTATACTTCTGAACTTTTTTCCATTCACCACGTTTTTCATGATATTTCATTTGTTTTTTATGTCTACATTCAGGGATATCTTCATCTTTGATTTGAGGAACATATACAATATCTAAGTGATTATTCCGTTTTTTAACATCCTCCATGAACTGTTTAATTAATTTATGTGTTGGTCCAACATAAGCCATATTCGATGAAAAGAAATCACCAACAGTAGAAGTTTTACCAGATCCTGTATCGACTCTAAGAAGCATTATTTTTTCCCCTTCTTCCTCAACGAATCTTCTAATAATATCTTTAAGTTGGACAGCTATTTCTTCTTGAGTAACTGTCTTTTCTGGGTCTGAAACTCTCATTGTTTGAACAATTGGACTGTTGACTGCTTGATATAAATAGTCATACGGAAATAACCCATCACCGATAATTTTCTTATAGGACAAAGGCTCAGGATATACATCAAGGGCCAATTTATAATAGTAGGCAATCCGACTGTTTCTTTTTGTGAGGTTACGAATTTCAACCTTAGCATTTTTATAAGAAATAATGTTTGTCATAAACCAAAGCAGTTCATTGTCTTTTAATTTATCGATGTTCCCAAAATACCATTGAATTAAAGGAGTCGTTTTAATTGCATTCAAATCATGTTGAAGAACTGTAGGAGCTTTTTTCAAATCATAATCCTTACCAGTAGTGAAGCTAAAGATTAAACCGTCATGACTGACCATATCTTCTAAATTACTGCTCATTAATATTTCTTCCGATGCTTTCGATTTAATAGCAGGAAATATTCCATATCTATGCAAGTTATGTTTGCTTCTAAAACGTGAGAAGCATTGAGCTCGATTATTAGATTCGAAGCAGTATTTGAAAAATTTATCGACCAGATGACTTGTTATAATTTTGGGTTCCTTAATATATAGATTGTTTATATTTATTAAAGAATCCATTTTCATAACAAGTTCCGTGTTATTGGAATGTGACTGAAGTCCAGCTAACTTTTTAATCATATCAGCCATAGCTTCATTTACTCGATTGTCTGGGCTCAAATTGATTGGAACCACAATTTGACCAAATGCAAATTGATGTTCAATACCATTTTTCCTTAGATTGTTTGAATGTTCTTGAGTTAAATTAAAAAGCTTAATCATACAACTTCACTCAACATTTCATGTAGATCAAGTTGGTTATCTTTAGAAGGCTCGTCTAGATCAGTCGGTAGAAATTCAAATTCATCGCATATATTTTGTTCCACCATATTCATGAAATAATTTTCAAGCAGATAGTTGATTAATTCTGTCGCAGTAACATTATGTTTTTGGAAGAATGATTCTAAGTGATTATCGACCCAAGGATCGATGCGAAATGATTTAACAGTTTTTTTCATAGTGAATTCCTCCAATTAATAAGTTGTGATGTAACTCACCATGTATTTGTATCTGATGTATTACTTATGTAAATCAATTGAAGAAACTTTTTTATTAAATGAGAATTTTATGTATGGACTTTGTTAAAAACATTTTGATTTTTCAGCTGTGAAGCACCTAATGTTAAAATGAAGAAATAGAAAGATGATCTTAGGGGGAAGAAATCATGAAAGAGAAATACTCACTAAATGAACAAACCTATCAATTTATATCAGAATATGAAAAAGGTGTGGAAGTAGGAAAACTCTTTACAATCCGAGAAATGGTGGATCTATTTATGTCTTCTTCCTTTTATAAGGAACAATTTAATACTTATGTAAAAGAACCGAACAGTTCGATGGGGTATGCATTTAAGCGAACCGGAAATTGGCTTTTGGTTGATAGGGGGACTTTTAGGAAAAAATAAAGGGGCTAATGCAATGAGTATGAGTGGATTATATTAACATAAAACTTTGGAGTTATACGGTTCAATCTGCTGCTTCAGAGAGCTATTCCGAAGCGTGTTATAAAATGAAAATTTTATTATCTTCTTCAACTCATGGATACAGATTTATTTTTATCTATAAAGTAATTCCTAAGTAATGTCCTTTGAAAATTTCGTGGTACCTATACCAAAGTATGGTAAAGAGTTAAACTAAAGTTTGAGTAGGGAAAGTTAAGGGGGAATTCTTGTGGCACTTCAAGCTGAAACATTGGTAGAGGAATGGTTTAATCGGAATGGTTACTTTACCATAAGAGGAATAAAAGACAAGATTGATGAGATTGATATTCTAGCTATTAAAAACCTAGGGCAGTATGGATGGGATTGTGTACATTGCGAAGTTCAAGTCAGCATTCGTCCAGTTGCCTATATAAGTAAACTCACTAGTCAACTTGTGATAGAATTGGGAGTCAAGACAAGTACGAGTGCAAAATTGAGAACCGAACCACATATTGAGACTTGCGCCAAACAATGGGTATCAAAGAAATTTTTAGCCCCCAAAAAACAACAGCTAAGAGAACAACTAAATCCAAATAGTAGCTGGCGCTATCTCTTTGTACATGGAAATGTCAAGGACCCAAAGGAGCTTGCGTACATTGCATCAGAAGGGGTCGAACTGAAATCTTTTAGACAGATTTTAAGTGACCTATGCACCAAACAGACCCAACTAGATTTTGCCGGTTCTTCCGCAGGAGATCTAGTAGAAATTATTAATTTTATTCAAAATTAATATCTAATACCATAAATATTCATACCTCCATTCAGAAGTAAAAATAGAACCAGGCAATTAATAGTATTGCTTGTTCAATAAACGGATACTTTTGCAAATTATAACTAAGACCACAATCAAGTGGTCTATTTCTTTTGGTCCGAGCTTATGTCCAATCAACAATTACCAGTATTGTCCTTTCGTTTCAACAAAAACACGTCACGCTCTAACTTCGCAATTTTGTCTGCAAGGAATGCTATTTCCATTTCACGCTCTGTTGAAGATTGACTATTTAACCGATTGAAATACATATCAAATTTTCCAACCTTTTTACTAAGAAATTCGATATCTTTTTCAAGGTTTTTAGTAAGTTTCTCGTTATAACGAACAGCACCGCCTCCGTCATAATATTTATCATACATATTGTCGAGTAGCTTTATACGTTCTCCGTTGTCCATATTGTTTATTATCTCTATTACTTCATTAGCAGTCACTTTATTAACCATTTAATAGTTCCTCCCCTATTTTCTTCATTATTGAACGTGATTGTTAACCGTAACCTTACTATCGATACAGGCATTACAGCTATAGTTAAAGATATAGAATAATATTAGAATTCTTTCGAAGTTCCATACAGGCCAAATAAATGAATAAAAGCATTATCGTTTCTATTAAGGGCTAATGAGCGCTATTCTTTTTTATTTCTTTTATGACTTTTTAAAGCTATGTTTCAATTTCCCCTCAAGCTCTTCTAGTTGGTATCCAATTACTTCCTTCACTTCTTTAATTGAAGACTCTAATTCTTGATCGCTAATTACTAAAGTCTGACTATTTCTCTTTTCTTGTTCCATTACCATCTTTGTTAAAGTTCCATATTTATCTTCAATTATTTTTAATTTCTCTTGTTGATTATTAATAATCTTTTGCTGTTGCCGAATGAGATTCTTTAAATCTGTAATTTCAGCCATCGCATTCGAGACTAGTTGATATACATTAGAAACATCATTCTTATTTTCTTTTATCAGTTGTTCTACCGCATTATATACCTTCATACCAGGTTCATTCTTTAATTCAATCAACTTATTAAATAAATCAATATCCTTTTCTGAAAACATTAGGCGACCCTGATTGCTTCGCTTAAACTTGTAGTTCTGCTCTTCAAACATTAAATAATACTTCTTTACTACTGAAGGAGTGACACCTAGCACTTTTGCTACCTCATCAACTTTGTGAAAAACTTCCATTCCTATCATTCCTTTAAATTAATTAACTTTCTAGCCAATTATAGCTCTCTTCTGGAGATTTGATCTTCATGCGTCGAAACTCATTTAATTCTTCATCATGTTTATAGTCAGAGTTATTGCAAATCCTCTCTAGTGATTTATATGCATATCCCTTTATCTTATCTACAGGTACATTAGTCCATCTGCCACTCGAAATAGTATCATCAACAAATTTACTGATTAAAATATTCCATGATTTCTTAGTCCATCTACCAACTGAGAGTTCAGTATAGAATTCATTTGATTCCTCAATCAGTAATTCTCTAAATTTATCAGATGTTAAAGATTTCTTGTAATTACAATTGAGATTTTTTTTATTATTATTTGTCTCAATCTTAATACTCTTATTATTATTTGTTGCTCGTATTTGACATTCATGTGTGCTCTCATTGAGCACTTCTGATTGTTCAAATTGAACACTCCTTGATTCGTCCATATTATAAAGGTCATTATTAGTATGCGATAACCTACCAAGGTAAATTCTGTTTGGTTTATTTAACCCCATTCGTTTTTCTTCTACTAAGTTAAATTTCTTTAATTCAGATTTACATCTTCTAAAAGTTGAATGTGAGAATCCAAGCATTTCTGCCCCATAATCGATGGACATAATTACAAAGTATCTACCTTCATCATCTTTCCAATCCTTTATCATGCTTAACTTTAATTTGTCCAATAGTGTAATATAAAGTAGCTTTGCTTGGGGCATCATTTCTTTGTACTCTAAACCATAGAGCAATACTTTAGGAGTTTGAACATAAATCAAGTTATCGATTTGCTGTTCAGTGTAATACTTAATCATCTTTTTCCCCTTTTGACACAACAAAAGAAGACATGCTACTATAAGTTAGCAGGGGTCTTAACTCCTATTTGCATTTTATTAAGAGATGGTAGAGCCGCCAAACTCAATTACCATCTCTTTTATTTATTTTATTACACGAACGTTTATTCGTACATTTTTTATAATTTTAATCCCTTTAATGCTCCGTATTGTTCATGCTTTCGTTCAATATCAGGTCCCCATAGGTTAACATACCTTTTTGTAATAGACATGTCCTGGTGGCCCAACAATGTCATTAGACTAAAAGCATCTATTCCAGCCAGAATCATCCTCTTGGCCATTGTATGACGAAAAGTATGAGGGCTCACTCTTTTATCGATTTTAGCTTCCTTTCCATACTTTGTGAATCGTGTTTGTATACTATGAGATTTCAATTCTTTGTTATCTTGGTTGATAAATAATTTCTGAGTTTCTAAAATACCCCTTATTGAAATATATCTTTTTACTTGCTCTTGGGTTTCTTCAGACAAATAAACAGTTCTTTCAAATAAATTTATTTTTTCTGACATCCTCTACCTCAATCCCAACCAATTCAGACAATCGCACTCCAGTATCTAAAAATACAAGTAAAATTACTTCATCCCTAAATCCTACAAACGTTTTTTGTTTTCGTATTGTCTTTAGTAGCAACTCTAATTCTTTACTATCTAAAGTTTCTATTGTTTTCAATCTGTCTCTTAACAACTTGATGTTTTTCATCGGATTTTTATCGATTAGCTTATTTTTATAAAGATAATTGTAAAATGATCGAAGAGCACGTAACCGAGTATTTATAGTAGTTACTTTTATTAACTTTTTGCTTTCTATAATTAGATTTTCAATATCTTGCTGTTCACATTCAACAAGTGTCTTATTAATAAACTTCTTAGCAGCGTGAAATTCATTTTTATAATAACCAATTGTTGCTGGTCTTAGATTTCTTAAAAAACAATCTCTAAAAAAACTTTCAAATGCTTCTTCATCTGTTATTTTCTTTTTAATGATTTTTAATTCATCCTTAGTAAGGTCACCACGTCTTGCCATACTCTCCTCCTGTCTAATTCAAGGCACACGATTCGCAGCACACGATTCTTAGTTATTTTTGTCGTATTTAATACAAAGAAAAAAGGCCCCAACAATTAAGTTGAGACCTTGATTCTATAAGCTTTCATGATACCGGTGGCCGGGGTCGAACCGGCACTCCAGAGGAACACGATTTTGAGTCGTGCGCGTCTGCCAATTCCGCCACACCGGTATTATATCAATGTTTACAGTATTTTTAGGCAATGCTAATTATCTAATTGTCCATATGATTATTAAATACCTTTGATATGAAGTTAATCAAAATCCCAAACTAATGTCAATAATCAGTATTATTTATCAACCTTATTAATGAAAGCTTTACAGGATAGATTCGAACTCCCGACCGAGCCTTAGAAGTGCGTTGCTCTATCCAGCTGAGCTACTTTATTGTTTTTCTTCCGTTCAGTGTAACGGTTACTTTACGAACTTTGATCGTAATTTTCTTATTATAATTAAATGAATTATCATTTGCAATACTAGGCTATAATTACAACTACATTGAAGATTATAGTAAATATATCCCCTCAGAATAAATACCTATTATATTTCAATTCCAAATAGTCCACCGAGAATATTATCTGTTTCTTCATGTTTCTTCTCAAGGGTCAACAACAGCTTTTCTCCAAATTTGTAGTTCATAACATTAATTTTCGAATGTTCCAATAGGTCCTTCATCAATTCTTCATTATGAGGTACTTTATTAAATTCGACTTTAATTTCACCAGAAATTTCATTTAAACTTCCAAATTTTTCAATGATATCAATTCTTCTATAATCTTGATTATATGTAGGCTTTTCAATATGCGGATATATGTTTTTGTATTTTCCTACAAGAAAGTTTATAAATTCCATATAATATTTACGGTTACCACTATTAACTCTCGTAAAAGATACACAGTCTTCCAACTTTTGAAATTCATCATTAATCCCCAAAAGACTCCTATCCAACTGATAAGAATCGAAACCAGTTGCAAGGAAATTAAAATGGGTTATACTCTCGTTTTGACCTTGAAGGCTATTTATTATTTCTTTTAATTTGGGTATTAAAAATACCTTTTCAAATTTTTCTTTTTCCATTTCTATAATTAAATTTAAGACATTATCAGTTTCAAGTGAATCAAATCGCTTTTCAATCAATTTAGAGAGAATTGCATACATTTTTTTATCTGGAAGCTTCAATATAAATTTTGCAGTAAAAAATTCTTGAAAAGACCTATGTTGAAAATTATATTTTAGTCCATCTAAATAAAAAAGACATATTGATTCTACAATATCTGCTACAAAGTCTTCCGTATCAAAATTATTTACCTTTGTAATTTTTTTTGAGTTATTGATATATTCTTCTAATTCCGAATAACTAAATGTTATATTTGAATCCATATAACTTAATGCTGATAACGCATATAATACTTTAACGAACTCATCATATCCTATATCTCTATTTGTTTTGTGTTGCCTTTTAAATGATTTTGTTGCGTCATGTTTGGAATATAAAACAGTAAAAGCGTTAGCATAAAATACATGTACTTTTCCTGGAATTTCAGCAAATTCTTCATAAGTTAGAAACATCAAGTTTAACAAAAGAGGGTTAGAACAAAATGAATTGTGGAGGTCAAATAGATTATGCTCCAGTTCATATAGAAATTTCCCTTTAATCTCAGAAGGATAATTTAATTTATTTATTAAAGTAATTGCTTTTTGTTTATCAAGAGGAACTAAATCATAATTAATTGAATTATTCCAACCATTAAATAAAGTATCACTCCTTCGTGAAGATAGTATGAAATGGTTATCATCATATGAATCTGTTAAAGCCACAATTTCTTGTATGAGTATCTCACGTTTACTATCCAATACTTCATCAAAACCATCTAACAATATTAAATATCTACCGCTATTTAATGATTGTTCAAAGTAACTCTTTTCTAAATCGAATTTTAAATTACTTAAAGATTCATAAATGCAGTCAATTAATGATATTTCTTTGTCATTTAATATTTTTAATTCGACAAATATCGGAATATAATCTGTATTAATAATACTGTTTATGAAGAAATGTTTAATTAAGGTAGACTTTCCGAGTCCACCACTTCCATAAATTGTGACGAAATTATTGTTGTCTATTAAGTTACTTACATTAATTGTATCAATTACTAGATCCTTACATTTCAAATCCATATTAATATAAAAATCGTATAAAGGTACGTTTTTATCTCTATAAAAAATTGTTTTAGTATAACCATACTTCTTTGTTGCTGCGGATAGATAATTTTCAAAAGCTAACCCTGTTTTGATTTTCAACTTTTTTAATTGGTCAGCGCCCATTTTCCCCAATCCTTTTGTTATCTTATCAACATTATTTTGAACAAGGTTTACCATAATCTTATTTAAATCCATACCTATCTCCACTTATTTGCCCCCTATTATTTCTATTATTCCTTTTGAATAATAGTTCTATTTTACCACACCAACATTTGCTTTGTTCCCTTCTATTCTTTTATTAGTAAAAAATTCATATATTTATTATATATATCCGTGAAAAAAACTTGTCAATAATCTTTCATTAGATAATATTCCTTAGAGTTCTGCAAACGTATTAGGTGTTTTTTCAGCGTAAGAAATAGAATACATAAAAATATTTTTTTATAAACCTTTTCTATTTTAGGAATAAATAAGAACTTTTTGTATATTTTTGTCGAATGGGTAGAAATGATACCATATCCGTCATAGACTTAGTGAGATAGTCTTTCTTGAAAAATAGACTATTAATACAGGAGAAGGAGAAAAATAATGAAGAAAAGGTCTATTATACTTTTATTTATATTATTGTTACTAGCGATAATGTTCTTATCATCATCTATTTGGAGTATTATTGGTTTGTCTATTGTTGGTTTTGGAATCTATCACTATGTAAAAAAGAGTAGAGGCAAGCCATCTTTTAAACGTCCTCTTTTAATTATTTGGTCGGGGGTCTTTCTAGCTTTTATTATTGTAATTGCAAATACAGATACTTCTACCACTGAAAAAGCTAAAGAAGAAGCCAGAATTGCCGCTGAAAAGGAAGAAGCGGAGGCTAAAGCTAAAGAAGAAGCCAGAATTGCTGCTGAAAAGGAAGAAGCGGAGGTCTCCAATAATCTTATGTACGACCCGTTTGGTCCAGATAAAAACTGTTCTGATTTTCCTAGTGGAGGCGTTGAGGCACAAGAATTTTATATAGCTGCTGGAGGTCCAGCAAGCGACCCTCATGATTTAGATAGGGACAACGACGGTAATGCCTGTGATTGGCAATAAAAATTAATAATTACTGTGAGAAGCCTTTTATAAAAGGCTTCTTTTTTAAATTCAACTGCTAGTCATAATTGACAATTTTTTGGAAGAATCTAAAGCACTCTCCAATTGGTTGCCGAATACATAAGATTTCAACTTCTTGCTTTAACCGAAGGTTTTCCTTCTGTATGGCTGCTAATTCCTTTGGAGTCATGGA
>NZ_JAGGQN010000026.1:0-27033 GCF_018613275.1 Bacillus sp. ISL-4
TGCGATCAAAAGAAACCGGAAGATTGTCATTGTTGTCATAAGAAACACAATGACTGTATATGCGATCAAAAGAAACCGGAAGATTGTCATTGTTGTCATAAGAAACACAATGACTGTATATGTGATCAAAAGAAAACCGATGAATGTCATTTGTGCCAGAAGAAACATAAGGACTGTCACTGTGACTATAAGAAACATAATCTAGTACGAGCATCTGCGTTTAGGGCTAATAAGAACACACCACAACTTTACAAAGCAGCGGTTACTCCCTCTGTAAAAGTTTTATACCAAACTGAACAATTTGATTTAGCAAATGAATATAATCCGCATATATCAACATTTATTCCAACTAAGAATGGAATTTATGAGATAACAGCAAAAGTCTCATTTTGTCCGTCAAAAAGTAAAAGTGATAATTCCTCAAAAAACAAAAAAGATATTTGCAACTGTGATTATTGCCAAAAAAATAGTTGCAAATGCGATCATTGCAAAAAAAATTATTCTTCAAAAGACAAAAAAAAACATTCTTCAAAAGCAGGATACGCCGCATCCATTTCAATTAACGTAAACGGAGATGATATAGATATTGAAAATGACTTCTTTGTGAAATCAAGACCTATTCGACTATCGGTTACTACAATCCTTCAGTTACAAGCAGGAGATCGGGTACAAGTAATGTTTAGCGCAGGTGCAAACGGAGAAATTTTAGCAGAGGCACCTTTAACTAACTTTCAAGCTGCTAGATTCCCCTCTCCAATGTAAAGATCTTTTCTGCTTTTCTTTGCTTAAGTCTTAGATTGATCACATAGACATCATATTTGTTAATTAAAGTTGAGAAAATCTTATGTGTAGGAGCCTAGGATTCTCCTCATAAATGGTTATTGGATTCTATTCTGAGAAATTTTTTGGTCAGATCCTGCTGGCTTCTTTTCTTCTTTGACTTTGCTCAAAAAAACGGTTATCGGGAATCTTGAACAAGTTCTTAAAAACAATGACCGTACTCACTGTCAGCTCCCAATGGTATGACTAAGGACTACAAAGAAAAGATACTTTTCAATTGGGCTGCTTTACGAAGATCTGGAGATAACGGATATAGGGGACTCATTAAGATGTAATAGTTTAAATATTGAATTGATTCATACAAGCTTGCAACTTTCAAGGATTAACTTCTCAGGCCACTTTACGATAAAAACTTTTTTAGCAAAACTACTTGTTTTATTTTGAATACCACTATATAATAAATCTTGTCCAGTAAAGAAGTCAGCAACTAATTAAGGTTTAAAAGCAAGCTCTAAAGAGCTTGATTTACATATTGACTTGTTAGCTCAGTGGGAGAGCACTTCCTTGACAGGGAAGGGGTCGTGGGTTCGAATCCCTCACAGGTCATCCGAACGGCGAAAGCATTGCTAAGCAATGTTCTTGCCGTTTTTTATTACCCTCAAAATATGCTAAAAAGCAAGCGAGGGAAGGATACGTTGCATCTCAAGGGAAGAGGTCACCTTTAAAGTAGTTTTAAACAGTTGTTTAAATTTGTTTAAAATATTTTAGGGGGCTTTTTTATGTCTAGAACAGGTAAAAGAGGACAAGCAAAATTAACTCGGAGTAATGTAGATACAATTAGTGAAGGCGAAACATTAGATGAATTATTCAATATTTATATCTACTCAAAAGAAGCGGAAGGATTAGCAAAGACCACCATCCAGAACAAAAAGCATTACTATAAAACGTTCTCCAATTATCTAAAGGAATATCACTCCATATCATTTCCAGATGAAGTGACAGTCAATACGATTAGAGAATTGATGAACTACCTCAAAAACGACCACATACAGCACCAGAACAATCCTAACGTGAAGGATAGGCATAAGGTGCAAGGCGTGTCTATCGCCACTGTAAACTCCATTCTTAGGCATATGAAAGCGTTCTATAACTTCCTTATTGATGAGAAATATGTTGGAAGCAATCCATTGCTTAATATCAAGCAATTGAAGGAAGTAAGCGAAATTGAATCACTCAGTATTGAGCAAGTGAAGGCATTGCTAAAACAACCCGACCAACGCTCATATGCAGGGTTTAGGGATTACGTCATGATGTTTCTTTTACTTGATACAGGTATGAGGATAAGTGAAGCGATTGGTCTTAGAAGAGAGGATATAGACCTCAAAACGAATGTGATTGAATTAAGAAGTGCCACTACCAAGAATAGAAAAACAAGATACGTTCCGATTACTCAAAAAACAAATAAGTTACTTAGAGAATTGCTTGCTGAAACAGAGGAATTTTCAACGCCTTTTATCTTTACAACTGTCTATGGAAACCCTATAGAACCTGCACGTTTCAGACAGCGTATTAAGAAGTATGGAGTGAGTGCAGGGATAAAGGACAAAAGATGTTCCCCCCATACATTTCGTCACACATTCGCAAAGCAGTACCTTCTAAACAATGGCGATATCATGACGTTGCAGAAGATTTTAGGTCATTCAAGTATTGAGATGGTAAGGAAATATGTCAACATGACAGACAAGGACATTTTCTCTCAGCATAACAAATTTAGTCCAATGAATAACATGTAAGTTAGGATATGAGAGAATTGATTGAAAAGAGTAGTAATTCCCTTAACAAAACTATAGCAACTTTGCTTGTATTTGATTGAAAAAAGATGCCTGAAAAATAGGCATCTTTTTTGTTTTCCAATGAATAACATGTAGAATTTTTAAAAGTTGTTTAAAAGGCAAATCAAGTACGCTATCCTTCCGGAATTTATGGGCGGAAATAGGACACTTTTTCCGAATGCCTTCGGAATTTATGGGTCAAAATGGGACAATATTTCCGAGAGGTTTCGGAAATAATGGGCGAAAAAGGGACGAAAATTACCCAGTATAGAAGAATAAAAGTGAAACGAATAAAATAGATAAAAGGAACTAAGTCGCTTCGCTCCTATCTTATCTATCTTCTTCGCTAACGCTCGTTTGTGCTTCGGGAGTATCCGTTATTTAACAGTAATTTTCTTTGATACTTCCCAACTTGTAGTTTGAAATATATATTCTTGGTTGGTAATTATATCTTCAATTACTTCTAAGTTTGGATTATATGACATTACCTCTTTGACAAAGTAAACAACGTAAGTTAATCCTTGTTTTTTCATACTTTCTGCGGTGTTTCGTTCATATTCTGAAAGGTGAAATATATCTTCTTTGCCAATTGTCGCTTTCACTTCAATATGTATCGGCTTACCATCACGTGTATAAGAAAGAATATCGTAACCGTTTGCTGGATTTTCCGCTTTCCTTTGGTCTACCAAATCTAAATACTTTGTTCCTTTTAAATTTTCACATTCGATTTGATAAACATATGCTTCACCTAACTTGCCGATTTCCATTTGAAGTTCGTGCAATTTCAAGTAATCAACCTTTTTATTTTTTAATTTAGTTCTAAGGTCCTCGTACGTAAACAGTATGGATAATTCCTGATTTGATTTCGTATCAACATCTGTGTTCTCAAAGGGTTTATTTTCAATCTTAAAATCTAGTTTTTTTTTAATAGATTCTGCACATGTGACACAAACAATGCGGTTATTAACGGAAGCCCAGTTGTGTGATTCATTACTAAACTCTTTAAAACAGTTACCGCATGATAGTGTAGTAGTTTTTCGTGCGTTCTTCACCATGTTTGGTTTAAGTTTTCTCGATAAGTTAGCAACTTTTCCTAGATTAGCAATTAACCCTTCTAAAGTTGCAAAACCATTATAATTGCTATCTCTATTACTTAACTCTATAAACATTTGATGGAATTTTTGTGGAATATCGAATACACCTTCGGAAGTTTTGATTTTGCCGTTAAAGTAATTTTCACTTGTAATACGTTTTCTAACTTCTTCAATCTGTAAACCTAATTCAAAAAGAGCGTACCAACAAAACTGCATTTTTAACGTATCTAGTTTTGTCGAATCAGCATCAAGTACATTTTGTATCAACATAAGTTCTTCTATTGTTAAGGCGTTTTCTACACTCTTTTCTGCATTAGTTTTTAATTTACTTTTCTTTTCCTTATTAAATTCTCTCTGTAATGTTTGTTTGTGCATGACTGAATCGAAACCAAAAGGTTGTTTTAAGTAATCAAGTGCATAAAGATATTGAAAAAAGCGACTTTTATAACGTTGTTGAGGGTTTAAATCTTTATTGTCAGTAGGTACAACTTTTATATAATCTTCAAAGGTTAAATCTGTTACATCATCTTTAACTATATCGTGATAGAGAAGTACTCGGATTGCACTACTGTGATTTTCCTTTTCCTTATATACTGAAAGAAAATCGTCAATAATTTTATGACTATTTTCATCTAGCCAATCCTCAAATTCTTCTGCTTTTACATTTTCACGTTTAACCACCCGAACACCACCCATTACTTTATTACTATTTTCCTTATCTTTTTAATATTCTACACAATTAAAGTTTGTCCTTCTTTATTGGAATTACTTATAGTAAAAGCGACACAAAATGGTTGTGAAAAGGGCTTTATATATGAGAGGTTCTTTTATTTCTTAAAAGTGGCACAAAATCACTTTCAAAGCACGATAAATAGTGAGAGGGTTAAATCCTTTTCGAAAGTATATAAAAATTTTCAAAAAGTGACACAAAATACCCTTGATAAGCACTAATATATGAGGTGGTTAAAACTTTTAAAAAAAGTGACACAAAATCCCCCTCAAAAGGCGATAAATAGTGAAGGGTATTTTAAGCAACTCCTTGTTTAGACCCTTCCACTTTATTGAGTACGACATATATCATCCTCCTTGATGTGTATGTGTGTCACAAGTCCTTTAACGACACAATTACTTAGTTATGATGGCTTGAACGACCATTGTAACCTGCTAAGAGTTTATCTTTATCCTTCTGGAAGGGAACAGGAATAGCCACCTGTTCTCTTTTATTTTTAAATCAAAAAGAAACGAGTGAAGTTAAATGAAAGAAATGGCTTTAAATAATGTAATTGAGCAAGTGATTGAGTGCGTGAGCGAATCAAAACAAGACAGATTAGAATTGGTTCTAGCAGAGAGCGACCGCATCCTTAACAAAGTAAATGAACGCATAGAGCGTATCATTAAAAGACAAGAAGAAATAGAAATTACATATAAACAACTTGATGGTCTGATTTACTTTGCAGAATGGCAGTCAAATAAATAATAGAAAAGCAAGTTAATAGATGTGAGAGTTAATCACATATTCCTGCACTGAATTTTTTAATGAGGTTGTTTTGGGCGGTGTAATAAAATGATAGAAATTTTAATAGTTGGGGCAATGGCAGGTCTTTTTATATGGTTGTTCGTGGATACAAAGAAAGAATCACGAAATCGTGAGGAACGCCTTTTAGACCATATCGAACGTCAGGGGAAAACACTTGACAGAGTGACAGATACTATCGAAAAGATGGATATTCGTTTAAGTCGAATTGAAGACAAAGTAAATAAAAAAGATTAATTCAAGAAGTGAGGTAAATACAATGGATGAATTACATAACGAAAATGTTGAAACAGAAGTAGTTGAGGATTCAATTGAGCAAGTGAGTGCAGAACAATCACAGCAAGAAACTTCTGACGATTCTCAAACAGAGAAGTTCGAAGAAACGGTTTACACACAAGCAGATGTTGATGTACTGCGAGCAGAGATTGATGATTTAAAACAATATAAACCAGAGGAAAAAAGCGAAGCAGAAATTAAACTTCAAGAAAAAGCAGAAATCCTTTGGAATAAGCAGGTTTCTTTCGAAATTGAGAAAAATGGCTTAGAGGTCTTTAGTGACTTCATCAGGGCAGATGTAGATGATACAGATGCCTTGCAATCACAAATTACAAAACTAAAAGAAATCGTTGGTGCGTTGGAATTATCCAACTCATATCAACCTACTAATCATATGCAAGTAGATGCTTATTCTATCGCTAAGAAGAATAGAAGTCCTCTCGATATGATTAGTGCAAAATTAAACTCCTAGAAGGAAAAAGAAAGAGGAAATTAAATGTTAGATACTAACAAATTAACTAATTTAGAAAATATTCATCTTACAGATGAAATCGCTGTTGTTGCACCTATGTCAACTCCATTCATGACATTACTTATGTCAAAAGGTCAATACGTAGGTACAGGTGGAAAAATCCATACTTGGAGAGAAAAAACTTTAGATTTCGCTGACGTAACAGTTGGAGAAGGTAGCGAAGCAACTAACTTTGCTAACGGTATTCGTGCTGAACTTAACAACGTGCTTGAAATCT
The DNA here is from genome assembly GCF_018613275.1 of Bacillus sp. ISL-4. Taxonomy (NCBI): domain Bacteria; kingdom Bacillati; phylum Bacillota; class Bacilli; order Caryophanales; family Bacillaceae; genus Bacillus; species Bacillus sp. ISL-4. The sequence goes on from NZ_JAGGQN010000026.1 coordinate 6,266, forward strand.
TCTTAAAATCCACAAGTGTTTCTGGTACTGCACAAGCCACAGGTAAAGTTGGCGACTTATTCGCTTCTGAAATCAATGACCGTTTGGCAGAGGTTAAAGTTGCAATTGAGAAACGTCTTATCAATGGCATTAAAGATGACGGTTCTGTTTCTGGTGTCCGTAAAATGGATGGATTATTAAAATTCGCCGATGCTTCCAACATTCTAACAGGTGCTACAACAGGTCAAATCACAGAAGAGGAAATCAAAGGGCTTGTCCGTAAATTATGGGATAAAGGTATCGAAAATGGTGAGTTTTACGCTCTGGTAAATTACGACATTAAAGAAAAAGTTGATGCTCTTTACAAAGATTCTTACCATTATCAACACGTAACAAATGACTTCGGTTTAGTTGTTTCTTCTATCACTACAAACTACGGTAAAATCAACTTCGTGTTAGACCGCTATGTTCCTACTGATAAAGTTATCGCTTTCGATTTAAATTCTGTAAGTGTTGCTTTCTTACGTGAACCACAATTCGAAGCACTTGGTAAAACAGGTGACAACATCAAAGGTCAAGTTGTTGCAGAAGCAACACTTGAAGTAGCAAGCAAAAAAGCAGTAGCAGTTTACACACTTAAAGCGTAATCCGCTACGAGGTAGAGGGTTTTTCCCTCTCCTTATATATTTTGAAGTAGATTTAAAAATTTGAATGAGAATAGTAACTAGGAGGTGAATATAGTGAGCATTAAAGAAGAATATCTTCTTCAACGTAGAAAAAAGAAAATACGATTACGACAAATAGCAGAGTATATCGGTTGTTCACAATCCTTAATCAGTCAATATGAAACAGGAGATTGTGACATGGATACAAAAAAGGTCGAAAAGTATAAAAGTTTTATAGATAGTTATTAAAGATAAATTAACGAAAGTTAAATGAAAGGAATGTAGAATGTGAAAGAATTGTTTACCTAACTCTTGTATTCCGATAAGCACAGGGGATACAAGGAGTATATAAGAGTAAAACGAGCGTGACAGAACGGTCGATAAAAACGGTATTTTATCATTATTTATAGTGCAAGTTTCAAGAGCGAAGTGACACTTTCGCTTTAGTATGAAAAAAGAATTTAAAGAAAAGTTCCCACAATGGGTTAATGAAAACGGTAATTATGTAGTATGTATGTCTGATGATTTAGATAGTTTGCTATCTGCAACACTCTTAAAACAGGTTAAAGGTTATGAGGTTAAACACTTCTATGATTTTAACGACTTCTATTCACAGGATAAGGATAAACGTAAAGCAATTGGAGTTGATATTGCTTTAGAACAAGGAATGACTTGGGATAACCACGTTGTACGCCTTTCAAAAAATGACACCGCAAATCCTCTATCAGCAAACCCCAACATTATTGAAAACATTTCAAGAGAAAACTACACAAGCAAATACGCAATGAGTACAGCACTTCTAATATGGTCGTATTACGGACTAGAATTGCCAAAAACAGATGAAGGTAAATTACTACTACTGAGCGTTGATTCGTCTTATAAAGGGCATTATACGGGCTTTGAGAAGGTTCAAAATGAATGGCTGAGGAAGTTAGGTTTCGAGGAACTGATTGACATTCAAAATACATATACGCTTAAAGATTTTGCAAACATAAAAAAGAAGTACAACTCATCAATGAAAATCGTAATTAACAATGATGGTACTCTATCAACCTACATGGATTTGAAGGGCATTTCAAACGCATTAGGCATCGATATTGAGTTACCTGCTATTCAGTTTCATTTAAGAAAACGCTTCAATGAGAGAAGTCAAATTAATTCAAATAAGTATCGCACGAAGTCAAGCGTTGAAGAAATCCACGATAAAGAAATCTTCGCACTAGCATTAACTTCAAAAAACAACATTAGTTTAACATTCAAATAGAATCACAAGTCAATAGAGATAAATCAAAAGGAGAAATGAACAATGACACAAGAAAAATACTTTTTCTGCTACTCAACCAACTTAATGGATTTCCTACGTTACGAGAAAGGTATCAAATTTATTTGTACCGCTTTCCATGACCAGACAAACAAGCGATTCTGGTTATTCGAAAGAACAGAACAAGTTGCAGATGCTTTAAAAGAATACAACAAACGTGGCAAAGATTTAGGTCTACATAATCGTTAATAGATAATAAAAAAACAGGATAATTCAAGCATCAATAATAAAGATGCAGATAATTTAAAGGAGAAAATTGATTGTGAAAATGGCTAAGAAAACAAAGGCAAAACTTCCAAACGTGGCGTTTGGATTTGAAACAGAGTATCACATGACAACAGATGAGGTAATGGTTTACACACATCTTCAATTCGCAAAACAAGTTGGAATGATGGATACAGAAACAACTAGAACAACAGTTGATATGTTGATTGATGGATTGGATTGGTGGACTTCTAAAGAATCAAGAGATAGAAGCAAGATGAGAAAGATTCTTGCTTCTCTAAAATCAAAAGGATATATCACAATCGAAGGCGAGAAAATTCTTACAATCACAATCGTTGCAGAAATGAGAGATGCGAAAGCAGAATCATCAGTAACATGGAAAGAGCGACCGTTTAAATTTTGGGGTTACACAGAGATATATGGTGATGACTACAATCTAGCAGAGAACGATGGTCAAAAATTGATGGTGATTGCTTACGTGATTTGGAGAAGTGGACTAAACAAAGAGAGTATTATCTACAAAATTGCCAACAAAGAATGGGAATTAGTATTAGATGTAACTGATAAAACTGCAAGAGATATCGTTGACGGTACGAATGGCGTTATTAAGGTTTCTGGTGCTAAATACAAAGATGATAACGGTCAAACAAGACAAGAAACAAACGCTTATATGCTAGAGAAAAACCTCTCTACAAAGAGCAAAATAGAGAAGGCAGAACAAGCAGAAACTAATTCAAATCACCTCGAAAAGTTTGCTGAAAAGGTAACTGACATTCGTTACAAGTTTGATAATGAAGTATTAAAACAACTAAATGATTTTGGAACTAAGTTGACTTGGAAAGGTTACGAAGCGTGGATTGAAACTGATTGCCCTGTAATGAAACATGCAGGTGAGAAGAAATTCGAAACACTTGAAAAGAGTGGCAATGGTTGGATTAAAGAGAAACTTGAAAAAGAATACGAAGACCGCAAAGCACACGAAAGACAACAAGAAGCGTTGATGAATCGTAGTATTCCAGAAGATTCATATTTTGAAGGCGAAGAATTTCAGTCATCATTTAAGAGGAAAGAAACTAAGAATTTTGACTTCCTCGATGAAGTAATTTAAATAAAGAAAGGGAAACCAAAAAATGTCATTAAAAGAAGCATTAAATAAAATCTCGAAAGAGAATCGAGAGTATTTTAAATACAAGTTTCCAGATGTTAGGTTCGACAAATCTATCGAACCTAAAACAGAAGAACAGTTGTTGAAAATAACTAGCAGAAAGACAATCAATGGTTTTATTGAATGGGAAAAATCATCAGAGTACGCAACCCTTGTGGCTCTTTATCTGCAATCAAAAATGATTAATGATATCCATGCAATCTATCAAGTTGTTAGAGAGAAGGCACTTACAGGTGACGATAAGCAGGTCAAATTGCTTTTAACTCTCAATAAAGAAATTAATATTATGGTAAAAGCATCTTTGTCTGTACAAGATACAGAAAATGATGACGATGGATTGGTGTTGTAGAGAATGACGAAGAAATTAACAACTGCACAGAAGTTAGAGCAGATTAGCCGAAATCCTGTTTTATGGTTGAAAAACTTCGTCAAGATTACAACCAATACAGGTGAATACGTTCATTTTACGGTGAACGAACAGCAAGAATATTTCATTAATGAGATGATTCGATTCAACATTATCTCAAAGGCAAGGCAGATTGGATTTTCAACCTTGTCTTTAGGTCTATGTTTGTTTTATGCGTGTACAAGACCACGAACAAACTACATGATTGTTTCCTATAAACAGGAATCATCAACGTTATTGTTTGAAAAACTAAAAGATATGTATGATAGTTTGCCAAAAGATAAGTATCCATTTCCAAAAGATATTGAAAACAATAGAGGTAAATTAAAGTTTGATAACGGTTCATCAATCACCCTTGCAACAGCAGGTGGAAAAGATGTTGGTCGTGGCTCAACCTTCGAATACATACTTTTATCAGAGTTTGCGTTTTATGAGAATCAAGATAAAATTTTGCTATCAGCAGAACAAGCATTGGCAAAATCAAAAACATCAAAAATAGTTATAGAAACAACCTCAAACGGTTTTAACCACTATCAAAAACACTTCATGAACGCCTATAAAGGAAACTCCAAATATAGAGCATTCTTTTTCCCCTTCTATTCTTCTTCATATGCGAAGCAATTCAAAGAAGATTATGACGAAGCAGAAATTTGGTACAAGGCGAATAACAAAGGAAAACGCCTAAGTAGTGAGGATTTAGAGCCAGAAGAAGAAGTTTTACTTAAAAATGGTGCAACACTTAAACAACTAATGTGGCGAAGATGGAAACTACTTGATATGAGCATTCAACAGTTTTATCAAGAATTTCCTTCAACACCAATGGAATCATTCATTAGTAGTGGATTGAGCGTATTTGACCAATCAAAAATCATTGACCGTTTGCGTTATGTGGCAACTCCAAAAACGTATGCGGATATTAAAATGTACATTCCAGACACTTTAAGAAGGTTTTTAGGTAAGTCATTGATGATTTATCAAGTGCCGATTCAAGGTGAGAAATATTATGGCGGTGTGGATACTGCATCGGGTTCTGGTGCTGATTATTCAACAATTTCATTACTAAATGATGATGGCGAACAGGTATTGAGTTTCTATGACAATAAAATCCCTGTATATGAGTTTGCAAAAGTTATTGATGAGATTGGAAGATGGTTCAATTATGCCTTCCTTGCAGTAGAAAGAAACTCATATGGTACACCGATTTTAGAGCGATTAAGAAAAGAATATAAGTATCTAAATCTATACAAACATAAACGTTTCAATCAGCAACAGGGTAAAAAGGTGCTCTATTTAGGTTGGAATACAGACCAATTGAGCAAAAGAATCATGATTACTGATTTAAAAGAGCAGTTTGAGTGTGACTTGATTTTGGTTCAATGCAGAGAAACCTTAGAGCAAATGCAGATTTTTATTGAAAACGAAGGTAAAACAGGAAACAAAAAAGGCAATGGCAACCATGATGACAACGTTATCGGTCTAGCATTGGCAGTACAAGCGAAAAAAGCGAATAAGTGGTACGTGTAAAATCTGCCAAATAAAGAAATTATGTGATAAAATTCTATTAAAAAGAGGTAATTCAACCATGCCAACACGTAAACTTCAAACAAGTGCAGGGCGAACAGGATATAACCTAGAAAAATGGAGAAAGAGAACTAAAGAACGAAGCGATATTACTGCTCATCTTACGCATTTAACAAGGATAGAAACTAAAGTTTCAGATGCAGTTGATACTCTTATCAAGATGTTAAACGAAAGAAAAATAAACGGTAGCGACATTAATAAAGGTTTTATCGTTGGTGATAATCCTGCTGTTTGTTTTCAAGAAGCACCTTTATATGGAGTTAGTCAGAATGTATATCATGAACAACAGAACAAAGCCGAGTTGGGTGGAAAAAGAAGATATGATGCAATAGGTTTATCTTTTTCAAAAAGGTATGTTTATGAAAAAGGTGGTAGACCTGTGTTATATGAAGATAAGGAAATAGCAAAACAAATCCTTCCACAAGAAGAATGGTGGAGGATTGTGAATTTTAACTTATCTAATGAAAATAGAATAATTGATTGGACACATGAGCGAGAATGGAGGGTTAAGAGCGAATTTGAATTTGACCTTTCTGAAACATATGTCTTGTTGCTAAATCAAAGTTTCTATAAGCACTTTATAAACAAAGTTGACCATGAAGTTCTAAAAGAATTAAAAGGAATAATAGTTTTACAACCGATATTAGAATGAAATGGGATATCTAATTAATTTAGTAAAAAGGAGCGGATTATATGACGGTTCGTAGAAATCCAGTAGAATTTGATTATAACGGAAAAGTTAGACCTGCCAGAATAGATTCTTACTATAGTAACGGTGATAAGTTAGGTGATAATCTAGTATTTTCTTATAAACAAATTACTGTGGACGTTGACCTAGATGATGAAATACATGAACATGTAGCAGAAAGAGAATGTAAATTAATTGATGACTTAGGTGAAGATGATTATAACATGCTTAGTAAATATCGAAAAAAGATTAATCAAATAGAGCGGTCTAATGTTGTATTAAATAACAAAGTGTACAATTATCATCATGATACTGTTAAAAGTGGCTCAGTAGTGTATCATACTATGCTTATAAAAATGCAAGATGGAATGCCGATTTTTGGGGATTCTCCATTTTCTTTTGCGGTAGAAGATGATAAGAAAAGTAAAATAAAAACATTCAACAACCTTATTAATAATGTGAAACAATACCACAAGAACACAGGTAATGAACCAGATGAAATGTCTGTAAACGAGGAATTAACATTAGAATATATGCAGATGAAGAATTGGATAACTAAGAAAATAAATCAAAGCACCCTTTAGGGGGTGCTATTTGAGATTTAAAAGAAGTTATTTAAGTTCAAAAGGAACTATCATTCAAGGAGGAAACTGAATGAAAAAAGGTCTGGAAGCAATATTAGATACTGCCTTAAATATACATCCATCACTTCCCAAATTAATTGAAATAGGTATGGAACTATCACCTTATTTAGGGTCGGCGTTACAAACATACAAAATGTACAGATTACAAAATAGGGTGCAAGACCACAGTGAACAATTAGAACGTATAAGTGTTTTATACTCAAACACCTTATTATCAGAAAAGTTTATTCAAGAAAGAATTGCCCCAATAGTTCTGTCAGATTTAATTGAAGAACACGAAGATGCCAAAATTAATTACATATTGCATGGATTTGAAAATGTATTTATTAACGAAAAAGACAATGAATCACTTATAATAAACTATTTTGATACATTGCGAAATCTTAGATACGAGGACGTAAAAAGATTTTTTTATTTTATAGATCAATCAATTAATGCAAATATCTATATTGAGGAAAGCGAAGAGCAAGCATTACAAAGAACAATTGATGGTAAATTAGTCAACTTAGGACTATTAAGTGTAAAATTAAGATTGTCAGGTTTAATTGGATACGACAATGACAATATTCGTAAGGATGTTATCCTTACACTTTATGGAAAGAAATTTGCTGAATTTATCCTAGCCCAACAATTAAAATAATATTTGAGAGCATCTTTACAGGGTGCTTTTTTATTTTGGAAAGAGGAAGAAAAAGAATGAATATACAAGAGTATATTAAGATTGTCCATAATGGCAATCAAGAATGGTTTACAGAAGAAGTAAGCCACCATGTAAATCAAAAGCGTGTCCTTGAAGTTATTCGTAAAAGAGAATACTTAGATGGGAAACATGCTATTTTAAATCGTGGCGTAGAGGATTATAACGGTAAACCTTACCAGCCACGTAAAATCACCCTTCAATATGGTAAAAAGGTTGTCGAATTAGAAACTACGTATCTATTGAAAAACCCTTTAACAATCACAGGTGAAGAAGGTATTGTTGCTGATTTGAAAAAGGTTTATAAGAAAGGTAAATACGACAAGATTGACTACGATATCCTAAACAATATTGTAAAGTACGGTAATGCTTATGAATATGTATTTGTAAACAACAAAGGTAATATCCAAAGCAAACTGATTCAACCAGAGAATGGCTACCCAATCTATAACGATGAGTTAGAGATGATTGCATTCGTAGAGTATTATACCTCTCTAGAGAGCGACTTCTATGTTGTCTACTATGAAGATAAGGTTGAGAAGTATTCGACAGTTGGTCATGCAGAACTAACAATGATTAACTCATTTAAGAATGTTAGTGGCTTACCTATTCACTATAAGAACGATAATGAAATGTCTCAAATGTTTGGTAAGTCAGACCTTGATGACTTCATTAACATCATTGATAGCATGGAGGATATACTTAGTAAGTTTAGTGATTCCTTCTATAAGCATCATAACCCTATAGCAGTAGTTATCGGTCAATCATTAACTAACAGCGAGGGTCTTAACCAACATATCGTAGGTGGAGGTCTTAACCTTGATGATGGTGCTGACTTCAAGATGGTGAGCAATGAACTTAATCATCAAGCATTCGAAGTAATTTATAAGACATTGAAACAGGAATTGATTAACATTGCATCTATACCTGCGGTATCCTTGAATGCTACTGATGTGAGCAACCTTAGTGAAACATCTATGAAGATTCTTTATCAGTTGGCAGATATGAAGGCAGGTATCAATGAGAAGTATCTTCGTGAAGGTATGGAACAACGCTTCGAGAAGGTAACAGGATTGATGGGTAGGTTAGGTAAGTCATACGATGAAGATACTATTGAATCATTAGATGTAGTATTCCACTATGCTAGACCAGTCAACGAATCAGATGTTATTGATAACATTAAGAAAATGTATGATATGGGTGCAATAAGCATTGAGAGCATTCTTGATATTGCTCCTTTAATTAATGACAGTCAGAGAGAGTTAGAGCGTATTCAACGTCAAGCAGATAAGAGTGTAACTGATAAGGTCACGCAAGGGGATACAGTCGAGCCAGATAAGGGAATCGTTTAAGAGTAATACAGATGTGAAATCAATGTGTAACCAATTGAGAATTAGAGGGGATTCGTAAAGAGAAAACCCTTTAGTATCAAGGTTTCCAATGGAATTGGTATATGCCTGACGCAACACCCCTGTTAATATATATGTGTGTATATGCGAATGTAACGCCAAATATACATAAGGAAATCGGTTCGTTAGTCGTGACTGTCTGGGATTCCTGTTGATAATGGTTAGAATATATGGTACGCTGTAATTCCTCGAATACTATACATTTCACCTATATTTCCAACCATACCAGATGGACAACTGTATAAAAGAAATCTTTTATCCGTTAGAGCAAAGCGGATAGTGGAAGGGAAAACGCCTTCCTATAATGTGAATTATGTAAACTAGATGATTTTTAAGCACATACGTTCCTGTTTTACGATTGCATAAACGTCGTATATTCATACAGTTTTTGCATGTGCTCTATAATTAATATTATGGGTATACTTACAAGTCGAACGAGAGCAACCTAATTTTTTCTGGTTGTTTCCTCATCGGTCTTATTTGCGTTGTCCAGATGATTTTTTAGAATGTGTTCGGAATGGTGTCTAATAAGAACATTTGTTAGATACCCCATGTTTCCAAAAAACGTCATTAGCCAACCTCTCAACACACACAAGAAAAAATTCGCTCTATTGAGAGCATCTTTAATCCAAAATTTACGAAAGGAGAGCCAATCATTGTTCGCTCACTCACTCAACATCGAGTGCATTATCAACCTACCAAAACAATCAATAACCTTCTTAAAAGAGAGGATTTTGAACACTTACACGCTCATGAACGAAATTCCACATGAGCAACCACTAATGACAACGATTCAATATAAAGCGATTTATCCCTATGTGGCACACATGCTTTATCAAGAATTGACGTTCTCACCTGCTCACTCAACACTCACTCACTACAAAGATGAAACTGAAAATGGTTTAGAGTTAGATGGATTTTGCATCGGTGAGCATTACAACGGTAAAGCACATCTTTTCGTTTTTACATATCAAGGTACTTGGTTTTACAACCAACAACCTTTAAAAATACCTAACGACATTCAAGAGCAAATCAACCAATTAGTTTGTAACTCTAGAGAATGTTTAATATACAATAAATCACTTACAAAGGAGAATCTATTCATGGACAATATTGAAAGATTACAAATGGAAATCGCAGGTCTTAACATTCCACAAGAGGAATTGTTAGTTTATTTAGAGGAAGAAGGATTGAAGGGTTTAGAAGTTTATAACTCTGCTTCGAAAGCATCTAAGCGTGCAATTTATGCAACAGCACTATCAATTTTGCATAGCGTTGCAAACCAACCACATTTAATGAAGAACTATAAGCAAGATGATATGACTGTTTCTGATTTTGCGAAAGCACTTCAATCACGAATCAACCAATTAGAAGTGAAGGTTCGTCAAATGCCTAAAGATGACAGCAAACCTTCAAACTTTTTTAACCTATTTCTATAAGAAAGAAGAATGACAATGGAACAATTTAATATTTTTCAAATACCTAACAACGATTTCAAAAACATGATGAACCTTAACGGTGCAGAGGTTTTCGTTAATGGTAGCAGGAAATATGCTTTAATCTCTAATAATTCAGCAGTAAAAGAGTTTAATGACAAGTATATCTCAACTGATTTCAACATGAATCGTGGTGACATAGTTTTCTATGACAGTAAATATTGGATGCTAACAACACAAGTTGGCACTCCACGATACGAATCATACAAGGCAAACATGAGAATGATAGAACATGAAGTATTCTTCAACCTATCGTCAATGAACACACCGCCAGATGACTTTATTCTCAAAACACCTGCTATCGTTCAACAAACAACAGATTTTGGTTTAGAGTACACTCGAACAGCAGAAATAATTTCGGTACATTCTGAAATCCATGTTTTTGTACAGGATAACGCTAAAACGAGGAATCTTCTAAAAATCTCAAACACATCTAGTGGCTCGATTATTTTTGGTGACAGAGTTTATAAGATAATCGGTGTTTCAACAGTAAACAAAGGTGTTCTGGATGTAACCTGCAACTTTGATGGAAAAGCAAATGTTACTGATAGAGAGAGTGGAGTTTACCAAACACCTGCAAATCTAGAAGATGTGACAGATACAACAATGTTTGGTTTAGAAAGAGATTTCGTGCTAAATGAGTATCAATCACAGGTAACACCACTTACTCATACAATCACCAATGCAAGTGCAAATGCTAACGGTTCTATCGTCTTAACGTGGAAAGCAGAAGCAAATAGAAACGAATATGTTGGTTTCGAAGGTTACGAAGTCCGTCTATTAAAAGACAATGTTGAGTACATGGCTCAACATCTTGGTGAAAATATTTTCTCTCATACGTTCAATGTCCCAGAAGGCAACTACATTGCAGAGGTTTATTCTAAATTCTCTACTCTTAAATCTGATGAATCAACTTTGCCTGCCAGAACGGAAAGCATGGTAGTTGCTATGGATACAGGAACACCACTTCCACCTTCAACACTTGGAACAAACGTTGGTAACATAAATACAACACCAACGGATTCTGAATATTACCAGTACAACGGTAAACTTCACGTTGCATGGGATAGAGAAGCGAATGCAGACAACTATGCAGGTTTCGCAGGTTATGAAATCGTGTTAGGTTGGTATATGATTTTTGGCGGTGAGAGCGTCCAGCAAACAATTGAAGTTGGTGACGTAACTCAATATGAATTTACTAACCTAACCCCTAATGCTATGTATTTCGTGAGATTCAGAAGTAAATTCGTCAATGAGGGACAAACCTTCTACGCATCAATGCAAGAATCCGAAACTGTATCTGTTGAGGAAGGTTATATTTAAGAAAGATTCAAGACGGTTTCTATATATAATATAGTGGGCGAAAGTGAAATCTTCTCCAACCCTTGATACATAAGGAATTTAGCAAGTTTCACTTGTTCTAATTATTATTTGAACACCCAGATAAACAGGGGAATTTGTCGAATGGCTCATTTTGAACCGTTCTAAGTGCAACAATTAATGATAGAGGAAAAAACAAGGGAAGGAAGTATTGGCTTTACGAGGAAAGAGGTCAAAATGCAATTTGACAGGTGAAAGAATATTCGCTAGAATGTTGATAAATCAACGTTTAAACTACTTTAAAACACCCTAAAACCAATGCACTTCCTTGACAGGGAAGGGGTCGTGGGTTCGAATCCCTCACAGGTCATCAACTACCAAAGGCTCAAATCCTTGATATAACAAGGATTTGGGCCTTTTTTATTTTGTCTTACTGGATGCGTTTAGATCAATGATAGTGATTTGCTCACATTTTGCTAACGGGACTTCTGAAGGGCGTTGTGGAAAATATCAGCCACTTCATCATCTTGGTTGGGCATCATATGGGCGTAATGCTCTAACGTGATGCTAGGTTTCGAATGTCCTAAACGAGTTTGTACTTTGACGATATCTACCCCTTCAGAAATCAAGATGGAAGCGTGTGTGTGCCGGATATCGTGAAACCGAATGGGTGTTACGTTAGCCGCTTTACTGATACGCTTCATCACACGTAACACGTTCCGAGGATCTTGAAAGGTGCCAATCTCTGTACAAATGACTAAGTTCTGGTCTTGATAATGTTCCCCCAGTCTTTTTCTCTGGGTTTCCTGTCGTTCCTTATGAGCCTTTAATGCCTTGATCAGGAAATCTTGAATCGGAACCTGCCGTTTTGATTTTTTCGTTTTCACCGTGGATAAACGATACCCTTTATTAGGAATGTGAGAAAGGGACCGTTGTATCCGGATGACTTTTTTTTCAAAGTCAATATCGCTCCATTTTAACCCAAGGAGCCCACCTTTCCTCATACCCGTATAAATGGCGATTAAAAAGGTTAGATAATGTCGTTCTCCCTTGCATTGATTAAGGAACAAATCAATCTCATCAAAGGACCATATTTGCATTTCTTCTTTTTTCACCGAGGGTGGATCAGCATTGATCACCGGATTGAAACTAATCTTTTTCCACTTTACAGCTTGACCGAAGGCCTGATTTAACAACTGATGTAATTTTCGTATGGTACTTGTTCTATACTCCTCATCTAATTTGAGGTTATAAAAAACATCGATATCTTCGGTCGTAATTTTTGAAAGGGGTTTGTTGGCAAAAGGATTTTCTCGTATTAAGTGCTTATCCATCAAATACTTTCTGCTTGAGGCCGTTGTTTCTGTAATCCTTTTTTGATAATGGGACGTAAACCAAAATTCCATATAGGATGAAAAGGATTCTTTGCTTGGTTCCACAAATCGATCTTCATCCAGTTCATTAATAATCTTACGAAGAGCAGCTTCTGCATCTTTTTGACGAGGAAAACCACTCTTTGTTTTTTGTCTTCGTTTACCTGTGATTGGGTCTCTTCCGATGTCTACAATGTATGACCAAGTTCCCCTTTTTTTAACAGTGCCTTTCATATTGCTTGCCCCCATATCCTATTGTAGTTCGTGTTAGAACAATGGAAAGCAAGTGGTCTAGTATCAGTTTGACCACTTGCAAGCCATTTTATAATGCGTTGACTTGTTGATGTGACAGCCATTGGAAAAATTCATTTTTAAGAACCCGTTTGCTTCGCCCTATTTTAATGAGTGGAAATGACTTTTGTTCCATTAATTCGTAAGCTGTAGGTTTTGAAACACATAGGATTTCAGATATGTGTACAGCAGTTAAAATCATTGGATAATCTTCGATGTTTTTAGGCATAAATTTTTTCTCCTCTTATGTTAATTTATTAGTTTAATAGTATTTAATTTGAATTAACTTATTTAATTCGCACACATTATATTTTTTGAATTCCGCATTTTCAAGAGTCTATAGAAAAAAATAAAAAAGAAATTTAAAACCCACTTTCAGAGGTAAGTAAAGCCGGTTATTCTCTTGAGATATTAATTAGAAGTAAGTGTTTATCGTAGATTTAAAAACGGAAGAGGCAGGTTCACTGTTGTAAGAGAGTTTAATAATGGAATTTTCGATAGTTTTCGAAAATTTAGGTGGGGAATGTTTAATTAAAATAAACATAAAAAATATAACAGCGAAATCAATATTACCTATTCCCGGGGCAAAAATAACATAATAAAGAGCACGAAAAACAGGGATAACAAATGAGTAAAATTTGTTATCCCTGTTAGGGTGGTGAATAATGTTTTTTTACTATCAAACGTCTATATATTATTTTGTCATACTAAACTTGCGAAAACAGCGATGGTAAAAACAGATTTAGACCACTATAAATTAGTAGAGTTAGCTTGCGATAACCTTTCGTTTTCTTATGTTAAATAGTGTTTAAATTGATTGTTGGAAGCATTGCTAATTGGGTTCTTTTTGGTTGTGTAAATTAACATTTTACACCTCAAAACCGAACTCGGTAGTCTGCGGCCAGCTTCTTTTATTTAACAAATTCATTAAAAGGTAATATGAAAAAATGTTATTATTAAATAACAGAAAAATATGTAAAGGAAGAGATTTTTATGCAAGAAAAAAGAAAAATGATTAAAGAGTATGAAGAACTTTACGAAGTCACAGAAACAGGTAGGATTATATCACTAAGAGAACAAAGGCCATTGGCTAGATGTAAAGATGAATATGGTTTTCATATTGTTAGCTTAACAAATAAAAATGGACATAAAAAAAACCATAACGTTTTTGAGTTGTGGCAAAAAGCATTTTCCGAAGATCTAGACCAGAAATCCTTTAGAGGGGCACTAAAAGCTAAGTATGGAACTGGTGGCGTACTTCTTAATAGAAAAGGCGTACATTTTGAATAATAGATCTATTTAATATATATATATTAGGATCCATTACTGTGATACCAGGGCTGTAAATGATTTGAAATTGGGTTGCTGCGGCAACTCTATTTTATTAGGTTTTGTAAAGAATAGGTATGAAAATTAAAATGAATGAAGTAAATGGAATTATGTGATATATGCAAGGTTCCGTTAAGAAAAAGAGAGGATTTAGCTCACTATGAAAGCTTCACACGTAATTGTTATTTTATTTAGTGTTTTTCTGTGTTTAACCGGTTGTCAAAAATATGAAGTGTCTTCCTTAGATAAGGAAGCATTAGAAAAAGTGTCAAAACAATATCTACATTCAGATGAAGCAACAGAAGAAGGCCAAATACGTCCGGAAATTGATTCCCTTTATTCAATTCCCAATACAAACCGAAAGATTGTTTTATTTAGAACGGAAAATAAAATATCCTGCAATAAATGCTATGGGTTCACTCAAATAAAAAATAAGGGGCAAAACAAGTATGAGTTTATGGGCGGGGCCGATATTTCTAACGATCCATTAACAGAAGGTTTTATTGAAATTGATAACAAGACGTTCTGCGTAATGGTTGTCGATAATAAAAGTGAGAAGATAAACAAAGTTGTTATAAAACAAAAGGGTGTTTTCTCTCATACCTTTAAACCGAAAAAGAATCTTTCTGTTTCATTAAAAGAAGTTGACAAGAAGACGTACAATAATTTTAATTCATTAGATTTAGAAATAATCTTTTATGATAAAAACAATAAAAATATTACTAAACTAGTGAAAAAGGAATTCCCAAACGACACTTGGGTAGGCATTGGGGGGTGAACAGGGGAGATAACTTTCCCCATTTGTCATTAATTACAAGCAGGATCCACAAACGATTACGGTTTTTCAAAATCAACAGGATTCTTTTATTAAACTAAAGGGGCAGGTTTGTTCAATAAGATAAGGAAATTTTTTCTTGAGGTATAAAGGATGATTTTTGGTAAGATGTCTTTATGGAGAAGTGTATTAAAATGAAAATATTAAAAAACAGAATAAAGCCCTTGTTTATTCCAGCGTTACTCTTATGGATAACAGCAGGAATTATCATCTTTGTTTCCACCTTGTATTACGGTGTTTACAGTGATTATCGGTCTATGGCTTATATCCTCATAGTCATTGGATTGTCTTTAACATTAATTGAACGGTATTTACTAGAAAGGGCAACAAAAAAGGAACTAATTGGCCTAGGTTTGACATTTTTACTAATCATTTTATCTCAATTGTGGGTTATATATTTTTTGTGATTGAACAAAAAGATGCTTTACTTCAATATCAGAAGACGAATCAGCAGCTCTTTTTCTTATGGACTACAGAGGCAGAATAATTGAGGATGTATTTTAGAGGAATATAATTGGAGTAATTATGAAAGATAAAAAGAGGATACAAAAGATGAAAAAAGAAAGGCAAAGAAGGTTTTTTCAAAAGCATAAGAATGAAATTCGTGATTCCATCTTATCTGAATTGGTTTTTAACATCTTCACTCTTATTCCAAGAATTATAATTCGTTTAGTAAAGAGTTTATTTTATTTGATTGAGTCGGAAGTACTTCTTAATGAACTAACGGGTGCTTTACTTCATTATCAGGAGCTGATTAGCAGCTCCTTTTCTTATGCAACTATCGGGGCAGAATAGTTAAATAAGATATTAAAAAAATTATTTAATAACCTAGGGGAAATTTATGAAAATAATGACTATTGGTATAATATTGGTTGTTGTTGGATGTAGTATTTTAGGGTGGCTAATTAAAGAAGCCTACAAAAATAATAAGGATGAAAGTACAAAAAATAAAATTCTCTATTTATTTTGGGTAATATTAGGTGTCTTACTAGATACAAGTGGATTAATCATTATCTTTGGTCTTATTTTATTAGGAGTTCTTTTAATAGTCTATTACCCACTCTTCAACTAACGGGTGC
Source organism: Bacillus sp. ISL-4 (assembly GCF_018613275.1). Lineage (NCBI taxonomy): Bacteria > Bacillati > Bacillota > Bacilli > Caryophanales > Bacillaceae > Bacillus > Bacillus sp. ISL-4. The sequence continues at coordinate 22,769 of NZ_JAGGQN010000026.1, forward strand.
GTTATCTGAAGATCGGAGCTGTCTTTAAGGTAGCTTTTTCTTTTTGCAACTGTTTAGTATGAAATAATTGAACCAAAAGAGTGATGAATGAATTAGTATTTATATATCGAAAAATAAAGATTTTTAACAAACAAAGGAGAATTACTATGAAATTTACAATTGGAGATTTGCTACTTTTTCTTTTATGGGGAGCACTTTGCACAATTATTTTTAATATAATTAACCCTTCTAATTATATTGGCGAATTAATACTCGTTGTTTTACTTGCGGGTCTTGGAGCGACAATAGGAGGCTATTTTAGAAATAGAAAAAAGAAGAGGTGCTTTTCTTAATGAACTAACGGGTGCGTTATCGTACATTCGGATTGCTTAAAAAAATGTTAAAGGGAGGTCTTTTTGTATTCTCATTTTAAAACTGTAATGATAGGTTATTACAGTAGTTATAGCATATTCCAAGATATTAACGGTATATATTTTCTGAAAATAGTTAATTTAAATATAAATACAAATAAACCAGGTATTTTTAATTATTGAATATACTAAAAATGTTCTTTATAATACATATATTAGTATATCTTTTATAATTTGTTAATAAAATCAAACCAATGATTGGAGAATAATCTATGAAATTTAAAATTTTTGATTTTCTAATGTATATATTATTAATCGCCTTCAGTACTTATTGGATGCTTTCAGAAAAATTACCCTCTGTATATCTTGGGATTTATATTGTATGTGTAATAGTGTTCCTTGGTTTTAAAATCAAGAAACTCAAGGAACATAAATCCTAACAAAAAAAAGAAACCTTTGATTAAATAATCAGAGGTTTCTTTTTTTTGTTAGGATTTTAATTAACTATTAGGTAAATAAATTTTTTCAGCTTTACTTGTCCAAGCTTTACCCGTAGGTTTTTTGTGTGCACTATCTTTATACATACGTGTTGTACTATATTGATACCAACTCTCAGTCATAAATCCTTTTTGATATAAATCATAAGTATAATAAAGGCTTGGTATTCTTTGTCCAGCAACATAACCAGTCACAATTAAAACTGATCCGGCTCCCCAACCTACACCTGGAATAATTCCAGCTAAAGTTAATGCAAGTTGTGCGGCATCTTTAGCTTCTTTGGTATGTCCCGACATAGTTCCTACATATTTATAACCCGTTTTCGCAGCAGCAGCGTAAGTTGTAATTCCAGAATTACTTGTATTCGAATTATTTACCTCAAGGGCTTTATTAGGATCGTACTCGTAAGTTAGACCCTCTTGTATCACACCATCAATTGTTACATTTCCACTTTCAGCATTATAAACCACAATATGCTTTTCACCGTTTTTTTCATACGTAACTGTACGCACCAACCCTTCCATAGTAGCATCAGAAATTTGATAATCAGCATATAATTGTTCAAGTGATAATGCGGATTCTTCTTCTACTGTTTGTACTACTTGACTCTCAGTATTTATTTCACTAGCAAAAGATGCTGTAGGAATAACTCCTGAAGTAAATAAAGCTGTAGCTGTTAAAAATGCAAAACCTGCTTTTTTGTTCACCAAAAAATCCCCCTAAAATAATTTTAATAGAATGTTATTTTCACTTAAATTCATATCAATCGAAGTATAAATCAATTAAAAGGAAAAATAATTACTATATTCCAACATTTTAATAATATAGTAATATTTTGTCAATAGCGATTCTGGGAATAATTGTTTGGAACTAACTAAATAAGGTCGCCAAACGGCACCCTTATCTATGCACGATTCTTTACATTATCGTACATTCGAAGAATAAAGAAAAACACCTTGAAGAACTAACGGGTGCGTTAGCTGTAGAACGGAGCTGTCTTTAAGGCAGCTCTTTCTTTATGCAACTATCGGGGCAGGATAGTTCAACAATTCATTTGATTTTTTTGGTAATATTGATAAATGGTGGTGAGAAATTATGAAAATGAATTATACGGTTTTCTTTTTACTTTTGTTTATTGTAGCTATTTCTAGTGGTATGGCACTTAAAAATTATTTCAACTATTCTATGATTATTGGAGTTTGTTTAGCGACAGTATCTTTATTAGCTGCTGGGTTTTCGCTTGGAAAAAGGAACAATGTAAATAATTCACATCATTAAATTGTTTGTTAAGCTAACTCGTGCTTTACATCAATAAGGGAGATTGCTAAGGTTGCCTTTTTTGTATTGAACTAAAGGGGCAGGTTAGTTCCATAAGAAATGATAATATTATATGTTAAATTATTTGAAACTCAAGAAGGGGAGAGTTTATGGCAAAGTATATTAGTATATTCTTTTTAACTGTAATGGTAAGTGTAATTCTCTTTTTTATTTTAGGTTCTGTATTTATTGGTGGGGGCGATCCCGCAGAAGATGCAGTTTACACATTTGGAACAATTATTGTCATTCTTCTTTCTTTTTTGATTTCACAAATGTATTACTTAATAAATTGTATTAAAAATAAATTATAATTTAAATTTTTCACTAACAGTTGCTTACTTCAATAAGGAAGGTTGCTGAGGCAGTCTTTTTCTTATGGCACTAAAGGGGCAGGTTAGTTTAACAAGATTTTAATACTTGGACAAAGTCATTATTAATAAGATTTTGTGAAGAAAGAGGTTCGCTGTGTCAAAAAATGTGAAATGGTTTACAATTCTTATTCCTACTTTTTATTTCCTTATCCCGTTAATATTGAAATTTAATTATGATTCTAGTTTTTTACGTATAAAATTCATTGAGCTTTATATCAATTGTATTCCTATAACGGTTTGTGTGATATTTTTGATAAAAAAAGCGATAGTAAATAATTTTTATAAGTTAGTCGTTCTAACTTCTTTTATTGTGTATTTATGCTCATTACATCAGGTAGTTACCTTTATTCCAGTATGGTATTGGGGAAGTCCAGTTATATCTTCAACAACTCCATTGCTAAATTTAGTTCCTTTTAAAACAATTTTAGAATCAGAAATTACACAATTAATGGGCCCTTTATTAATGTTGACCCCATTAGCTTTTGCACTAATGTCTCTTAGCATCTTAAAAAGTAAAAAAAAGACTATTATGGTTACAATGCTTATCTCTATTGGGATTGAACTAATTCAATTTATTGAAAATTCTACAGGGTCAGCGTTTGATTTATATTCTCGTTTAACAAACATTGATGATGTCATTCTAAATACCCTTGGAGGTGTGATAGGGGTATATATCTATCTTTTGTTTAATCATTTTATAAGTAAGGGACAATCTGAAAGGTTGCAAATTTGAACTAACGGGTGCTTTACTTCATTACCAGGAGCTGATCAGCAGCTCCTTTTCTTATGGCACTAACGGGGCAGTTTAGTTTAACAAGAAGTAGTAAAATGGAGTTGATAAAAAACTGAAATTCCTCAATCAACACTGTTTATGAATGGTGTAATTGGAAAAAAGAGGTGTGAGTATGAGGAAATTATTATGGAGTTTCAGTTTGCTTGTTATAATTGTGGCGTTAGGGGGATGTTCAAGTTCCTCTAAAACTTCGGGTTCTCCTGAGGCAAAAGACGTTGTCTATCAAATAGTAGAGTACGGTGGATTAAGTGATAGACGAGCTGTATTGGATAAAGAAAATGTCAAAAAGATTGAAGACATTATAGCAGATGTCAAATGGGATAAAACAGTATCAGTTGATAAAGGTAGCAAAGAAGATGCTGTATTTTGGTTTATAGACCAAGATAACAAGGAAGGGCAGAAATATAAGGTGTGGTTCAACGAAAATGGCACCGCAGACGTGCAGGATGAAAAGCAGGTATGGGGCGTTGTGGAAGGGAAAGACGGCGAAACATTATCCTCTATTTTCAAACTTAATGAACAGAAATAAAGAATAGAGAAATATTAAGCTAACGGGTGCGTTAGCTGAAGATCGGAGCTGTCTTTAAGGCAGCTTTTTATTTATGCAACTAAAGGGACTTGTTAGTATAGTTATAAAATTTATTAAAGATTGGAGTTTAATGATGTTTAAAATAAGTACATTTCTAGTTGAAATTAGTGAAGGTGAAGAGAGTTATATATCCTTAGATGATTCCTTTAAATTAAGAGAAATCTTTGAACATCGAAAATTTACTCCGGAGCATATTCAAATGCATATTAAGATTCAGTATAATGATCAAATTGTTGTAGGAAATGATATTCCTAGTGGGTTAGATTTATGGACTGATTATATAGTTGGTATAGAGCAATATTTAGACGGTGAGAACGTTGAAAAACCTGGATTTGAGTCAATATTTT
>NZ_JAGGQN010000027.1:0-59404 GCF_018613275.1 Bacillus sp. ISL-4
AAAATTAAAAGGCATGAGCCCGGTAGATTACCGGGTTCATGCCCTAAAGGCTGCCTAAGTAAATAAAGTGTTTAACTTTTTGGGTTCACTTCAAATTCATGGCTCTCTCTCCTTTACTCAATTGAATCCCTTAATTTTTTTTTCATTTTATCCATCCATGTTTCTTCTGGAAATTCTGCTAATAATGAGTCGGCAAATTCGGCAATATCATCTCCTACTACATCTCGTACGCTTAAGCCATCCGTAGCACTATTCTCAAACATCTCTAAAATATTTTTCAAAATCTCAAACATGCCTGATCCCTTTGCAAAATTCCACATGTATTTTTCAATTGCTTTCATTGCCTTTTTGTATTCTTCTGGTAATTTATTCACTCGTTTTTTATAGGCACGATATTCTCTTTTTTCTTGCATCATTTTTTTAAACATTTCTTTTCTCCTTTATTTCATTCATTTTTTTTTCTAAAAATGTCCAACGCTCCCAAAATTCCTTTAACTCTTGTTCTCCTTTAGCGTTTAGCGTGTAAAATTTTCTCGCAGGTCCAAGCTCTGACTTTTTCTTCTCAATCTCGACGAGCCCTTTTTTCTCGATTCGAACAAGAATGGTATAGACAGTTCCTTCCACAATATCTCGAAAACCTAAATCGTTTAGGTACTTAGTTATTTCATAACCGTAAGTTTCTCCAGCATGGATCTTTTGAAGCACCACCCCTTCAAGAACACCTTTAAGCATTTCAGTTAAATCTTTCATATATCCTCCTAATAATCTACTTAGTATTACTGAGTACTACTATATAGTATTACAAAGTAGCTGTTGTGTGCAACCCATTTTTTATTTTTATTTACTTCTTTTATAGTTATGTAGTAAAACCGAACATTCTTCCCTCCTGAAAGAGGAGGGAAAAAACATCTGACTGAGGAAATTACATGAACACATCTTTATCAAAAGTCCCAGACCATATACAATGCCCCCACAAAAAAATTCCGTTCCACACTGGAAAGAAACTGAACGAAAACGGAGAGTCCACCTGGGGCGAGAAAGTGAGGAAAAACACGGAAAAGGATACGAATTAATGGCATGAGGGAACCAACAGAAACCTGACGGGACAAGAATTGGAGGAAAACAGCCTTTAGAAAACAAGATTGTATTTGATTGAAAATGAGAATGGACTTATATTAATTTACGATTGGGATTTTTTCCGATATTGGCATAAAAAAACCGAAGGTCTGCCGGGAAAAATACCGGAAAAACCTTCAGTTTTGGAAACTTATTTTTATTTAAGTACCCCTAATTTTTTCTAAGGAAGGGAACTTTTTTATAGAGACAAAAACATCGCGACTTTATTTCAAATCCACAAAAATACATCAGATTGAGTGAATTTTATAAAATGAAAAAACAAGATTACTCATTTATTCAAATTTAAAGAGAAAATTGGAAAATAAACAATTAGGTGATATCACAATTTTCCGATGGGACAAAAAGTTGAAGCAAACTTTATCGGTGATGCATACTTACAAATGATATTTACTGTTCCTACACCACTCAACACATCAGTTGGTAATGTAACCTTTGCGCCAGAAGCTCGCAATAGCGGGCATTTACACAAAGTTGGGCAAGTTTTATTGGTTCATGGTGGAGAAGGTTGGTATCAGGAAGAAGGAGCTCAATTACTTAAAACGAGTGATGTGGTGAATATTCCGCCGAATGTGAAGCATTGGCATGGTGCCACCAAAGACAGTTGGATTGTTCACTTAGCAATGGCACTGGGGGAAACGGAATGGTTAAAACCCGTAAGTGATGAGGAATTTAATAATCTAAAATAACACAACGAAAAAAAGCTGGATGACTACAGACGGATTGTCATTCAGCCTTGATTTAATAAGTGTAACAAAATCGAATTATAATAATAAATTTACACTTAACTTTATCTTATAAAGGGAATCACTCTACATAGAAAAGGCACAAAGGGTTAGCATAGGACCCAGCTAAAAATTAAAATTCCAAAAAAATGTATTAGTGAGGTTTTATGTCATTTGGTTGGCGGGTCCCCTTTTTTACCCGATCAAACTCTTATAATTTTCAAAACAAGTCTATTTTCCCAGTAAAAGGCGAGTATCCCTCTCCGACAGTACTTTCACCTCTCCACACTAATGATACCAGTTTTCGATATATCGAAATAATTTTTGTAGTGCAAGGACTCTCCTATTGCAGGATTGTGATATCAATATAAAAACACTGAGTAGTACAAGATTTGTACTCCGTGTTGTTCAGTTAATAATAGAAATCCATTAATGTTTCGTCCATTAAATCCTGTGTGAGTCCTATGTAAATCATCGTATCTTTTGGATTGGAATGATTAAGGATTTGCTGCAGTAAAGCAATATCCTTGAATTTTTGATAATGCAAATAGCCGAAAGTTTTTCGAAGAGTGTGTGTACCGACATCCGGAATGTCTGCCATTTCAGCTGCTTTGTTCAGGACCCGATAGGCCTGTACCCTAGTGATTGGACCATTTCCTTTTCGACTCGGAAATAAATACTGTTCATTTTTCAGGTTCGATTTCCGGACATACTTCCTTACTTCCTTTCGAAGTTGAGGATTGACAAGGAATCGCTTAATTTTATCAGTCTTTTGCTCCACTATGACTATATGCGTACCCTCAAGAATATCTTTCACACGCAATTGTAAAAGGTCCCCTATACGTAACCCAATGTTTATCCCGATTGAAAACATCATATAATCCCTGTAGCTGCAATATTTTAATAATGACTTTTTCATCTTTTCTATGTGATCCAACCGGCGTATCGGCTGGACATTCTTTATTCTTTGAGAGGTTGCTTGCATGAATGGCTCATTCTCCTTTCCCCTTCTTTCATTGTACGTGAACAGGTGAAAAAAAGGCAAGTTTTATAAATTTCGATACCCTTGTAAACCTTGATTTAATGCGTTTTCGAATGTATCAATAGAGGTCCTTTGTTACATTCGGAATATTCTTATAAAAGTGACCGTGAATAATGTTAAATCTAGTATTTTTCATTAACGGCATTTACAGCCTCATAGAGCGTTTTTATATCATCCTTAATGAATGACTCTAATGATTTCAACCAATGCCTTTAAAAGCTAAATATGGAGCTCGTTTTTTATCTTATCTATATTTTTGTACGAAAATGCATCATATTAAAATTCACTATTTTTAAAATATTTTCTAAAATTGTATGCATTACCCATTGCATAGAGGCCATACCAACAAAATCCGGGAAACAACGCTAAGAGTAATTTCTGTTTAAAAAAAGCCAATTTACCTGTACTAAGGAATCATCGGCCTTTAATATTATTGAATGTCACTCTAGTAACTTGATTCCAACCATTTATAATTTGACCAATCCACAAAACATTCCAGATCCAGAGCTAAAAGTACGCCCATTAACATACCATTACCGATAAGGGGACGAATATATAGAGGAATCGTAGCGAACACTTCCGCAGGAATGTTCATAATAAAGATGTCGGAGTAGCAATTCGGTATATCGTTTTAGAATTAAATTGAATATTATGCAGCGGTACCGAATAATTGTATATAGGCCATAAATAAGACAGCACTCCCTTTCCTAACAGGAATTGTCGAAAATAAGGCTCATAACGCAGGCACAAATCCAAGTAAAGTGAAAACGCTCCTCTGATTATTAAAGCTACTCGATCTAATATTTTTGTACTTTCTAAAAAACCAATAGACGAAGTATACGGTCCATATGGGATTAAACCAAGTGCAGCACCTATAATTGAAAACAATCCTGTTAGGAGAAACGTACTTTTATACATCTTGGAAGTTGCGTTTGTTTGATAGAGCTTCTCTGCTGAGCTAACCGCTGCAATCGAATTAAACACAGCACCTCCGAAGTTATGTAAAATATTGGGATGGAGTAGAAGAATTGCTGCTGTTGATGGTTCGCAAAAAATAAATTATGATGTTCGTTTATTTGCCTAAAGAATGAATTGTTCATTCATAAACTTTCAGGGATAGAGGTTTAATAACAATGGAGAGTATAATTACGAATAAGTGGACAGTGAAAGGCAAGTACGTCGTGATTACCGGGGCAACTAGCGGCATTGGGCTGGCCACAGCCAAAGAACTCGCAATTCGAGGCGCAAACCTGGGACTCGTCGCACGTAATCAGACCAAAGCGACTGAAGTAGTGAATCGAATTAAGGCATTAACCGGAAATAGCACCACAGTGGATGTGTTCCTAGCAGACATGGCTTCTCAGCAGTCCATACGTCAGGTTGCTGCCGAAATTCTGGCTAGGTGCCCGAAAGTGGATGTCTTAATCAACAATGCCGGCGCCTTGTTCGAAACTCGACAACTAACTGTCGACGGATTGGAGATGACCTGGGCGGTCAACCATCTAGCACCCTACCTGCTTACGACACTGCTCCTTGATCGGTTAAAGGAAAGTGAGCAATCACGAGTAATTACAACCGCATCCCACGGTCACAAGATGGCCAAGAAGGGGATTGATTTTGACGATCTTAGCGCCGAGCATCTCTATAGCTTTCCCAAAAAGTTCGTTGGCGGCCCTACATTTCGCTACGCGGAAACAAAGCTCGCCAACATCTTATTCACCGCTGAATTGGCGGGGCGACTGGAGGGAACCGGAGTCACAGCTCATTGCTTCGATCCTGGGCTAGTTGCCACGAACTTTAGCCAGAACAACGGACTATTGGCCCGGTTGACCATGTCCGTGATGAAGATATTCTCCCGAAGCCCTGAGAAAGGTGCCGAAACTTTGGTATGGTTGGCGGACTCAGCCGAAATTACCAGTCACAATGGCCGTTATTACACTGACATGCAAATTACAATCCCATCTGTACCCGCTCAAAACATGGACGCGGCAAAGCGTTTGTGGGAAGTAAGCAAGGAACAGATCCAGTGCTCAGACACGATTGATAAAGAGTAGTCCTATCTTACCTGAAAATAAATTAGACACCATGCAATGCTTCTGTTTGGTCAATATATTAATGGATGGTACAACAGGTAAGAGCAACATTGCTAGAATGCTGCTCTAAACTTGCTAAATCATCTCTGTTTACCCTCCATTAAAAAGCGGCCAGTAAAGTTGTTTTTCATGATTGATCTAAAAAGGTTAAGATAATTTGGGATGCAAGTCATGCTTTTGCATAAATTTTTCAACAATTTTTTAAGACTTTTTACCCTTACCTCCTTCTAAACAATTTCTCAATGAGAACGGAAATCAGATGCTTGATTAGCGATCAAGCAGTAATAGGTGCTTAATTTTATTTAAGAATTTCTAAAATCGGTCCCTGAATTACTTTTCCTCGTTTGTTGTTAGATTCATCCTTCTTAACAATAATAACATTATGTAAACAATTATTTTTGATAAAGAGAATCTTATTACTTCCCTTTGTCAAAGGCACCCCCAAACACAATTAATGAATATAAAAACTGGCATCATCTTTGATTTCTATTTCTTTGTAACTTTTCAGCTCATCCATCAACTGGAAAAGTGCTCCATCCTTTTGTTTTGCTTCAATCATGCAATCCAGCTGTAGTAAGCTTCCCTTTATTTGTTGCAAAAATTCCATGAACATTCCTGTATCCACAAAGTCAGCGTGTGCTCGAAATTCTTTATCGGACCTTGGACTTGAAATATGCATTTTAGGAGGTAGCTTGGAATTACTCCAGGTATTTAATATTCGATCCCAATGATCTTTCCAATCCTCACTTGGTAACTGATGCGCGAGGTAATGGTGATAATCAAAAACCATTGGAATCCCCAATTTCTCACATAAATAAAGGGTTTCCGACAAAGTATAGGTTGTATCATCATTTTCAAGAATGACCATTCTTTGAATCGATTCAGGAATCAAACCCCAATTATGGATGAACTGCTCTAACGCCTGTACATGCTCGCCATAACCGCCGCCAACATGCAGAACACAGCGATGCTCGGAATCCACTCCCATTTTTTTCAATAACGTATGATGCATCCTTAATGTTTTTAATGATGTCTTCAGAATATCGATATTTGTACTATTCAAGATGACGAAATGATCTGGGTGAAAATCTATCCTTATTTTTGGGTGATTTGTTATGAATGTTTTTAATTTAGCCAGTTCTCCTGAAATAGGTTCGATGTAATCCCATTCTGGAATTTCTGGATGATTGGCTAAAGGGATAAGTTTTGAAGAAAGCCTAAAGAACTGAATATTATTAGCTTCGTTATGAATCAGTAAACGCCAGCAATTATGAAGATTGGAAATTGAAATGCGTTCGAGCTTCCTTATCGCGGCATCTCTGTCCTTAATTTTCGAAAACTGAGCAAAAGTCATTGTTTGGGATGGTGAACAGTTTGGAACATGATTACTCATGGCTACATAACCAAGGCGGATTAATGTCAATGGGATAGCTCCTTTACGGTTTTATGATTATTGGAAGTATTCCCCTTTGCAATCAATATTATATATGTAAGCAACCATTCCTTCAAAAAATAAAAAAATGGCCATTTCCGAATGAATATCGGGCAAAAGCCATTTTTCCAAATATCATTTTCACGCTAGAATTTCATATTTTTTTCCCTTTACACTTCAGGGGTTGGGGTCGGTTTGGCATATCCACTTTTATATTTTTCATCGACCTTATTCCGGATCTCTTTGATGCTCATACCATCATTCAAGTCCAATATGGATTGTGCAGCTATTTCTAAGCAAACTCCGCATTTCGTCCCATGGTCATCCCAAACGACTTCACCATTTTTTTTATTTTCATGGATAAAACAATCGTAATTATTTTTATGGTTAGCTGACTCTCCACATCCGCAGTAACAAGGTATTTTTTCTAGTAAATCTTTGTTTTGAGCAACAGCTAAATAGATTGTCTTCATATCCTCAGGTTTATCAGCTAAGAAATCCGGTGCTATTTCCTTACTGCTGGTCTCCTCCTGAAGATCACCGGATACTGTATGTTCTGAATGTCCTTCATGACTGCTTTCTTTTTGAACAATTTTTTTCTCATCACTTGAACAACCTGAAAGTATTAATGAAGAGCAGATACCCAAAGTGATGGTCATTAATTTAACCTTCATTTATACACTCCTTTATCCTTTATACTCCCATTTTATGGCACGAGATGTATTTCTACAAGCATAAATGCCTTGACGTTACGACTTAGTGCATATTTTTAGATGTTTAACCGCACTTTTAAAAAAAGAGATGAGATGATATTGTCGTGAGAGCGCTACCATCTTTGTTAATTTTATTAGGCACATACCGTTAAAATATGTCTAGCTTGTTCTTCTATCTCTGTCAATATTTGATTATTTTCTTTAAACCACTGTATTAATGGGTCCACTATGTTTTCATTAATGATGTTAGCATCAGCCAATCCGTCAAGGTGGATTACAGCTGCTTGTACCGATTTTTGGAGTGGAGATTCAATCATACGAACAGACAAATCTGAACTGTGTTCCCGAGCTCATTCATTAATCTCACTATATTTTCGTTCACCACGTCAGATAAGGTGCTATTGGTTGTAGGTTTTTTTTAGCCCTTTTAAGAGAACGTCCTATTCGCACTTTTCCGCCCCTTTGTGATTAAGTGCATTTGTATTTGTTCGTTTCACTGATTGATTATATTTGTATCTAATTTAAAAATTAAAGGTTAGTGAGAAGAATATTGATAGTAATTTTATTACCTCACCTTCCAACGAAAAAAGCCGATGATTCCCTATTAGGGGAAATCATCGGCTTTAATATATATCGTTCATAATTTAACTTCCTGTTTACAGGGTTTGCGCTCAATATTCCGAATATGAACGTGCAAGGCCCTTATTTTTTACTTCTCGATAAAGTTAGCGGAATGGTTAAGAGTGAAACTCCTGCTGCAATCCAAAACCAGCTGGTATTTCGTTTTTTTCCTTTTCCGCCTTTACTGGGTATACTTGATCCGTATGATTTTCTGGTGGTCGGCCGTTCTATGTCTGCTGTTTCATTCACTTTATGCAATTGCTGATTCTCTGGTAGTTGGGTAGTTCTCTCTAAATCACTTGTATCTTCCCCCATTCCTTTAAGGAAGGTCATCAGAAAAGTCATGGCTTGTTTGACTTCTTGGTCATTCAAGGAACGCAGCATTGCTAGATAGCTTGGCTTATCAGGAGTTTTATCAGCTTCGGCCACACGGGCAATCCCTGAATTGACTTTGAGGATAAGCGGTTCAAGCTGCTGTACATTAAGTGTTCCTAACGTGCCAAGTATGAGAAGGAGATTTTTTAGCGTATTTGCCGTTTCTGGGGTGTCTGCTGTCTTGACCAGAATGTTCAGCACTTTGTCCCCTTCCTTCAACAAACTGTTAACCATTGATAATATCCCACGATCCTGCATGCCTTTCATGACTTCAAACGTTTCTTTAATCACTTCTTTATTTTCCAAAAGGGTACGCTCTATATCCTCGAGTTCAGATCTTCTTCTTTCTTCATCGCTTAAGGTGATTCGATTGATCACTTTTGTCGCTTTAGCCACGGTTCCTCTCCTCCTTTTTGATTTTCAAGAGGTCACCTGGGAATATATAATCTTCGCGGGCCCATTTTTTTTGTACTTGTACACCTATCTGTGGTTGTGGATTACCATTACGATGGTTGATGCTCGGCAATGGATTATCTCCTTTGACCCTGAGCACTTCCATTTTTGCCTGAACTTCCTTATAGGCAGGGGTATCAGTATCTTTATCTGAATGGCTGCTTGTCAATTGGTTGATTGCCCCATCACCCGAATCGTTCATTGGCAGATAAACCTCTTTACCTTTTACACGATCCGTAATCAGGCATTGCACTTTTGCATTTCCATATGGTGAAGTAAGCCGAACAAGAGTGCCATTCTCAAGCCCTCTATCTTTTGCCAATTCCCGGGATACCTCAAGGAATACTTTTGGCGTTTTGGAAGTGATGCCTTTTGATTTATAAGTCATGTTTCCTTCGTGGAAATGTTCCAACAATCGGCCATTATTCACATGGATATCAAACTCATCCCCAAAGTCAATCGGTTTTGTCCATTCTACTGGAAATAACCTTGCTTTTCCATCGGGGAAAGGAAAAGCTTCCGTGAATAAAAGCGGCGTATCTTTACCATCTGGTGCCACTGGCCATTGAAGACTTTTATAACCTTCCAAGCGTTCATAACTTACTCCAGCATATAATGGTGATAGTTTAGCTGCTTCGTCCATGATTTCACTTGGGTGCTCATAATTCCAACCTGCTCCTAACGAATTAGCTACATTCATAATGATTTGCCAATCAGGCTTTGAGTCACCCAACGGTTCAAAGACTTGATATAGACGTTGAATACGGCGTTCGGTATTCGTGAAAGTACCTTCTTTTTCGAAGCTTGGGCTTGCTGGGAGGACGACATCCGCGAATTGTGCCGTTCTTGATAAGAAGATATCTTGTACCACAAAGAAGTCCAGTTTTTCAAATGCTTCATGAACATGATTGATATTGGAATCGACCAGACCCATATCTTCACCTTTTAAGTACATTGCTTTGATGGTACCTGCATGAATCCCTTCGACCATTTCATGATTATTAAGGCCAGGGTTTTCTGGTATTTTTGCACCCCAGATGTTTTCATATTTCACGCGTACGTTTTTGTCCGTTACTTTTTCGTAACCTGGCAAGCGATCCGGCATACTGCCAAAGTCGCTGGCTCCTTGGACATTATTATGTCCGCGTAAAGGATAAGTACCTGTTCCAGGTTTACCGTAGTTGCCTGTTATGAGCAATAAATTGGAAATTGCAGTACTCGTATCGCTTCCTCCGCCATGCTGCGTAACACCCATGGCCCAAAGCGATGCAACGCTCCTCGCTTCATGAATGGCTTCTGCAAGCGTAATTAAATCTTCTTTAGCTACGCCTGTTACTTTTTCCGCATATTCCATTGTGTAAAGTTCTAAAGTCTTGATGTATTCCTCCATCCCATTTACACGATTTTTGATGAAGTCTTTATCTGTCCAACTTTTGTCGACGATATATTTAGTCACGGCTGACAGCCATATGATATCCGTTCCCGGAGCAGGCTGGATGAAGAGGTCGGAACGTTCAGCCATTTCATGCTTTCTGATGTCCGCCACAATCAGCTTCTGTTTACCTAGTTTATGGGAACGTTTGATTCTAGTAGCCAAAACGGGGTGGGATTCGGATGTATTGGAGCCTATGATCAATACAAGTTGGGACTTTTCGATATCCTTTATACCCCCTGTATCTCCGCCATATCCAACCGTTCTGAATAATCCCAAAGTAGCCGGCGTCTGACAATACCGGGAACAGTTATCCACATTATTGGTGCCAATGATTCCCCTTGCCAGCTTTTGCATTAAATAGGACTCTTCATTGGTGCATTTGGAGGACGTTATGAAAGCCATCGAATCCGGTCCGTGATACTCTTTGATTTCGGAGAATTTACGGGAAATCAATTCAAGGGTTTCTTCCCATTCAGCTTCCCTGAACGCATCCCCTTCTCTTATTAAAGGTTTTGTGAGTCTTTCTTCACTATTCACGAAATCCCATCCGAATTTCCCTTTTACACAAGTCGAAATTCCATTTGCAGGTGCCTCCACTTGCGGTTCGATTTTTAGGATTTTACGATCTTTGGTCCAAACGTCAAAGCTGCATCCTACCCCACAGTATGTACAAACCGTTTTCGTCTTCTTGATCCTTGCTTCCCTCATGGCTGATTCCATATCTGAAATCGCTAAAATCGAACCATATCCCGTTTCAACATTTTTCGTGATTTCTATCATAGGTCGAAGAGTTTGTTTAGCGATGCCGGTTAAAAATCCGGCTTCCCCTTCCATTCCTTTTTCCATCATTGCATTACACGGACAAACTGTGGAACAGTGTCCACATGACACACATGAAGATTCATTGATTGGAACATTATTATCCCAAATGACACGTGGGCGTTTAGCTTCCCAATCAATGGTCAATGTTTCAGTAACCTGTACATCTTGACAAGCTTCAACACAACGGCCGCAAAGGATGCATTGATCCGGATCATATCGATAAAATGGATTTGACCGATCCACTTCATATGGTTTTTGATCGAAAGGAACACTTTGATGATTTACCTTCATTTCCTTAACAGTATTGTGAATTTCACAAGTGCCATTATTATAATCGCAAACCGTACAATAAAGCTCATGGTTATACAATATCTTGTCCATCGCCATGACCTGTGCTTCTTTTACATCTGGTGCAACTGTATCGATTACATCCCCATCCTTGATCTTGGTGGAACAAGACCTTACAAGTTCTCCATTAACGCTCACTAAACATGTATCACATGTTTCGATAGGACCTAGGCTAGGATGGTAACAAACATTCGGGACTTCAATCGAGCTATCCGTCAGCATTTGTAAAATTGTTTGATTGCCTTCCAGGCTGGCCTCAGCACCATTGATTTTTATTTGTACTTTCTCTGGCAAAATAATCGCTCCCCTCTTAAAAAACGATAAAATTCATCATTAAGTATTTTCTACCCCCGCACATTTTTTCTCAAACTTGCGAAAGAAAATAATGGAAGACTTCATTTGACCAATAATTTTCATATCAGAAAATGAAATAAAGCCGAAGTGAGATATAGTACTCACTCACTTCGACTTTATTATCATTGGTTAGAGTTTGTTTTTTAGTACAAACGAACTTAAAGGGGCAACGGTTATCTGACTCCCTTTAACCCTTTCTATTTCTTCCAGGCCCGCCCGCTGACCATCCACTAAAACGGACCAATCACCTTCGTGGGGAAGAGATATGGTTATCGCGTCCCAATTTGCATTATGAATCACTGCAATTTTGTAATCCTTATGTTTTAAAGTAAATGCAACCGCATTTGGCGGGGCATCAATGAATTGTAATTGCTCCTCAATTTCCTCGGGTGTGCTTAACCTAAAAACAGAATGATTTTTCCTGAGCGAAATAAGTCCTTTCATATACTCCACTTCCCGATTTAACTCCGCTCTCCTTTTCCAATCCAACCGATTAATCCAATCTGAAGATTGATAGCTATTTTCATCTCCATCCTTCGTACGCATGAACTCTTGTCCAGCATGTATCATTGGAATTCCCTGTGACAGTAAGACGACGGCCGAAGCTAATTTATGCATCTGTTTCCGTACCTGTTCTGTCGCATCTGGATTAGTGATGAGAAGCTTATCCCATAAAGTATAATTGTCATGTGCTTCAACATAATTGATCACTTGATCTGGTCTTTGATATGTTGCTATATCTTCGTCATATTTCAAACCACCAGCGATCCCTTTTTTAATAATATCTTCCATTCCTGGTTTACCATTCACGAATCCTTTATCATGTTCATTCATTACAAACCCTTTTAAACCATCACGGATTGCATCGTTAAAGTGAGCGATTCCAGGCATTTTAAAAGCATTCTTTTGATTTGCTTTCAGTTCTTGGGCCAAGGGGGTATCCATATCCCAGCCTTCTCCCAAAACAATGAGGGACGGATCAATTTCTGCCAGTGCCTTTTTCACTTCATTCATCGTTTCCACATCATGAATCCCCATTAAATCGAATCGAAAACCATCAAGGTTAAATTCCTTCGCCCAATAGGTTACGGATTCAACGATGTATTTTCGCATCATTTTACGTTCAGACGCGGTATCATTTCCTACACCAGTTCCATTAGATAAGGTGCCGTCGGCGTTATAGCGAAAAAAGTAAGTGGGAACAAGTTTATGGAAGTTTGAGTCCTCCACTGAATAAACGTGATTATAAACAACATCCATGATTACTCGTAAACCGTGATCGTGTAAACCTTGAATCATTTCCTTTAACTCCCGGATCCTTACTTTTGGTTGATACGGATCAGTCGAATAAGAGCCCTCGGGAGCGTTATAATTCTGTGGATCATATCCCCAGTTATATTGTGGTTCATGCAATTTCATTTCATTGACTGTAGCAAAATCGAATATCGGGATAAACTGAACATGGGTAACACCTAGATCTTTAATATGATCAAGACCCGTTTTCGCTCCTTCTGGACCTTTGGTGCCGGCTTCAATCACTCCTAAGAATTTACCTTTATGATGGATTCCGCTTTCAGGATGAATCGACAAATCCCGTGTATGCAATTCATAAATGACTATGTCCTCAGCTTTTTCGAGAGGTGGTTTATCCCGAGTCCACCTTTCAGGGTTCGTATCAGTTAAATCTATCACGACTCCTTTATTACCATTAACAGTAACTGCACGAACATAGGGATCGACGGCTTCACTCCAGGTTTCTCCCACTCTCACTTTATATGTATAAATCAAACCATTCTGATCTCCGTTCAGCTCAATGGTCCAGGTCCCCTTTTCCGAACGAACCATCTGAATCTCCATTCCATCTGTATCATCCCAATGTTTATAAGTGACTAGCTTAGCTTCAGATGCAAGTGGTGCCCATAATCGGAATGCCGTTTTATCTTTAAGATAGGAATTTCCTAAATCTTTGCCAACATAGAAATATAGTTCATCCAATTCCGACGGGTTTACTGGATTAATATTTGCAATCGGCAGAAATTCCAACTGATTTTCCGCTTCATTATCCATAGGTTGCCGATTATTTTTATTTTCTTCTTCAAAATAAGAAAGTGAGTCTTTAATAGGTCATTCCTCCATTGCAATTCCCATTTTGGAACAGGAATTATTAATTTTTATAATCATGAGCGAATCTTCCCTTATGGTATGATTCCACAGGCAATTCCCATCAAAACATTCAATCGGCGAATTATGTCGAAAATTCAGAAATCTATATTTATTAATCGAAAGCTGCATGTCAATTAGCTGAACCTTACCTATCATTTTATGAAGAGTGAATTCAAAAAAAAAATGCCTCCATAACAGTTTTACGGTCTTGGAGGCATTTCTAGTACTCTTTATGGTGTTTTAATAATTTTCACAGAGGTATCCTCAACAATTGCAGTGAAGTTCTTAATTTCAGGCTGCTCAAAGATAAAGTCAGTGATGCCGTCTTCGAGCTGTTCTTGAAGAACACGGCGGAGCGGTCTCGCCCCGAAAGCTGGGTGATATCCGAGTTCAATTAGCCTTTGTTTCGCTTCATTAGTTACATCTAAAGATAAACCATTTGCAGCAAGGGTTTCGTCTAGCTCGTGAATCATGAGATCAACGATTTGCAGAAGATCTTCCTTCTTCAATGCCGAGAATTCAATGATGCTATCGAATCGGTTCAAGAATTCCGGTTTGAAGAAACTGCCTAAAGATTGTAGGATTGAAGCCTCTTCCACAGCTGAACTTGTACCGAATCCCATTACTTTTTGTTTCTCTCCGACCCCAGCATTACTCGTCATGATAATCACGGTATCTTTAAAAGTAACGGTCCGCCCTTGACTGTCGGTTAAGCGGCCATCTTCCATGATTTGCAGGAACGTATGCAATACATCCGGGTGTGCCTTTTCAATTTCATCCAATAAGATGATACTGTAAGGTTTGCGGCGAACTTTTTCTGTCAATTGTCCAGCTTCCTCATGCCCTACATATCCAGGAGGAGAACCGATTAATTTAGAAACACTGTGTTTCTCCATGAATTCACTCATGTCAAGTCGAATCATCGCTTCCTTGTCCCCGAACAATTCCTCAGCAAGAGTTTTCGCCAATTCGGTTTTACCTACTCCCGTCGGACCAACAAAAAGGAAAGAACCGGTAGGACGATTTTTGGATTTTAACCCTGCACGACTTCTTCGAACGGCCTTGGAAACCTTTTTGACAGCCTCTTCCTGCCCGATGACTTTTTTCATCAGCTCCTCTTGGAGATGGACCATTCTTTCTTGCTCATCTTCTTGGAGCTTACCTACAGGTATACCAGTCTTTTGTTCGATGATATTTTGAATGTCTTCAACGGTAACGTTTGGCTTAATTGCATCTTCCCCAGCCTGTAAGGACTTTTCCAGTTTTTCCTCTTCATCACGAAGAAGGGCAGCTTTTTCATATGCTTCTTCTTTTAAGGCCATTTCTTTTTCTTTATAAATTTGCACCAGACGCTCTTTCATCTTTTCTGCCTGGCCGTCTTCGATGGTCAAGTTCAATTTGGAACCAGCTTCATCCATTAAGTCTATTGCCTTATCAGGCAGGAATCGGTCTTGAATGTAGCGGTTCGAGAGTTCAACAGCCGCTTTTAGGGCTTCCTCACTATATGTTACACCATGATAAGATTCATAACTATCTTTTAAACCATGTAAGATGTCCAATGCCTCAGCCGTTGTCGGCTCATTAACTTGAACAGGCTGGAAGCGTCTTTCAAGGGCACCGTCTTTTTCAATTTTCCTATATTCGGATAAAGTGGTTGCTCCGACAAGCTGAAGTTCACCGCGTGCAAGTGCGGGCTTCAAGATATTTCCTGCATCCATTGATCCTTCGGCTGAACCCGCTCCCACAAGTTGATGAATTTCATCAATGAATAAAATAACATTTTTTCTTTCCTGCAATTCACTGATCAATTGCTTCATTCGTTCTTCAAATTGCCCTCTAATTCCAGTATTCGAAACGAGGGACGCTACATCAAGCATATATACAAGCTTATTACGTAATTTAACAGGCACTGAACCTTCAACAATCGCTAAAGCAAGACCTTCGGCAATGGCTGTTTTACCGACACCAGGTTCACCGATTAAAACGGGATTATTTTTATTGCGTCTATTTAAGACTTCAATGACACGTTTGATTTCTTCATTTCTTCCGATAACCGGATCGATAAGACCTGCTTTAGCAGCATCGGTCAAATTACGGCCATACTCCTCAAGCAATCCTGCGTCCTCGCCATGTTCAGCTGAATCCGGCTTTGGTACATCATTATAATTAAATGGATTGAATGAATTTGGAGATCCATTATATTGGAATTTCCCTGTATCCATTCCGCCCATTGCTGCTCCAAGTTTGTTTCGCTCTTCTTTATAACAAGTGGAGCACAGTTTCACATCATGCTCCTGACCATTCATATTTAGATGAACTTGAATATTTGCTTGGTTTACATGGCATTTTTCACAAAGCATGTAGTACTCCTCCTTTTAAAAATTGAATTCACTATAAATCTTTGACCTTCTTTGACTTTCTGACTTTATTATACATTGACCTTCTTTGACTTTCAATAATTTTGTCTAGGAATTTTTTTGAAAGAAAAAGAAATTCCTTCGATTTGGTTTGCTAAGCATATTAAACTATCCAATTCCAGTCAAATAAAAAGATTCTATGCATGCCTCTTAGTACATTCAGATATTATTGATTACCCACTTCAGACCTAATCTATTAACAAAACATCAATTCCCTTTTTTCCATGCCCATATGCCTCATCCCCTCTTATATTTAAAACAAAAAAAGAGACTTCATTTAAACTGCACCCCAATTGTTAGACACCATCTAACAATTGGGGTGCTATTTTTTAGACACCAAGGGCTCGGATTGGTATCATCCTGATCTATTAGATTGAAGAAATTTGCGACACTCCTGCCGAATAACTGGCTAGCCAAGATTCCACGTCGCTTGCTTTGATGAGGCTTAGCAGACAATCGGCGGAAAGGGAGCGGATTGTCTGCCAAGCAATTTGAACGTTTATAAAGAAAAAACTGCAGGGAAACTCAATTATTTCGAGTTTCCCTGCAGTCAGAGACATCATTAAGTCTCTTAGTTTTTTATATTAAGGTTGATTTCCTTCTATTATATACGTTTCGCACCAATATACTTTGGCTTCCAATAACTATTATTGGTTTTAGCGTATGAAACTCCTTTAGATGATGATGAGTGTATGAATTCATTGTTACCTATGTATATTGCCACATGTGTAGGCTTTTTCGCTTTATTTGGTGCAAAAAACATTAAGTCACCTTTTTGCAGGCTTTTAACTTTCTTTCCTTTTATATATATGTCAGCAGCGGTTCTTGGTAAATTCTTGCCAGCCTTTTGATATGAATACTTCACTAAACCGGAGCAATCAAAACCTGAAGAAGAAATGCCACCCATTTTATATTTTGTACCTAATTCACTTTTAGCCACTTTAATCGCTTTTGTATGATATGAAGCAGCTTCCACTTGGTCCCCAGCAAAAGATGCGAATACAAGCATGATAGCCAATGACAATCCGACGACAATTTTCTTAAACAAATTATTTTACCCCCTGATGTGATTTGCTAAACTTAATATACTAGAATATGCATATCACTCGCATCACAGGATCTTTACAAATATGTTACATTTAGTAGATTTAGGAAGAATGACCATATAAAACATAAAAAAAAGTCGAATCAAGTGTCCTTTCAATTTAAAGTTACTTTACCTCATAGAAAAAACAGCGGTAAGGAAACCCACTGTCAAAATTCTTTTGAGAAAAATGGAAGAAATAACTTTACCCCACGTTTGTTAAAAGGTAAACATTTCAAATCTGCAATTAAATGACTTATGTATCCTAATATACAAGTAGTGAAAATTCCGTCAATCCCCATAAAGGCTTCGAATTGATGGGCAATGATGCCAAAGAAAGCGATACCTGCAATCGAATGTGTATAACTTCTATGTGATGTAAAGGATGCTAGGATAATATAAACTCCTAACAGCCACAGCCAGTTTTCCTGCAAAGATAAACCGCCGCCTAAAACCGCTAATCCAGTCAAGGTCAGCATATGCCTTTGTCTGATGAAAGAAGAAATGATGATGATTCCGATTCCTGCCCCTACACCGATCCATTTTTCCGTTTCTGAGCCTTCCAAAAGACTATAAATGATCATTAGTATCCCAATCGTTTGTGCTATCGTTCGAATAAACTTATGTGAAAAAGTAATCCTGTTACTTAACTTCCCATCAATATCCATATCGGGCATAAGGCCTGAAACTCCCCCAATGCCAACCAAGAATAAAGTGGTGGTTGGATCTGTTTGAAGTGTGTTTGCCGTCAAGAATCCAACTGTTGCCCCTAATGCCATGTGTGCTGTACCGTTCACTGTCTCTCTCCTGTCCCACTAAGAAGTAATCTCTGTTCCCAAGAAACGAATGTTTGTTCGAACTCCTGTATTCTAACTATACAATATTTTTGGGGGAATTTCTTTATTTTTTATAAAAAAGCCGTAGTAATCAATAATTTGAGCTAATAAATCTGTTTTGTTTAGGTAATTTTCATCACTTAAAACCGCAAAATATTTTTCTGTAAATTGTAGTTTTTCAAGAAATTTTATCCAAAATATGAATATACTAATCTATAAGGGGAGTGATTCAGATAGCTTTTTTAAATGCCTTCAATAATTTTAAAAACGGGAAAAAGTCCAAGAAAATAAAGAACATGGATTTTCGGGAACAACACGTAAAGAAATCGTCTGAGCTCATTGGTAATAATGTAATTGTCCAAAATATAATTAACAATCATCTTTCCAAAAAAAATAACCACTTGTAGGGTGGTTTTTTTAATTATTATGGGAAATCGTTTCATTCTTTTCCCGCTTCTCACTCGCATCGTAAATATAGTGATACTGTAAATAGTAATCGTATATGACATTTTGCAGGATCTTAAGTAGTGATTTATCGAATGTATCGAATTCAGTTTGGTAACTATTTAAGACAGTGACAAATTTCCCGTCAATGTTTTCGAAATAATGGATAAGAAAGTTCTTGTAATATTCACTATCACTATTGCTTTTATTCGTAATGCATGGATCGCCGGTTTGAATGGATTTATCAAGCATCGCTTTGATTGATTTAGGCAGCTTTGCTTTTTTGAACTGGTTCAGGGTATAGATATCGTAGGTAAATGAGAGTCCTAATTGATTGGAATAAAAATCTACGGCACAGTCCAATGTATAGATTAAGGGTGTTTTAAAGTCCTTGCTGTTGGCAATTTCCTCTGAAATCTCCAATTGATATTCCTCGGATGTTAAATACGCAGCAAATTTCATTTTTGAACTGCTCATGCTGAATACTTCATAAACAGCTGCATCTTGTTTTTCAATTTCAATTTCGATATTAAAAAATTTAAAGTGTTTTAAACGGTAAAAAGCAATCGGTGCTAATAGGAAAAGCAATATCCAAACAAGGTAAAGAAATAACGTGTTAAAGATGATTTGATAAAATTCAGACGTCACGATCGGTTCGATGATTAACGATATCAATGTATGTTCAAAGCCCTGAGATATAGGGGGATTTGTGGCAGGAACAACGGCTTCCTCTGGCTTTTTCAAAGTTTGGATACCTAAATGAGCCATTGCAACTAGCGTATAAACAAAAATTAAAATTGTCCCAATCACATAAAATTTTGGCATGAATCCTATAATCCTGTCGAAAACAGAAATTCGCTTATCTTTCTGCTCCTCTATAGCCAATGTGGTTGCTCCTTTTAAGATTATTAATATCAGGAAAAGTCTACAGGGACTTAGAACTTCCTGGAGACTATCTATTTAATTTATATGTTTATAATTATGTGAAAATACGTAAAATTCGTATAATGATTGACATATTCCAAAATACTTTCGACGTTTTCATTAAAATTAAAAATATTTCGTCGTTAAAAATGCCCAACCTCTTCATTGAAAATGAAAGGATGAGCAAAAGTTTAGGTGATTTATTTAGGACGGACCTTTTATCGCAAATTCTTCGACCTTCCTTAAAAACAACTCGATGGCTTTTGAGGCTTCGAGGTCTAACTTTTTCACGATCGAAAAAGGTCTTATAATGGGTTCATTTTTCAAATGAAAGGTTTTCAATTCATTGGACTTCAGTTCTTTTTGTACAGTCAACCGTGATAACAGGGCAATGCCCAGCCCAGCCATCACCGCTTCTTTCACTCCTTGGATACTGGTGAAAATAAACGTTTTCTTTATATTTAACTCCAGGCTGCTCAGAAGTTTATCGGAATATGTACGGGTTCCAGATCCTTGCTCCCTAAGCACCCACGTTTGGTTTTGGAGCAATGTGCCCTCGATGAGATCCATCTGTGAAAGTGGATGAACCGGGGGGACGACGACAATCATCTCGTCATTCATGAATGGTCTGACATCAATATCTTTATAATCCGTTTCACCTTCAATCAAGCCTATATCAAGCTTATTCGAACGTATTCCTTGTATGACTTCATTGGAATTCGAGATGATGATTTGTATGTCCACCATCGGATATTGGGCCGCAAATTCCGCTAAAACTTTTGGAAGGTAGTATTCCCCTATCGTGAAGCTTGCTCCTATTTTCATCGTTCCGCTAACCACGTTATTAAATTCATTTATTTCTCTTATTGCTGTCTCATAATGTTCAAGCATTTGCTTTGCATGTCTATACAAAATTATTCCCGGCTCTGTTATTTGTACTTGTTTGGGAGAACGATAAATTAATTTCGTTCCTAATTCATTTTCCAGATTTCTTATGTGAAGACTGACTCCTGGCTGAGACAAGTTCAGAATGTCCCCTGCTCTTGAAAAGTTTTTCTGTTCGATTACGGTGACGAATACTTTTAACGGATCCATGGTTACCTCCCTTATTTACCTTTGTGTTTCATTTTATCATAAGTAAAAGTAATCATTGAAATAGCAAAAATATATTTCACTTATTTTTAATTAAGCTTTAAAGTTAAGGCATCAACATAGATGGAGTGATTACACTGGAACAAACAAACGTTGAAACTAAAAAACTCGGATTTGCAAAAGGAATAGCATTGACTTTGCTAATTGCCATTGCTGCAAAATACTTAGCAGAGCTTCCATTCCTTCATATAATGGGACAGTTAGTCATTGCGATACTGATTGGTGTTGTTTGGAAAGCGATCATTGGCGTCCCAGCTTACACCGTTGCAGGGACAAATTATTCAAGTAAAGTCCTTTTGAGAATGGGCATTATCTTATTGGGAATGCGCCTGAACCTAAAGGATATATTTAATGCCGGTCCGAAAACATTTGCAGTGGGTGCAATTTGTCTTGTATTTGCTATATTAGTAGTTTATGGATTGACCCGTCTTTTTAAAGTTGAGAAAAAGCTAGGCATATTGACAGCTTGCGGAACGGGAATTTGTGGAGCTGCTGCCATCCTGGCAATTTCCTCCCAAATAAAAGCAAAAGAAAAAGATACTGCAATAGCCGTAGCGACGGTTGCTGTTTTAGGTACAGCCTTCACTTTCGGTTATACAATCCTATATCCATTATTGGAGTTATCCGATCAAGGATATGGTATATTCTCGGGTGCGACACTCCATGAAATCGCTCACGTGATCGCGGCAGCATCGCCAGGGGGAAATGAGGCAGTCGACTTGGCAGTCGTGGTCAAATTGACTAGGGTGGCCCTGCTCATTCCCGTTGCCATTTTAATCGGTTTCATCATGAATTGGAAAGATCGATCAAGAGATAACGGAAAGAAATTTTCCTGGAAGTCCATTCAAATACCTTGGTTTATTTTTGGATTTTTGTTAATGAGTGCCCTCTATTCTACAGGTGTAGTTCCTGAACCCATAGCCGATAAACTTGTTATGCTTTCCTATATCCTCATGGCTATGTCCATGGCAGGACTAGGATTGAATATTGACCTCGTAACCTTTAGAAAATATGGCGGTAAACCTTTTATAGCTGGACTGATCGGCTCTATATTATTGACTTGTCTCGGGTATGTATTAGTTCAGGTTTTCCATTTAAATTAACTTTTCAATTAAAACAAGCATCCCTTAATCGGCATGCTTGTTTTTTTCTATTGGATGCGGAACATTGGCACCATAAAAAATTTCATCCATCTCCGTTCGAAGCCTTTCTATAATTTCTTGCCTTTCATCTGTATTCAGCTTTTCCTCTGTATAGCCGAATAGGTAATTATTAATATCGAATCTTTTCAGCTTACATTTTGTATGGAATATATTTTCCTGGTATACATTCACATCAATCATGTCATATAAACCCTTCACTTCATCAGGAATATAGTTTTGAATGGAATTAATATCGTGATCGATGAACAATTTCCGCCCATCTTTATCTCTCGTAAAGCCTCTTACTCGGTAATCGATCGTGATAATGTCGGTATCGAAGGAATGAATGAGATAATTAAGGGCTTTAAGAGGTGATATTTCCCCACAAGTAGAGACATCGATATCGGCCCTGAATGTGCTAATGCCTTCATTTGGATGGAATTCAGGATAGGTATGTACGGTAATATGACTTTTATCGAGTTGCATGACCACATTATCAGGTAAAGGCCCTGGTGATTCTTCATAAGTTCCCGTAGGTACTTCTACGACAGGACCTTCCGAAACAAGAATGGTTACACTTGCGCCTTGAGGGACATAATCCTGTTTGGCCGTATTTAAAACATGTGCCCCTATTAAATCAGAAACATTGTGCAAGATCTTCGAAAGCCTCTCTGCATTATATTGTTCATCGATATAATCCAGGTAGGCCTCTCTCTCTTCCCTGGTTTTTGTGTAACAAATATCATACATATTAAAGCTTAAAGATTTCGTAAGATTATTAAAGCCATGAAGTTCAATACGCTGCTCTGGTGTAAGTTTCATGATTGATTCCCCTTATATTTTTTTACGACTACCCTTATAGTTACCCTTTTTCTGAAATAAAAAACTAAGCCTGCCACTCTAAGCTTCTGACTTCTAATCGGTATTTGTCATTTCTGACCATGGAAAAGCCATTGCATTAACATGCAATGGCTCTTTTGGTTTAGGCAGTATGAATTTTTTTCTTTTTTATCGGTGAAAGAATTCGTTCCAGCCACCCGAGTATAAGATCTGAGAGAATGGCCATCAATGCCGTCGGAATTGCTCCTGCCAGTATGATTGCCGTTCCATTTGAAGCATTCGTTCCCCTGACAATGATATCCCCCAGTCCTCCTGCGCCTACGAATGTACCGACCGCGGTTACTCCAATTGCAACGACAAGCGCTGTACGTAAGCCAGCCATGATGACAGACAGAGATAATGGCAGTTCGACCATTCTTAGTAACTGGAGCTTCGTCATCCCCATTGCCTTGCCAGATTCTAAATAAGCATGATCGATACTAGTAATTCCGACATAAGTGTTTCTCAAGATTGGCAGTAAGGAATATAAAAACAATGATAAGATAACCGTGTTTGTTCCTAACCCCATTACTAACATCAGGAGAGCGAGCATAGCCAAGGCTGGTGTGGTTTGTATGACATTCGTTATCGAAAATACCCAATTGCTCAATTTCTTATGTTTCGCGATGAAAATGCCGATGGGGATCGCTACAATTGCTGCAAATAAAACTCCATAGGCGGACATTAAAAAGTGGCGATAAAATTCAGTAAGTACATACATCCAATTTTGGGAATAATAGGTTCCCAACTGTTGCAAGGTTTCCATTAGTGTGCACCTCCCATTTATTCAAAATATTTATGTGCTTTAAGGAATTCCGATGCTACGACCGATGGCTCCTTCAAGTTCCCATCAACTTCATAGTTCAGTTCCTGCATGGTTTCAGTAGTGATTTCACCAATTAACTTGTTAAGCTCATCTTCAATTTCAGGATATCGTTCCAATAATTCTTCGGTAACGACCGGTGAACAGTCGTATGGAGGGAAATATTGTTTATCATCTTCCAAAAGTTTCAAATCATTAACCTTAATCCGTCCATCCGAGGAATATGCTAGGACAATATCCATCTGACCACTTTTGACTGCATCGTATACCAATCCAATCTGCATCGGATAAGTTTCCCCAAATTCCAATCCATATGTATCGACGAACCCTTTATAACCATCCCCTTTTCTTTTCAGCCAAGCACTGTCTACACCTAACCTTAAATTATCTGCATCCTTTTCCAAATCCGATATTTTCTGATACCCCTTTTCCTCTGCCAATTCATTTGAAATCGTAAAGGCATAAGTGTTATCGAAACCGTAAGAATCAAAAAATTTGAACCCATATTGTTCTTTGAATTCCCTTTGAACAATTTCCATCGCCTTTACTGGATCCTTTTCAATTTCCTGTCCCAGTACACTCGTTAAATCAGTCCCTGTATATCGAGTTGCGGCTATGTCTATGTCACCGGTCTCCATCGCCTTTTGCTGAACGAAATTGGAACCTAGATTTTTAATGATTTTCGTATCAACTTCCGTATTCCTTTCAAGGAGTTGAGCGATCATGTTCGCCAAGATTTCGGATTCGGTCATGCTTTGGGCACCGATCTTTACAGTAGTTTCAGAAGATGACCCTAAACCAGGCAAGGAGCAGCCGGTGATCACTAATGAACAAACTATAAGGGCCATTAAAATTGTACGTCGCATTTTTTTATACATGGTAATCCTCCTCAAGCAACTTCCTTCATACCTTTCAATCCTTTTGGTACGACTTTTCGTTCAATGATCGAGAATACATAATCCACCAGGATAGCCATGATGATTACCGGAACTGCACCTGCGATGATATATTCTGTTTGGTATAAATTCAAACCGATAAATATGTAATCTCCAAGTCCCCCGCCTCCAATAAAGGAGGCTAAGGTGGCCCATCCAATTAAATAGACGGAAGCCGTACGGATGCCAGCCATAATGACGGAAAGTGCAAGCGGGAATTCAACCAGACGAATTCTCTCCCAGCTTGTCATCCCGATGCCGCGTCCGGATTCCAGCAGATTTCCATTTACGCCTTTAATGCCTGTGTATGTATTTCTGAGTATGGGTAAAACGGAATAGAAAAATAACGCAATGATTGCGGGTGTTTTCCCAACTCCGAGGAAAGGAATGAAAAAGGCTAGGACCGCTAAGCTCGGCAATGTCTGCATGATGTTAGCTATTCCGATTATTATCGAAGCGCTCCTTTTCATTCGCGTCAACATGATCCCTAGTGGTACGGCAACTAGTATTCCAAGGAAAACAGCGATCAAGGATATATATAAGTGCTCCCACGCCTTATAAACCAATTCTTGCCAGTTTGTTTGTAAAAAATCGAGCAAAGTTTCCATCTCATTCACCTCCTAAAACATTTCTGCCATTTCTGCCATTTGATTTTCTTCCTCTCCCCAGATGCTGTCATATACGATGTCCACCAATGTGGCCCTAGTGACAATTCCGACCAAATGTTTATTGTGGTCAACCACCGGCACGTATTTGAATCCTCGTTTTAAAATCTTCTGAACGGAATCACGGATTAAAGTATCCTGTTTCACTGAATAGACTTCAGTATTGATGACTTCACTGATAAATTTAGCCTTTTTTCGATATTCACTGATCGTTTCAACATCCACGAACCCTTTCAACACATTTTGCTCATCGACCACAAGTAAAGAATCTACCCTTTTCTCGCGCATGATCGTAATAGCATCTGTAAGGGATTTTTCCTCTGTAATGGATATTGGATTTCGACTCATGATCTGTTCAACCAACTCAACATTTGGTCTTGTTTGAAGCAGGCGATCTTTGCCGATGAATTCTTCCACAAACTCATTGGCTGGGTTTCTGAGGATTTCATCCGGTGTTCCCACTTGGACGATTTCACCAGCTTTTAAGATGACGATCCTGTCGGCTAGCTTAATGGCTTCATCCATATCATGGGTAACAAAAACGATAGTTTTATCAAGTGTGCGCTGCAGATTTTTAAATTCCTCCTGAAGGGCATCGCGGGTGATTGGATCTAGTGCGCCAAAAGGTTCGTCCATTAAAATGAGTGGAGGATTGGAAGCTAGTGCTCTGAGAACGCCTATCCTTTGTTGCTGCCCGCCGCTCAATTCGTAGGGATACCTTTCCAGGTATTCAGGTCCCATATCGACAAGCTGAAGCAATTCCAGTGCACGTTCCTTTTTCTTCTGTTCATTCCATTTAAGAAGTTTTGGAACGAGGGTGATATTTTCAAGAATCGTCATGTGAGGGAAAAGTCCGATTTGCTGGATAACGTACCCGATTTGTCTTCTTAGCTCGACTGGATCTTTATCCATGATATTTTCACCATTAATAAGTATCTTGCCTTCCGACGGTTCGATAAGACGGTTAATCATTTTCATTGTCGTCGTCTTACCGCATCCACTCGGACCAATGAAGCAAATGAACTCCCCTTTTTTAATGTCCAATGAAATGTTTTTTACAGCTTTCTTTCCTCCCTTATAGATTTTCGATACATTTTCGATTTTTAACATAACAAGCACCTCCATCATTCGCATACAATTACAAATTTTACAAATATATTAATTTTCATTTGCACAGTCTCTTGTACCCATATAGCAAACTGTATAAACCTTTTATTTTAAAAAACTAGTTCATTGGAATTATATTGAATAAATGGTATAAAAAAACCACCCCATGTTAATTGAGGTAGTTGAATGAATTATAAAATGAAAGATGAATTAAAACCCAATATTTTTAGCAATCAGGGTTTTTACGGTTTCATCTGTCCCTGTAAAGAAAGTTGTCAAAGGAATGTCCCGGTGACGCTGGGCAATTTTTTCGTCTCCTATATTTCCGTAGCCATCATGTAATTGCATGCACTTATCGGATATTCGCTTAGACATCTCCGTTATCCAATATTTAGCCATCGATACTTCAGCTATGATATTCTCCCCAGTCATATGTTTACAGATCAAACCATCAACAAACGTTCTTCCCAGATGAATATCTGTCGCTATTTCAGCAATGGTAAACTGTGCATTTTTAAATTTACTTATTTTCTTATCAAATGCTTTTCGTCCTCTAATAAAATTCATCGTTAAGTGAAGCATATCTTTCGCTGCCATTAAAGACCCGATCGCACATATTAGTCTTTCCTGCTGCTGTTTTTGCATGATATATGAGAGTCCCTTCCCTTCCTCCCCAAGGAGGTTACCAATAGGAACTGAAGCATCATCGAAAAATAGTTCGGCTGTGTCTGAGCATCCCTGTCCTGTTTTACCAAGCTTTCTTCCCCTTGAAAATCCTGGTGTATCTTTATCAATGAGCAGCAAACTGATTCCGCCCTGGGAAGGAACAGCATTAAGATCAGTTTTGCATGCCACTATCATGAAGTCAGCTTTAAAGCCATTTGTGACAAACGTTTTGGCTCCATTGACAATATAATACCCATCTTTCTTAATCGCTGTGGTTTGAATATCCTCTAATTCCGAACCCATTCCCGGCTCTGTCAATGCAAAAGCTGAAATCAATTCACCCGTAATGAACTTTGGTAAATATCTTTGTTTCTGATCTATTGTTCCGAAAGAGGCAATATAAGGGGCTACAACATCAGAATGAATGGATATTCCTCCTAACGCCGATCCAACCATTTCCAATTCCTCTGCCAGCACAACTGAATATCCAAAGTCCGCTCCGATTCCACCGAATTTCACATCAAGCCATGGACATAAAAATCCATTATCTCCAATCTTTTTCCAAAAGGAGCGAGGTATTCCCCCCTCCTTTTCCCATTGATCATAAAAGGGGACAGCCTCCTTGGCGAGAAATTCACGAATTGATTGTTTAAATAATAAGTGTTCTTCCGTTAGGAAGGAACGTGAATCATCCTTATTGATTGCCATCGTGCTAACCATGGGTTAACCTCCATTCTCTATCGATTTTGTACTTATAATCCACTAACATGCTCAAGTTAAATATCTCATTGTAAACGGTTACAACCACAAATATCAAACTGTTAAAATGACCCACAATATTCTTGTTCAACAAAAGTATTGAATTCCCTTTTATAAATCTATTTTTCACCATTTTAAATCTGGTTTGTTTATTACTTAACTGCTTGGAATATGGGTTTATTATATATTCTGTCGAGGTTATTTTTGGAATACAATTGGTATTCATTTAACAAAATATCTTTTATAATTGCATAATAAAATGGGTGCTTTAACAAGGGCTGTTAAAGCAGTAAAGCAGCTAAAGGTTGTCAATCTTTGTTTTTTCTCCTCTACTTAATCAGTACTCCTGGCCCTCCCTGTAGAGTCACAGCTTTTGTATGTTATACGATATCTAATTCCCAACCAACCTCCAACATGTTTCTACAAGTAGAGGGCGGACAGTTTTCTTCACGAAATCATGTCCCGCGTACCCGTATGTCCTGCCCAGGCTACTGATATATTGGATTTTTTTTATAAAAAGAATCCCACATAATCTCCATTCGTTTATATTGAAGCTTGAAATAAATCCAAGTATCCTCTCAAGCTCATTTAAGAGTGTTTTGAATTTTACCCGTAGCACTTATCTATGTAAAAACAGAAGCGAAAGTACATAACCTAAACTTTTCATAAAGCAAAAAATACTCTGGAGAATATCTCATCCCAGAGTATTTTTTTACGCAATACTACTTTTCCATTTAGCCGCCTCTTTTCCTTATCCGGTTTAAAAGCAGTAAACTTTGGAAGCAGAAATTTGTATTTCCCACCTGTATGTGGGTTTCTAGTTCGATTTGCTCGGTCGTACACTTCAAATGTATCAAATCTAATCAAATTACAACTCATAAAAGAAAGGACTCGAGATTTTTACACTATCTTGGTTCCTTAACAAGCACGTTAATAAACTTTGTTATGGCCTTGCACCATTAATGTGGTCCAGCCACTATATACCTTCGCCTTCTATAATGTTTATTCTCTATTCCTTCGCAAATTTCAATGTTGGATTTTTCCATTAATGACAACACACTTCCCATTTGTAGGTTGCTTTATCATCCTTCCATCCTTGATGTATACAGTGTAAGTATTATTGACTTTAGCATCTAATCTTGCTAGGTCTCCCGTTCTTGCTATGATATTTTTGACAGCTTCCCTCTTCAGATTATCCATGACTTTCTTTTTCCATTCTTCCCGTTTGTTTTTTTGCTTATTTTCATCAACCATCAGGATCCCATCCTTTTTGTTTGATTTATGTCTTCTTCGATAATAGTGTATTATATTTTTATCATCTTGTTACCTTTATGCTTTTCCTTATTGAGTTCTTTTTTTTATTTTATAACGTAACAGGTAAGTAAAGAGAATATAAATAAAATGGCTCACGCTAGTGATAGCAAGAAAAGAACACACATAAAAACAGGATGCAACTGAATGTTGCACCCTGTCTGAAAAAGGGGTTTGCTTCATTTCGAATCAGCATAAATTCTCTGCGATAAACACCTCATCTACATTAGAGTAAATACCGGTATCTGACAAGAGTTTTCCATCCAAAGCAACCATCCCCTATATCTTAAAAGTTTTATCAACTTTCAAAGCATAATTGACAATTATTGAATGAGTTTTCTGCTTTTACGTGCAAGCTAACCATCTCCTTGCTCGAAACGATTTTTTAATGAAGCTTCCAGTAGTTAAGTTAAACGTCTTTAACTGACACCCCATTTACTATATGATATGAATCATACGTAAATCACTAGCCCCTTCTTCTTTATTTATTATGACCATCAGCGGGCAAAATATAATTGGTTGTTTATGGATATCAACAATTGTTTAAACCAAGTTATTCATGGTAGTTTAAATATCATTCGCAATCTCAATGGCATAACAAATGCTTAGTTCCCTAACCATCCTTTTTATAAAAAAGTAGCGGAATTAAGCTAAACGACACAGATAAAATCTACACTAAGATCGACGTTCTCCGTGGAAAGGGCGGAAATGCGCAAAAATAAAAAGGCCGGCAGTCGTTAGTTTTCACAAACCTTCTGCACACCCCCTTGCATTCTTACTGCATAATTAATAAAGAAACGACAAAGCGAAAAACTCGCTTTGTCCATACCTCAAAGCATTATGAAGACTTCATTTGGATTATTGTGCATTAGACTCTGAACGATATTCGTCTATAATCGCTTGTATCTCCGAATCAGCTGGCACATTTGTGACGTCGTAGAGGAATCCGTCGGATTCGACTAACGTCATTTTGCCGCCAACAACTTCAAAAGTCAAATCCAGGCGGCCCAAATAATGTTCTTGTTCTCCGCCGGCTTGAGTAATTGGCACCATCACCTCTCCGTTGAATTCATATTCGGGCGTTTGGATGACCTTGTGTGTATCTGCTCCGATTACCGCTGAAACTCCTGGAACCTGAGCCAACTTGTGGTCTTCAGTATTTCCGGCATGCGAAAGGACAATATTAATGTCCGACTTTTCACTCACTTCAGGAAGCAACTCATTCAACGCTTCAACCGGTTCGATAAAATCAAGGTCTGCAACATCATTCCAACCGCGAATTTCCGGCTTCATCGAAGTAAGGCCGATCATCCCGACTTTAACGCCATTGAAAGTAAAACTCTTCCATGGCTTGACATTCTGAATGTACTTTCCTGTTTTCCTGTCAATGACATTACCAGTAAGGATGGGGAAATTGACGTTGCGGTGGTAATTCTTTAACTGTTCATAACGGCTGTCCTGTGTTCCCTCTCCGGCAGGGTAAACGCGGAAGTCGTTGTTTCCGAGAACCATTGCATCATAGTCCAAAGCTTTCAAAAGAGACGTCTCCAACCCTCCTTGACCCGCCTGAAACTCGCCGCGCAGGAAGACATCCCCGCCATCGACGAGAAGCAGATTCTCCTCTTCATTGCGTACATTTTCAATGATGGTGGCATACTTCGCAATAGAATTGTGATGAATGGTTCCATCATCCAGCGTGACGATGTCATCCAAATGACCATGAAAGTCATTCGTCTGGAGAATGGTGAGTTCAAACTTCTCTCCCTTCTTGAGCTTTTCCTCCGCAGCTGCTGTTACGGGCTTTCCGACAAAAGCAGCTGCCATCGCCAGCGAAAAGCAGCCCGTCAATAAATTCATTCCCATTTTATTCATACTATTTCCTCCAAGCAATTACACTAATAAATTGTAAAACAAGTTATTTAGTTTCCAGTCTTTTCGTTTTTCTCAAGAGCGACTAGTTTAGTTTTTTCTTCTTTGTCATTACTGATCAAATCATTTGTTGCTTTTTTAAATTCATTTAAAGTTTTCCCGAAAGCACTTCCAATTTCCGGTAATTTAGAAGGGCCAAAAATGATTAACGCAATGACTAGAATGAGAATTAGGCCAGGAATTCCGATACTAGATAACAATCTTCTCACCTCCTAAACCATGATGGTTTGTTCGTACTCAAAAATGCGATCATTACTTATAAAATTGGCATACCATGACGCTCTAAAGCTGCTGCTTCTAATATAGACATGCCTTGTTCATCTGCAAATGCAGTAAGTTTATCCGAAACAACAGGAGCAAGACTTGCTGGCGGCAGAGCCTGGTTCATAGCTCGTCTACGGGTAGAATTTCTGCGTGCAAATGGTCCCCAAATCGCAAAGGTGATACCTGGTGTTTGCATATTTACAAAGAAAGTATTTCCATCTGGAGAAAAAGTAGGGCCAGCAAATTCAGAACCGTTCATCATATTTTCAGCGAAAGTATAAATATTTCCTTCAGGAGTTAATCCGACAATACGATCATTACCGCCACCATCTTCGGCGATCCATAAATCTCCCCAAGGAGTGATTGTAATGTTATCTGGTGCTTCTAAATCATTTTTATCCGTGGACTCATAAAATAGTTCTAAGGTGTTTGTCGCTGGCGTGTAGCGATACACACGGCCAAGGCGTGCTGAACCTGCACTTGTATCATCAAACCATAAAGTACCTTCAGAAAAATAAGCCCCTTCTAAGCGGCTAAACTGAATACAGCCTTTTTCCTTAGCGTCTTGCTGTGCGATTTCAGGATTTAATTTTTTCCAAACAATCCCGAATTTTTGTCTAGTACTAAATTGACTTGCAGCTGCAGCTGGTAATTCATCAATCGCTGCTGCTTCAAGTGTACCGCCCTTTTGCAGAGAACCTAGTTTTTGACTTCGGTCATTTGGTGTAAAACGGTACAAGAAGCTTGGACTTGCGTCCTCCGTTAAATACCAAATCCCTGTTGAAGGGTCAACATGCCCAGCTTCATGGGAGAAATAACCCATATCACGGATCGGTGTTCTTGACATTTCGTTTTCAGGATCAAGCGGATTTACTTCAAATACAAAGCCATGTCCCATATCACGAGTTTCTTCCATTGTTAACCAGGTACCCCAAGTCGTAGCTCCACCCGCACAGTTACGGATTGTACCTGAACTTGATACATACTGATCAATGACTTTATTATTTTGTCCAACGATTAAAGTGGTTGTGCCGCCCGCAGCACCAGCGCTCCAAGGTTTTTTTCCGTTTACAGGGTAATCAGAATTTGTCCCATTTTCATGGTTTCTTACAAGAATGGTTGTACCCTTCTCCCCTTTATAGGCAGCCATTCCATCGTGAGCAGAAGGGACAAGGTCACCATTAGGCATGACATCACCAGTTCGTGAAAGCATTTTGTAATGAAATCCCCTTGGCAGATCAAGAACTCCATTTGGATCCTTTACTAGCGGGCCATATCCACCAAAACCGCTTGTTGGATTGCTAGATTCCACTGCAAATCCTTTTGTAGCTCCCGCAAGAGAAAATACCCCAGTTGAACCAAGTGTTAATGCTAGAGTGCTCATTCCACCAACTTTTAAGAAATTACGTCTGTTTAAACCGCTATTGCTAGATATCATTAACATTACCTCCAAAAATTTTTTTGAGGGATGCTATATTCCTTATAGCAAACTCTACCCTCAAAATTAACAGACCTTTTTAAATACTCTGTTAATACCATGTGATTTTATTCCTTCGCATGAAAAATAAGCCAGAAGTAACAGTTTAAACAAAAAAATGGAGGTTATTACCACATTTGCAGCATGCATAAGGTGGAAATTGATGGTATGAGACCAAAATGGAGAAAAAACTAAGGATTTTGTCATAAAAAGTTTGATGCAGATTATTAAAGCTTATTAATAGTTTGTAAATAATCCACTATGACAAACTTTGTTAACCCGATTATTTTACCCAAATATAGTAAATTTCCGAAAAGAGGAATCGGTTAAAGACATGCTTAATATTAGAACTCTATTATTGACAAGGAAATGCTTCTTTTCCTTTCAATTTTTAATCCACATTTTGTATGAGTATAGCTACAGAAGCACACTACCTCCAGCTCAACATGGAGTTTTTTTCAATGTTAGTTAAAAAGGCAGGTAAAGTAACGTCATTTCGGATTAATGCCGGTATTGAAAACAAACTGGGAATCGAAGTTTTAAAACGAAGCGCGAGGTTATAGAAACTAAAAGCAGGGATTATGACTGGAGAATACAGCAAGCCTTCGAATCAATAAAGGATTATATTCAAAGCTGGTTGTACGAGATCCATAGGTTTGAGAAGAGTACACAGGTAAATGAAAGGAGACTTATTGTAGAGTTTCCGATTCATAATAGCACATATAGTTTTATTTATAGATGCATTAAAAAAACACCCCAGTCTTAATACTGGTTGAATATCCCCCACCTGAGCAATAATTTAATACGAAAATAGCCTGAAAAAAGAATTGACACAAAACTTGTACCCGACTTAAAGTATAGCTTATACAACAAAAAG
The DNA here is from genome assembly GCF_018613275.1 of Bacillus sp. ISL-4. Classification (NCBI taxonomy): domain Bacteria; kingdom Bacillati; phylum Bacillota; class Bacilli; order Caryophanales; family Bacillaceae; genus Bacillus; species Bacillus sp. ISL-4. Next base: position 33,402 of record NZ_JAGGQN010000027.1, read on the forward strand.
TTTCCTTAGCAAAACTTTTTTAGGAGGGGGTCAAGAAATGTCGGATGATAAAAAGGTTTCCCGCAGAGATATTTTAAAGATGGGTACTGCTGGTGCGTTTGGAATAGCTGGGTCTTATTACTTAAATAAAATGGCACAATTCCCAACTGTGACTCAGGCATCCAATGATTCATCTCACAAGAATGGCAATCATTCCAGTCATGCAAATATGGGTGATCAAACAAAAACCACAGGTTATAAAATGGCAGAACGTCTCCTTACAGAGTTTGATTATGGAAAAGTTACTAAGCTGTCCAACGGACAAATCCTCCGGGAATATGAAGTCGTGGCAATTGATAAAGAAATCGAAATTGCCAAAGGAATTAAATTTCCAGGCTGGACCTATAACGGATCAATTCCAGGACCATCTTTTCGTTGTACCGAGGGGGACCTTTTGCGGTTTCACTTTATTAATAAGGGCAGCCATCCCCACTCTATTCATTTTCACGGAATCCATCCTCCAGAGATGGACGGTTTAACTTCCATTTATCCTGGACAAAAATTCACGTACGAATTTGAAGCAAAGCCATACGGATTACAAATTTACCATTGCCATGTACTCCCCCTAGCCCGCCATATCCATAAAGGCTTATACGGTAATTTTATTATTGATCCAGAGAAGCCAAGGGAGCCGGCATTGGAGTTAAACATGGTTATGAATGGATTTGATTTGGATTTAGACGGTGAAAACGAGTTTTATACGGTAAATGGCTATGCCTTCGCATTTATGAATCACCCTATTAAAATCAAAAAAGATCAACTCGTAAGGATCTATCTAAGTAATTTAACAGAATTCGACTTATTAAATTCGTTTCACTTGCATGCGAATTACTTTACGTATTATCCAACCGGGAGAAACGATAACCCCTCTCAGTTCACAGATACCATCATGCAATGCCAGGGAGAACGTGGAATTATTGAAGTTCGGTTTCCATACAAGGGAATATATATGTTTCATGCCCATGTAAGTGAATTTGCTGAGTTAGGCTGGATGGGATTTTTTGAGGTCGAGTAAAAAGGGAGGGATAAATATGAAGGGCAAATGGTTAATTACTGTTTTAATACCGTTAGTATTACTTATAGGAGTGCTAGGATGGGTACTGAAGAATGGAGCAGGTGTAGAAAAAGATCCTGCAGCACCGATAGAAGTCTTGAACATTGACCGCATCAAGGTAACTAAAATCGGTTTCGAACTATTTGTTAGTAATACCGGACCCAAACCCTTAACGATTTCTCAAGTGATGGTTAATGATTCAGTGTGGAATTACAATGTCTCTCCTCAAGCAAAACTTGAACGATTTGATAAGGGAAAGGTGACCATCTCTTACCCATGGGTGGAAGGTGATCCACATACCATTAAGTTAATCACAGAGAATGGGATTATCACGGAAGGTGAAGTTGCAGCTGCCACACTCACTCCAGAAACCACCTGGAGCAACTTTCTTAATTACGGCTTAATCGGCTTTTACGTTGGTATTGTCCCGATTACATTGGGGCTGTTGTGGTATCCCTTTATGAAACGCTTCTCACGAAAATCCATAAATGGGATTCTTGCCCTTACCGTCGGGCTCCTTTTATTCTTATTTGTTGGGACTCTGGCTGATGGATTTGAAATCGGTGCAGAAGCACCTTCTGTCTTTCAGGGAAATATGGTTGTCATTATTGCTGCTTCCTTAACCTTCTTATTATTGATCGGTTTTGATCAGTATCAACAAAGAAAACAAGAAAAGAAAGGATATTCTCCTTTTGGTCTGGCTTTGTTGATGGCTACCGGAATAGGGCTTCATAACTTTGGAGAAGGTTTGGCAATTGGTTCTTCCTTTGCACTAGGTGAAGCTGCTTTAGGGACCTTTTTAATTATCGGGTTTACCCTGCACAACATTACGGAAGGGATTGGAATCGCTGCTCCTTTATTAAAGACCACACCTCGATTTAGAGACTTTCTATTACTGGGAGTTATCGCAGGTGTACCCGCCATTTTAGGTACTTGGGTTGGCGGATTCATCTTCTCACCAATTTGGGGAGCTTTGTTCCTAGGTATTGGGGCAGGGGCAATTGTTCAAGTAATTTATGTAATAACGAAAATGCTCATTGAAGATCATAGAAAACATAATGAAGCATCTGTTTCATGGTTAAACCTTTCGGGATTCGCAATTGGTCTATTAATCATGTACTTTACTGCATTTTTTGTGAAATTTTAAGGGATGCCTTAATCTTGTTTGGACGCATTAACAATTCGAACTTGGTAGAGCTGCGGGCTCAACATCGAAAAGGAAATAAATGGTAATTAAAATAAATCTGGATTCAAAAAACTTGATAAGAAAATGGACTCAAACGATCTTATTTACTGAGATTATTCTAAAAATGAGCTAAAGGAATTACAAAATTTAATTACTTGGGGGAAGCATTATGCTACAAAGTATAGGTATACCAGGTTTAATTTTAATACTTGTCATTGCCTTGATAATTTTTGGACCTAAAAAGCTGCCGGAAATCGGTAGAGCCTTTGGACGTACTTTAACTGAATTCAAGAGTGCTACCAAGGGATTAGTAAATGATGAAGATAAGGATGAAGCAGAAAATCCTGAGTTAACGACTGTTGAAAAGAAGCAGGATAAATCAACAGTTTCATAAGGAATGGGTAGACGAGGCAACTCGTCTATTTATTTTTCATTTTAAAAGGATAGATTCCCCCATGAAAACAATAAAAATCTTATTGAACATTTGGAGGAACTTGGTCCACGTTACTTGATGCATAGTATGGATTTGTGGGGTTTAATGCTAGCATCCTTATTTGATTGATAAAGATCACATAGGACTTCTCAGTATCGTAACCTATTGTAGAACAATTTAAAAAAATAAAAGCCAGTTTCTAAAAAAAGAACTGGCAACTTTCTCTATTACATTCTTTTTGCTCCTAAATATCTTTTCTTCCAATAACTATTATCCATAGAGGAAATGCTTACACCATTTGATGAGGAGCTGTGTATGAATTGATTCCCACCGATATAAATACCAGCATGTGAGGCACCAGGTTTATAGGTTTCAAAAAAGACCAAATCTCCAGCTTGTAGTCTGGAAACCTTTGTCCCCTTTTTATAAATTTCAGATACCGTTCTTGGTAAAGTGACATCTGCACCTTTATCGAAAACGTATTTTAGGAATCCGCTGCAATCAAAACCTTTTGGTGTAGTTCCACCCCATACATACCGTACATTCAAATGTTTTTTTGCTTCTTTAACTATCGCAGAAGATTTATTGCTTGCTTTATTCACATTAGCTACGTTGGATGTCTGCTTTTTTACACCCAATGCTTTATAAGTATTCGGACCTACAATGCCATCAGCTTTCAAGCCTTTACTTTTTTGGAACTTTACAACTGCACTTTTAGTAACCGTCCCAAAATATGTAGTTGTATTCTTACTCTTAAAATATTCTTTTTTCTTTAAAACCTCTTGTAATTGCTTTACTTCGGTATGGGTCATTCCACTTTTTAACGTCCGATCACCCAATGCAGCATTACTAACCAACGGATTTGATAGTAACAATCCAGACACGACAAAAGATGCTATAACTTTTTTCATTTTCTCCCCCGATAAAATCCTTTTTTTTGATTTTATCAGCTTTAAGTGACAAACATATTTACCTAATTTTACATTATGATTACAAATTTATGCATAAAGTGTGCAAAAAATACAAAATACCCAAAATACCCCTAAAATTCTTTTTTATTTTTATTTTGAATTTTATTATTAATTATACTTTGGCCGCCAAATGGCAGCTTTATTATGTCGCAAACGCACCCGTTAGTTGCTTAAGACCTATTGAGAGTTGACACAAACTATGAAATAAAAAAGTACAAGCCTTATGGTCTGTACCCGTATCCAAAACCGAATAAAAAAGTAATAAATAAAAAAATGGCAGTTGATGGAATGAAACTTACAACAACCAATCCTTTAACTGTTTTGCTTTGTACACTTCTATACCATTTGTAATAAATAAAAAGGAGAATTACAGCCAAAGGCCAGAAATAATATCCAACCATTGTATCAACCCAGCCTGAATTTTTATCCCAATATACACCTGGTACAGGAAGAATATTCTCATATTGTCTATCAATTTTGTTTTTAGTTTTTATAAAGATATAAGAAATTACAGAATAATAAGCTACTATTGTAGCTTTTATCCACCAGAATAAAAACCTATTAGAAATTACTATTAAAAAGATAATTGCCAGCATTACGAACAAACCTGTGTATCCCAAAACAAAATTACCTCTAAATCATATTAACCAATTAATATATTAAATTCCATAAAATGTTTAATATTACCCACAAAGAAGACACTATGCTTGCTGAACTATCCAGCCCCTTTAGCTGCCTAAAGGTTAAATTTTTTTTACTTTCAAATAACACAAGCACTAGGCTTAACAGTATACAGCCAGACTACTTATCATAAGGGATATGAACAAGGTTGAGGATATGATATGGCCACATAATAAAATTAGTGCACCTATCATCAGATATTTACCATAAAATACCATTGCAATCAATCCACGTACAGTACATTCAAAAAGTTTATGGCCTTATAATCCTTTTTATTAAAAAGGCCATACCCTTACTTTAAAGGAATATGGCTGGTGATATAGAGTTACTTTCATTATGGAAAGCGTATTGCGTTAATATCGGCATTTATAGCACTTGAGGAGGTTACATTTGATGCTACTGTATAAGCGATTCTAACTTCATATGCTGAAGTTCCAGTGATAGCGGCAGTATTTACATTAGTAGATGCAACAGGAAATCTTGATGTACCTGCAGCACTTATACTTCTTTGAACGGAACGTGTATCAATTAAAGCACCATTACGATATAGCCTAGTTTGAAAGGTGAAATTTGAGTTGGCCGTTGTGATCACATCAATTGATACAGCAAAGTCCACTTTAACGTTCTCGCCAACAATAGTTGGTACATTCATTGTAACCACTGTCGTTTCGGTTCCATTAGTTGTGAGAGCGATTGGACCAGCCACCTCTGCAAAAAATAATTGAGGAGTTACTCCTGTTGCTCCCGTGGCTCCTGTGGCTCCTGGATTTCCTGTTGCTCCTGTGACACCTGGATTTCCTGTTGCTCCCGTGGCTCCTGTGGCTCCTGAATTTCCTGTTGCTCCCGTCGCTCCTGTGGCTCCTGGATTTCCTGTTGCTCCCGTCGCTCCTGTGGCTCCTGGATTTCCTGTTGATCCCGTCGCTCCTGTGGCTCCTGGATTTCCTGTTGATCCCGTCGCTCCCGTGGCCCCTGTGACTCCTGGATCTCCTGTTGATCCCGTTGATCCTGTGACACCTGGATCTCCTGTTGCTCCCGTTGACCCTGTGGCTCCTGGATCTCCTGTGGCGCCTGAATCTCCTGTTGCTCCCGTCGCTCCTGTAGCTCCCGTTGATCCCGTTGATCCTGTGGCGCCTGTGGCTCCTGTGGCTCCTGTGACACCTGGATTTCCTGCGGCTCCCGTTGACCCTGTGGCGCCTGGATCTCCTGTTGCTCCCGTTGCCCCTGTTGCGCCTTGATCTCCTGTTGCTCCGGTGGCACCCGTTGCCCCTGTGGCTCCTGGATCTCCTGTGGCTCCCGTTGCTCCTGTTGTCCCTGTTATTCCACTTGCTGACACATTAAAGCTCTCTGGGCCAACACGCGTTACCCGTTTTACGAGCCTGTTCCGCCTGGAACTGAAGCTGGGGTTTCCATTCCCATCAAAAGAAAGATGATAAAACATCATGACAGAATCACAGTGAGGAGGAAGCTCTTTTTTCAGGTTTGAAAATTTCTCCTTATTCTCTTCTGTTAAAATATCATCCGCATCAAGCCAGTAGATATATTCTTTTGTCGCTTTAGAAAAAGCGAAGTTTCTCGCAGCCGAAAAGTCATCGATCCATTCAAAATCATAAACATGATCAGTGAAGGCTGAGGCAATTTGTTTCGTGTTATCTTTTGATCCTGTATCAATGATAATAATTTCATCGACTAGTTCCCCAACAGAATCAAGACAGTTAGAAAGTGAATAAACTAATTGAAATACCGCCCAATAAATCACCTCCAGTAACAGCATATTAGATTCTGCCTGCAATAATGTCTGGAGATAAAGGGAAGTATGACCTAATTAATTCAAGACTTGACAAGGAAAATCGTTAATTGCAAGAAATTTAAGATCTTCTTTTGCAAGCGCATCTTTTGTTACAATTCCTTTGCTGAAGGACTCTAATGTTAGTAAACACCTATATATATCTAGCATTTTCATATAATAAACTCACCTCAGAAGTTATCTTTCCTAATTTCAAGAAAAATAGTCCAGTTTTTTAGGCGTACTAGCTCAATTGTTAATCAATTAACCTGTCCCGTTAGTTTTTATTTTCTTTTGGAACGCATACCTTTAAGTTTTGTAATGTCGACTTGATTCAGCAATTGGTTATACATTTCACTCTTAGCATCATATATGGCAATTTTCCCTTGATTATTATAATGAATTCCCCAACCATAATTTTTTACTAACGAAGAAGCTCTGAAGCAAGCCTTGGATTTTGAAAAGAACCGTTCTCGAAGTTCAGCTGCATTTTCCTCTTCTATTTGATTCTTGATTAAGTATGTTTTAAATTGTACGTCTTCTTGTGTAAATTTATATGGGTTATTATTAATTAATTCATGCTCAATGTAAGCAATAGTGGGTTTTTTGTTTTTGATGACAGGTACCTTTGCTGAAGTAGCTTTTGAATCCTCTGAAATGGTAATAAGTGTGTTCTTATAACTCATATAACAACCTCCTTATTCAGCAGCGTAATTTTTTATATACCATATTATACCGTTATTACTTCCGGTATCCCGATCGGTTAGTTACATACAAAAAAGACTGCCTCAGCAACCTATTTTTATTGAAAAGCACCTGTTAGTTTAAGTACAATCCTTCACACAAATTGATATCTGAACAAAGAAGATCTAGTTTAATTTACCTTTTAAATCCACCTTCTGCATGAATAACCTGACCTGTAATCCAATCTGCTTCATCGCTCACTAAAAACTTAATAGTTTTTGCAACATCTCTCGGTTTCCCTATTCTGCCGAAAGGAAACATCGGTTTTAATTCACTTTTTATTTCCTCTGTCATCCACCCTGTATCAGTTGGACCTGGATTTATTGCATTAACCGTTATTCCTAAAAGGGCGAGTTCAGCCGACAATGTGATGGTTAGAGCATCAACTGCTCCTTTTGTTGTTGCATATGCTAATTCGCCAGGCATTGCTCTTGTGACTGACCTGATGTAATGTTGACAATTCTTCCTCCTGATTTCTTATCAAACCTTTGAGCAAATTTACTGCTTAATAGTGTCGTTGCACGGACATTTACCATGTAATGCTTATCTAATTCTTCGGCAGTTAAATTTGAAAAATCGTTGTTAGTTGAGTATGCTGCGTTATTAATCAAGATATCAGGATAACCAAGTTGTTCAGAAACTTCATTTATAAGTTGTTCAGGTGCATCATATAAAGTTAAATCCAACTCCATACATGATACCTTAACACCCTTTTTTATTAATTCTTCTTTTAATTTCATGGGCTCATCTGATTCAATACTCCAAGGCATTTTTTTATCATATGCCGTCCAATAAGTAAAAAATATATCGTAACCCGTTTCAGCTAACTCCTTACAAATAGCAGCCCCAATCCCCTTTAGCCGGCTTACTCCCGTAATAATTGCAATTTTCCCTTTCACTTGGCCCATTATAGTCCTCCATTTCAACAGTAAATTTAAGTTATACTTGCTTGCCCTTTTGTTGCATAAAGAAAAAGCTATCTTAATGACAGCCCCGATCTTCAGCTAACGTTAGTTTTTAATTTTATTCAGGTCAAATCTTGCTATTTCTTGATTTTCAATTGATACAACTAAAAAAGCATCAAATGCATTCTTCTTAAGTTCATCTAATTTATCTTTTGAAGGTACAAGGAGTGGAACTTGGGAATTTTCTTCACTTACACCTAAATCGTAGCTAAGAGTGTACTCACCCTTTTCGTCAGGTTTAAGAACTGATAAAAAAGAATGACCGAACCCTACACCACTCCCGTTATAATCTTCAGGATCATAAATATTGAAGCCTATTACGTCTACTGACACCGCTCTCAATTTGTCTTTGGGCTCAATCTTAAGTTCAATTCCTTTATCAACTTCTTCAATACCTGCTGTTTTATTACCTGTATTTCTAATGGTAAATTCATAAAATAAAGCTGTCGGAATCAGCTCATCTCCCTTTCTTTCTCCTTCATTTATACCAATTGAATCAAGTAAACTTTTATCTTTAACAATATCAACATTCGCATCTACAAGTTCTATAGAAGGATTTGATGAACAAGCTGATAAAAAGTATAAAACAATAAATAGGCTAAAAAGAAACCATTTCCTCAAGTAATCACCTCCAATTCACAATACCATAATTTCCCTGTAATTCAAGCGGATTTCTTGTTGAATTTTATTGCCCCTTACTTTCTTTTAAAATGATTAATTTCATCAATACATAAGAAAAAGGCTGCCTTAGCAACCCCCTAATAGAAGTAAAGCAACCAGTTAAATTTGATTTGTTTTACTATAAAAACGGTTTTTTTGAATACCTCATACCCTTTCAAGAGGTGTATGAGGTAAAGGAGGTAATTGAATTCTAACCACGTCCCCGGGGTGAACTTCACCGCTTTTCAAAACTATGCTCATTATTCCTGCTTTACGTATCAAGTTCCCTTGCTTATCCCGGTCTAAAACAGCGTTCATCAGTCCTGATTTAAATTGATCAATTTGGGCACATGGATTTCGTAAGCCTGTTACTTTAATAACCGCTGTTTCCCCAATATATAGTAACGAATCCCTCGGTAATTCAAGCAGATCGATACCTTTTGTGGTGATATTTTCACCCATTTGACCAGCTTTAACATTAAACCTATCTTTCAATTCATCTAATAATTCTGAGTGGATTAGGTGAACTTGCCGCAGGTTAGGTTGATTTGGGTTAGCCGCTACACGTGAACGATGCTTAACGGTTTTACCTAAATGGGCATCTCCTTCAACGCCCAAACCTTTCAACAGTTTTATACTCTTGCAATTTTCCTTACTGAATGTGTGTTTATCACTTTTACTTACAGCTATTACTACTCCACTGGCCAAGCCAAATTTTTCGTCATTCATTTTCATTCATCTCCCCCTGATTCTTATATTTTGATATATTTGTTCAAATATCCTGCCCAGTTAGTTCCATTATAAAAAAGGCAGCCTCAGCAACCTCCCTTAGTTAACTCAATAAAAGCCTTATTTAACTTTTAACTTTTTGCATCAATTATCTGTTGAATAATTTCCATGCTTTTAAGGTCCTTTGGACGAAGTGTTTTTCCTGTTCCTTGTTCGTGAACTTTTTTTTCTTCAAGTAATTGGTATGGGTTTAAAACATTTATTGATATACCTTGTAAATTACAAGGTTCCATTGGCAAGGCATCTTTCCTCCATACCCAATCTGGAAAACCGTTAGCGACTATATCGCCATTATCCGAATACCTAACAAATACAAAACTCACTTCGACATTGTTCTTGAGGAAATCGGTTTGAAACTCGCTGACTGGCTTTATTTGAAAACCATCATTAACAAGCACCTGCTCCAAGTGCTCACGATACTGTATCCAAGTAACTAAATCAATATCAGAATGTGACCGAGTAATCTTTCCCAGAAGAAAATCTACCGCCCATCCGCCCCGCAACCACAAATCAAAATTAAGTGATAAGCAAATTTCATTTAATTCATGAAGTATATTTAATTGTGACTTGCTTGTTTCATTTTCTTCGGTACCTTCCTTATAATCCATCCTCATAGACACCCTTTATGTACTAAGATTTTAAGTATTACCTTATTCTGCATAATTATAGCAATAACCTTTTTTAACTAACCATCCTCTTTAGTTGCATGAAAAAGGCTGCCTTAAAGTCAGTTCTGATCTTCAGCTAACGCATCCGTTTAAGGACATTCCTCACAATCTCTTTTCCAACTTAGTAACGATTACGAAACATTCATTAGAAATATAAATAAGATTGCTTTATGGAAGGACGGATACGATAAAGGCCAGGAACTTAGTATATTTGTACAAGCATGTTTTTTTTTATTTCATATATAGTAGAAAAAGGAGTGATATATATATGAAATCTTGTCAAAATATATTATGTCGTCATAACCCATTCTGCGGTCATAATCCATCCAGCGGAGATAAATCATGTTGCTGTGATAAAGGAAAGGATAAGAGTCATAAAACAACATTACAGCCAATCGGACAAGCATGTCAGACTCGACGAGAAATAAGTGAGTTTTTAAGAACTTCTATCATAGGTTCAATCATTGGATTTACTACAACCGCTGAACCATTTACACCTATATTTGTAGAGTTACGGAGTTTTGATGCTGTTACCGGACAAGTGATAGTTAATGAAAGAGCAATGGGTAATTTCACTATTAACCTATCATCTATTTGTTCCGTTAAAACTGTTTGTTCCGTTACAACGCCACGGATATTTAATGTTTAAAAAGACTTTATAGAGGATGGGGAGAAAATAAAAAACTCCCCTAAGGAAGATGGGAGTCAGGAACTTCTAAAATTCTGCACATCCTGAAATCCTTTCATATCCTCCTCCATTCCATGTGGGTTGAAAAAGACAATTATTTAATTAATTAATTGTCTTTTTGCCCTGCCCCGATAGTTACATAAGAAAAAGCCGCCTTAAAGACAGCTTCGATTTTAAGCTAATGCACCCGTTTGTGAAATTAAGGTCTAATTATGTTTGTTATTGGCCCGAACCCAAGCTGTAAATGCTTCAATGCCCTGCACGACTACTTCGGTACGTATGGAGTGATACAAATCAAAATTGTGCTCAGCACCAGGAAGTTCGACATAAACAACCGGATTAGATGAGGAATCACGCAGGTGCTCCGCGAAGCGTCGGGCATTTTCCACTGGCACTAACCTGTCCTGATCACCATGCGCCACGAAGAATGGCGGTGCTTCTTTTCCACTGTAAGCATTAGGAGAGGAGAAAAATCCAGGTTTTGTATCGATATAACCGTAATAGCCGTATAGACAAATGGCGGCAGTTACCGACGTGTCCACAGACTCAAAACCCGGCTGGAATTCAGGGGAATTTGGAGTCAGTGCAGCCATAGCATTCAAATGAGCCCCCGCCGAATTACCAGCTAAAAATATCGTCGTAGGGTCAGCTCCGTACTCGGACCCGTGCTCGCGTACCCAAGCAATCACTTTCTTAATGTCAATCAACTGGTCGGGAAATTTCACATCAGGACTTAAGCGGTAGTTCGCACTGATGCACACCCACCCATTGCTCGCGAGCTGGTAAATAAGAGGGAGAGATTGGCTGTTCTTTTTACCGCCTACAAATCCTCCACCGTGCAAATGCACCAACGTGGGGCAGCCCGTCGGATGAGAGCGATGGCGATAAACATCCAGTTGATTCCTCATACCTTCATTCCCATAGTGGATGTTTGAAACCCTCTCTATATCGTATCGTCTTTTAAAGAATGGACCGAGTAAAGCTTTAGCACTAATTTTCTTGTGTAATCGGTGCTCAATCTTAGGGTTAATAGTAGTACGCCACTTTTCCTCCAGACCATCATCCATCACTACGAGTGTTCCCACAGCCAAAATTGTTATTCCAAAAGCCATCCATCCGACCGGAGAATGGACGTCGCCTTCAATAAAGGCTAACGAAGTTGAACCAATCAACCAGAAAAGTGCAAAGAATGGCAGCTCATTTATTACGCCGAAGTAAGGCCCTAAAGAATTAAAAATTCGGGGAAAGTTGGGCGGTGCAACTACGAAATACGCGCACCAAGCGACAAAAAGCACAGTAATAAGGTAACCGAATGGTATGCTCGATATAGTCATCACTCCCATTAGGAGATATAGATGGTTCAATTCAATATCACAAAAATTTCTTAGGGATATCTTATAAACCTTGCACTTTATGCAATGCCACATTTTACTATATGTAGGATCCTTATATTAATTCTTCAGTATCACCTTTAATGCTTTTTCTGCTATTTGTCCACAAAACTGCCCCGATAGTTACATAGAGAAAAAGCTGCCTTAAAGACAGATTTGATCTTAAGCTAACGCACCTGGTAGTTCAAATGAAAAAGTGATTATCTTTATCAGAATCGCAATTAATACAGATTGAAATTTTTATTGCATTATTAGTGGTGGGTAGCCTGCCTCACCCAAAAAATATGCGAATATTGTAAAACCTAAAATAAGTAGTGCAATAATGATGACCGCAATAGATAAAATTAAATTTTGTTGGCTTTTAACCGAGTAAATACCAGCAATTAAACTTGATAACCCTATAAATAAACAAACGAAGGTGGCTACCATATTATTTATTTTTGGTAATAAAGTTCCAAAGAATAAAATGAAGAAAACTACTTGCAGACTAATTCCAAGTCGAGGTAAAATTCTAGCCATTAAATTACCACCCTAACATTGAGTATTGAAGACAACTACCTGAAAATTATACCATAATACACCAATTCTTTACGGATCAACTAGCCTGCCCCGTTAGTTAGCATAAGAAAAAGGCTGCCACATTCCCCAGCCTCAATTCTCAACCATTGCACCTTACAGTTGAATTAGTGGAAGTTATAAAAATATAGCTATTACCTTTTTATAATTTTAGCAATCTTGAAAATTCCAAAGCCGCAAAGAATTATGATACCCATTATTATCATTGGTACTAAAATATTAAATGACATTAAATCATCTCCCTTTAAATTATCTGAGTTCTTAAATACCACATCAAAACATCTACTTATTCAACTAAACTGCAAAAGCTGCCTAAAAGGCAGCCCTGGTCTTAAGCTATAGCTTGCACCCAATACTTGAATAAGAAAAATTGCTTATGTGTTTATTTTCCGCTTAAATCTTTGATTTGTTTTTTTATTTCTTTAAGTTCGGACCTTAAAGCCTAAATCCAAATACTAATGGCATATTGAACAACAAAAAAGAGAATAACTAAACCAACAAAGTCGTAAAAAATTGAAAGTATAATCCCATATTTTTAGCTCTCCTAATAAAATTCATTATTAGTAATAGTGGTTAGGCCTTTAACATAGCTGAACCGATCCAGTTTTAAATTAACAAACAAAAAGTTCGTAAAAGTAATTTTTACGAACTGACTTCTCCTTGTTTTACCAACCTTTTTTTTAATGGAATATTGTATTAAGGGGGCAGTGTCTATCTTTTAGATGGAGTATTTGTGTCTAGCTCCCACGACAGAACATGCTTGCGTTTACTTATTAATCACACCGAAATTTCTTTTGATATGTGTTTTGAAGCGTTGGGAACTTTTCGGGTCTCATAATTAATCATATCTGAAGAATAAACCGTGATGCTCACAATTCCTCCATGTGTTGTAGCTCGGATTAGGATTGGTTGATTGTACTTGTTTTTAAAGCTAAAATCAGGACCATCCCAGCTTACTGTAGCATCCCGACCAGATGGAACATAAGGAACGCTCCTAGTATGGGAATAGCGTTGAATAGTTTGCAATCCTGCATTGTCGATAGCGTTAAACAGGGTGGATGACACCTGACAGATCCCTCCACCAATCCCTTCAGAAAACTCTCCTTCGACTATGACCCGAGCGAGCATATACCCTTTGTCTCCTGTCCTCTTGCCAACGGCTTGGTTAAAAGAAAAAGTCTCTCCTGGAAACACGACATAATTATTAATGGCTTTTGTAGCAAGCAAGATATTATTTGAACGATTTTTATTGTTCTGATTAAAATAGGTTCTATATTCACCTATTTTTTTCACACGAATCTGGGCAAGCAATTCGATGTCGACTTTTGGATAAATAGCAAGCAAAGGCACTTCCAATTTGTATGTTTTACTACTATACAAAAAGGAATAAAATTGCTCATTAAACGCCTGATGGTAAAGCTTATAACCTACCCGCCCAGGTAGAATATTACCATGTTTATCAATAGTGGCATTTACAGGTTTTTGATACACTTGGCTGTCTAGTTTTTCGATAAACCGATTGTATTTATCCAAGTCCATCATAGGAACATTAAGTATGGGCATAGTAACATCAGCACGGTTGACAGTGGCAATGGTTTGCCCATGTTGAGTTACCGATAAGCTTTCAGAGATATTCACTTGTTGAACGAATAGTAAAATTCCGGCAATCCATGTTAATCTCAATTGAATGCACCCCCACACTAATATAGTTAGGATTAATCATTTCAATACCTAACTTCACAAATCCTATTTGATGTCTTCATGGAGAGAATCCTGATCAATAATCCAACGATCAGTCAAACTTTCCCTTCGGATCATAAAATGCATAACCTTTTTTTCTTTGCCTTCTCTCTTCTTATAAATGGCTACTTGAACGGGTACATCCACGAGAAATAGCCCATTTAGTTGTTCCGGCGGTTGTTTTAAAGGGTCATCAACTCCAAAATATGTAATATCTTTAACAAGTTTATTGACACGATTAGGATGTCCCGGATTTGATAAGGTCATGGCTAATAATTTCTGATCTCCTTGATTAACGGCAATGGTAAAAATACGTATAAGTTCATAGGGACTTACCGTTTGTATATAATCATCAAGCTTACCAGCCGCTTTCAATACCATTAATTTATGAGAAAGATCTTCGTTTTTCAAACGATGCGTAATGCTCCCAGAGAAATGAACACAGAAATGACCCGAAAAACCATTTTGTAGAGCACCGGCACCATGTGGCATTCCGTGCATAGATGCAGCAATCATTTGATTATTGATTAATACAATAATGGCTCTTCTATTCCAACTCCATTTATTATTATAAATTTTCTTCATGATTTGAGTATCTTCTTTGGTTAGTGGTTGTACATCGGCATGATGGCTGCCTGCTCTTCTTTGTACCTTAAATGATAAACCAGTTTCAATATCAATAATGGTGAAAATAGTTTTAGTAGGAATAATGTTGTTCACAATCTCCCAAGGTAACATCTCAATTTTAAAGCTTATTGGTCCTTCCTCATCTTCCCATTCCGTTGCATAGACCGGGTGATCGACCATTAAGACAAGTATAAAAATAGCGATAATCACTTGATAAAATTTATTGTTTTTCATTTGGTTTCTCCCGCATTTTTTTCTTATTATTTCAGAACTTTATCAGTTGAATACCTTTGAATATTTGGAAATTCTTCAAATTCAACTCCTTCCTGCTGTTCATTTATATCGTTGAATGTAGTTGTGCCGCGGTGGCGGCGGTCATGGATATGGCGGCCTCGGGCTTTTTTTGGCATAAACAATCATTAAGGAACCCATCAAAAAACCCCTTGGCGGCCAAGGGGTTTTATCCGTTTATGCACTGAAACAAAGTTTTTTCATTTTCATGTTCCTTAATAATTAAGTTCTCATTATATGTAATCGATGTCGAAATGAGGGGATATTAATTCCATGCTTTGTAAGTCCCATTCAAAGGTAAGTATAGCTGATTGTTTTGATTTGTGTGTTAGGATAGGTACACCATTTTTTATGATCATGCTTTCTGCATCCCAAAAACGGACAGTTTCGTCTTCGCCAGTACGATTACAGACTATTACAGGCAGTCCTGTTTCTAATGACCTTTGTTCCCATTCTCCCTCTGGACCATGTAATCCGGGACCCCAGGAAGACGGTGCAATTAATATTTTTGCTCCTTTTTCAAATAAGTTGTTAGCAATATCTTTGGTATATGCGTCAGCACATATCATAATACCAACCTCAACATTATTTGTTTTTATTGGCTCTATTACATCCCCCGAAGCTGACCAATCATCAATAACACTGATTTTTCTCTGTTTACCTAATAAATGACCTTTTTTATTTATGACAAACACAGAATTATACAGCTCTCCGTTACTGCCTTTTTCAGGGCAACCCAAAAATACAGTGCTATTCAAATTCTTTAGTTTACGTCTCAAATCACTCATCCAAGCATCAGGTTGCCTGTTAATCCATCCAGTGCCAATCTTATGATTGAATTGAAGCCCGCTGACACATAGTTCGGGTGTTATAATCCATTCGGCATTATTATTTGATGCTATTTGAATGGCTTGTTCTATTAGTTTTTGGTTATACTCAACATCACCAGCAATAGGCAATAGGTGTAACAATGCTATTTTTATTTTTCCCATAGTGATCTCCCAAACATCTACTTATTTTAATGGCCATGCTTGTAATGATTGTAGCATAGACATTGATTGGCTTGTTCTACTAATCTGCCCCTTTAGCTGCATAAAACCTAGGAATTCAAGTAAAACATATATTAATTTAAGTGTATGACCTTACATTTGGAAAAAAGAATTAACTACGACAGCCCCCCTGATCTTTCTCCTCTGAGCAAAAAGTTAAATGGTCATAATCATAAGGAACAAGGAAAACATTTATTAGAGGGGTGGTTTTTATGAGAACAAGTTATAGAAGATGGACACAATATCCTTTTCATCAATGAATTATGAGGCTACTCCAAATAATTTATGTATGAAATCAATCTCGCCTTGGACAAAGAGCATGTTTTGATCAATCTTTTAAAACACGCTTTACCTTTCATTCATCGAAAAAGACGTATAGAAGGGGTACCGCCAAACTACGGTATTTTGTATGATAAGCAAAACCCAGCAAAAAAAGCCGTTTCCTATACGATAGGAAATGACTTTGTTATTTCTCTTATTGTGCTAAAGCATCTGTTACTTCGAATTTCATTTTTTACTTCCCCGGGCCCAGATAACCACTGGAATCAATAATAAAGATAATAACCCTCCAATAAATGATAATGTTGTATAACTTGAACCAGCCACAATCATTCCGGATAAGGCTCCGCCAGAAGCTCCTGATAATGCAATTAAAACATCCACTTTACCTTGAGTTTTAGCACGAGTTGAAGTTTCAGTTGAATCAACAATAAGAGCAGTCCCACTTATTAAACCAAAATTCCAACCTAATCCAAGTAATGAAAGAGCAATTACTAGGAGAATCATGGAATCACCTGGTGCAATCGCTGATATTAAGCCTGCCAGAAGCAAAGTGGCCCCAGAGGCAATAGCCATAGCAGTACGACCAAACTTATCAACAAGGACACCTGTAACCAGTGAAGGGAGATACATGGCACCTACATGAAATCCAATAACAAGACCTATTTCACCCAAGTTATGTCCATGATGTCCCATGTGAACTGGTGTCATTGTCATGATAGCCACCATTACGATTTGACTAAGAACCATAATTGTCGCACCAACAATAATACCTCTTTTGTTTGCTATTTGTTCAGTATCCGTCGAATGTTCTATTCGCTTACTTTCTTGGTTGGACGCTTCTATCGTTCTTGCGATAACTAATGGGTCTGGGCGTAGCATGACGAAAAGTACAATACCTGCCAGGATAAATGCTGCTGCCGATAAAATAAAAGGACCAGCAAGTGATGGTATGCCAATAGAAGTAGCAAAATCCCCCATTACATTCACTAAATTTGGACCTGCAACTGCACCAAATGTTGTAAACACCATTGTAATACTAATAGCAGTAGCTCGTTGTTTATTGTTCGCTAAGTCCGTACCAGCGTAACGAGCTTGTAGATTTGTCGCTGTTCCTGCACCATAAATAAGCAGGGAAGCAAATAAAAGGAAAACACTATTTATTATAGCTGCAGTTATGACTCCTATTGCCCCAAGTCCACCTATCATAAAACCAGCTGTTAGACCAGTACGACGACCGTAACGTTGAGAAAGTCTCCCTACGATTAAAGCCGCCCCTGCAGACCCTAATGTAAATAAACCCGAAGGAAGTCCAGCAAATGCATCTGTGCCAAGCATTTGTTGTGCAAGAAGTGCCCCCACCGTAATTCCAGCCGCTAACCCAGCACCACCAAATATTTGTGAAATACTTACAATAATTAATGTGCGTTTGTATAACATTTTTTGTTTTTCTTGAGAATCTACATAACTCTGATTCAATTGATATGCTTTATTAGACATTTGTTAATACCTCATTTATCATTCTGTAATTTCCAATCATGTACACCTTCCTCTAGACGAAATGCATTAAAACCTTTAGATCTTAAAAGTTCAACAGCTTCCACTGACATTAAACAGTAACAACCGCGACAATAAGCAACAACATCACAATTGCTTGGTAAAGTTGAAAGTTTCTCGCTTAACTCTTCAATTGGCATAGAAACTGCACCAGGAATATGAGCTTCTTCATATTCCTCCATAGGTCTTACATCCAACAAAATAACTTCACCTTTATCCATCCGTTCTTTAAGCTCTGAAAGTGAAACCCCATCCATGCCAAGATTGACATTTAAGAACTTTTGCTTGATTTGTTGAACCTGTACAAACTGTTTTTCTGATAATGTATGCAAGGAAGTTAAAAAATCCGAAATGGCTGCATCTGCTAGTTCGTAAATGACGTAGTTCCCTTTCTTCTGAAACTTTACCAATCTAGAATTAGCAAGGGTTTGTAAATGTTGAGAAACATTCGCCACAGACATATTAGCAGCTTTAGATAATGCCTCCACCGACTTTGGACCTTGAGATAAAATATCAAGAATTTCCAACCGTTTTGGACTAGAAAGACTTTTACCTATTCTTGCGAACTCTTGATACAATAAATCTTTTAAATTTCGTTCATTAAACATGTAAATCACCATCTATCTATTCAAGTGTTTTATTGAATACTTGAATATTAATCAAAACTATAAGAATTGTCAAACAATTCCTTAACCAACCGTTTGTAAAAAGTTCCCCTTTAATTCCATAAGAAAAAGCCGCCTTAAAGACAGCCCTGATCATCAGCTAACGCACCTGTCAGTTCAACAAAACCAGTATTTTACCGTGTATTATGTTCATTAAAAAATCAGACAAGTGGGAAATCCATTAGTTCCTTAGCGCTTTTCTGACTTTCTTTGCAAAAACTAATGGATCATCAACCGCTTCGATATTAACGTAAATCAAATTCGGATTATCAAATAGCCACTCATTGTGTATGGATGAAACTATTATTCCTTGTTTAAGAATCAAAGCAACAAAATTCTCGACTTCACTTTGCAACAGTGCAACCCTACCTAGGCACAATGCTCGTCCAGTCTGATTATCTCTTGATTCAAATGAGAAAGAAGAGGTTACTCTAAAACGTTTTCCTAAAATTTTTGCTTTTATTTCATTTCGATTTATGGTTGTCACACATTTTCCACCCGCAAACCCTTCTTGTCCGCCGATAATTCTAGCAAACTTTTGACAAATTAATTCATCATTAGATGCCATCTATTCATCCCTCCTAATATTAATAGGATATGAATCAATGAATAGATCCGAAACGGATATGAATCTATTTTGAAATAAAAAATTTTTTATATCTTATTCAGTCTATCCTGCTCCTGTTAGCTCCATAAGAAAAGAGCTGGTCATCAAAGCTCGCTAATGAACTAATGCAACCGATAGTTGTATAAGAAAAGGCGCTGCTGATCAGCTCTTGATAATGAAATATATCACCCGTTAATTTAACAAAATCACTTAACTTTATTATGCAGTTCAAATGACTCATCAAAGCCATCCCATTTTACAATAATTTGTATAACTTCATCTTTACTTACTTTTGATCCACCTTCTGAACTTCCACTAGTTGTAAATACCTTTTCGCTAGGTGGTTCAGTGTATGTCTCTGTTTTACTCCCGCTTTCAGTGATTGTTTCATAAGTGTATTCAAGTTTTTTCATGGAAGACAGCTCTTCCAAAGACCCCTTATATTTTAATATAAGTTCATAGCTATCTTCGTTAGAGTATGCAGTTTTACCGTCATCTTATCAAAACGGTTCTATCTCTTTCGTTCATCTAAAGCAACCTATACCATGTGGTTTGAAATCCTGCGAATAAGCGAGTATTCGTGAGCATTATCTATTAAACTGAGGGAGTTCTATAAGAATTACTTCCGCCTCAATCAGTTAAAATAAACTCTTTACTAAACGAACTATCGTTCTTGGGATAAGAGTTAAGATGTTAAAAACCAATTCAGATAAGATTGAATCACGAATTTCATTCATTATGCCTTTGAAAAAACCTCGTTTGCCTTTCTTTTTTTCTTTTTTCATCATTTGTATCCTCTTTATCTTTCATAATTACTCCAATTATATTCCTCTAAAATAATTCCTCAATTATTCTCCCTTTTCAGATAAGAAAAAGTGCTGTTGATTGGCTCCTGATATGAAGTAAAGCATCCGTTTGTTCAATCACAAAAAATATATAACACACAATAGAGATAAAATGATTAGTAAAAATGTCAAACCTAGCCCAATTAGTTCCTTTTTTGTTGCCTTTTCTAGTAAATACCGTTCAATTAATATTAAAAACAGCCCAATGAATATGAGGATATAACCCATAGACCGATAATCATTGTAAACACCGTAATACAAGGTGGAAACAATGTGGATAATTCCTGCTGTTATCCATAAGAATAACGCTGGAATAAACAAGGGCTTTATTCTGTTTTTTAATATTTTCATTGTAATATCACTTCTCCATAAAGACATCTTACCAAAAATTATCCTTACTAATACCTCAAGAAAAAATTTCCTTATCTTATGGAACTAACCTGCCCTATAGTGCCATAAGAAAAACGGTTAAACTTTTTTAAATCGGACGACTTTATTGTAATTTAAACACCTATAAGAATAAAGTAAGTCTACGATCCTTGCTATTAAAGGAAGTAGTCTTTCTTTTATTTCAGTCATTTTTTTCATTTCTCTATTTTTTAATTGGAAGCCGTGGACTTTCGTCTTGATATATAGAGTAAGTCCAACCTCCATTTTCCATTTTTGAACATTGGTCATTATTACAAGAAAAAAGATAGGTCTGCTTATCAGTACGAACACTTACATCAAAATAGTAGGGGAATACTCCCCCTTTATTTTTATCAATACTTGTATCAATAGCAATGATATTCTCTTTTTCTGCTATCTTTTTATAATCTTCACTCTCAACCGTTTTTTGAACCATTTCACTTAAAATAGCCTTTTCTTCAGAGGAAGGTTCATACCATTGTTCAGTCAGAAACCATTTTCCGAATATATACAAGTTTACTCCTAAACTTATTATCAATAGAAAAAGCAAAATCTTATTCTTCATATTTCCCCATCCCTATACCTTTGTCTTTCTCGATAGTCCCCACCTCGTGTAATTCATTTAAACGACTTAAACTCTCTTCTTTATTAAAAGAACTATGCCAACGATAATCATATTGATCCAATATACGGTAATGGTTACTAATCAAATTTTGTTGCAAACGAAAATCACCTCTATACTCGATTTCTTTCCACCATATCTTACCACCCATTGTTTTTTCTTTAGGCATACCACCATTTTTACTAGCAATTAACTGAACAAAATCAACTGGATTGTCACCAATTGATGATATCAACAATTGGCTATGATTAAACAAAGCACAAAATGCAACAACGGTGGTCCAATTGGCTTCAGTTCTTCTTTTTTCAATTTGAACTAGTGTTTTTTTTGAAATCCCTAGAATTTCAGACATCTTCTCTTGAGAAAAACTTTGTTCTGTTCGGACAAGTTTCATTTTTTCTGATATTAAATTGATGAATTCTTCTTTATCCATATATACTAAATACTCCCTTTTTAGTGTAATTTTACACTAAAAGTATTATTTTTCAACAAAAAATACCCTTTTTTAATAAAAAGCAACTTCAAAACACAAAGAAAAAAGCAAGAAAATACCTTTCTCTAAATAAGTTGAAATGGGAATATTTCTTAATTAAAGCTTGTTGAACTAATGCTCCGTTAGCTATATAAAAAAAGAGCTGCCGAAGCAACTCCCTTATTGAAGTAAAGCACCTAATTGTTGAATAAGAACAATAATTATAAACTCATTAAATTCACAATAACGATTATTGCTAATGAAGCCCATACAAGAAAAAGGATTCCAGCAAGATGCTGGGATACTTCCTCTTGTATAGCTTTTATTAATGCTAATATAAAACTATATCCAAAAATGAAAAATAAAATTGCATATAAGAAAAACAATATATTACATTCCTTTCGTAATACGTTAGTTCTATAAGTCTTGCAGGGATGACACAAATTGTGAGGGAAAATTAAGTTAAAAAGGAAAAAAAAGATTACTCTTTCTTATCCTTTTCAAGTAACACAATTATTCTATCAAGTTTTTGTTCGTTACGATCTGACTTGCTTGGCTGTTTAGTAACGAATGACCGTACAAGAAAAAACACTCCAGAAAATATCCCAAATATACAAATAAGGAAAAATATCGAATATATTGCATCGCCGCCATTAATGGTCATAATAGTTCCCACCTTTACAGATTGACTGAGTATACCATAATTATCCAAAACACAGTACGACTATACTGCGCTTAATCAATTAACCTCCTGTTTTTAGCCTTGAAATAAAGTTTGATTAAATTAATTTAATGAACCTTGTAAAAGGCAAATAAAAAAAGCGTGTTTTGAAAAAAAGATCGATCAAAACACGCTTTTTCTATATTCAATTGAATCATTCTCTTATAAAAAAGTTTGATCATTTCCGTGATTCTAATGCCATTAAAGCGCCCGCTTGCTGAAAATTTATACTTATATAGAAATAAAAATTTCCTATTTTTCGGCAGTTGCGAAATTCCCCATTGAAATGGAGAGTCTATTCCAACTATTAATTTGATTGATCAAAATAACAAGATCTACATAGTCTTTTTCACTAAAATGGATACGCACTCGATTATAAAGATCATTAGGTACACCCATAGTTGGAACTAACGTCACATGTTCAGTTAATTCTAATGCCGCTTTTTCAGCATCTTTGTAAAAATCACAATCTCTCCATGCACTGACGCAGTATAAACGCTGTTCCGTTTCACCCATTTTTCGTGCCTCAGAGGTATGCATATTAAGACAAAAAGCACAGCCATTAATTTGAGAAGCACGGATTTTAATTAGTTCACGCAGTTTACGGTCTATTTCA
This sequence comes from Bacillus sp. ISL-4, assembly GCF_018613275.1. Lineage (NCBI taxonomy): Bacteria > Bacillati > Bacillota > Bacilli > Caryophanales > Bacillaceae > Bacillus > Bacillus sp. ISL-4. Next base: position 56,529 of record NZ_JAGGQN010000027.1, read on the forward strand.
GTAGATTTAGTATACTTCTCCATTTCCATCATAAGGTTAATTGCTTCAGATGCTACTTCAAGATAATTAATGCGTTGTTCCATTTCCATTCCTCCTAAAATAATTAAAAGCTTATATTACCCAAAAATAGGGAATTGTATTAATAAAGGACTTTTTGAAATTACATGTTACATTCCCCTTTTCAATGAATTATATATAATGCTATTATTCACTTTCGTTGTCATTTCGAAAAGGTGCAGTTTATACTATTTAAAAATGACAGATGAGGTGCGTAGAATGAATGAACTTGTATTTAATGTTGATCGAAATAGCACTCTACCTATGTATCAACAAGTTTATCGCTATATTAAAGCCCAAATTGTCTCAGGTAAAATTGCAGAGAACACGAAATTGCCATCTGTTCGGCGCTTGCAGAGCTGCTACAAGTGAGCCGTAATACGACACAGCTGGCGTATGAACAATTACAAGCAGAGGGTTACATTCGCAGTGAATTTAAAAAAGGATATTATGTTCAAGCTTCTATCTCGGAACTATTATCTATTTCCGAGATAATCCCTCATACTAAAGCTTCCTCCAAGAATATTGTAAATCCTACAATTGATTTTCAAGCTGGAGCTGTAGATGGAATCGACTTCCCTCTTGCGAAATGGCGCAATCTTTCGAATAAAGTCCTAAAGGATAATCTGATTTATCAATATGGAGAGAATCAAGGGGATTTATTATTACGGGAATCTTTAGCAAAGTATTTATTTCAATCAAGAGGGGTAAGAGCAACCAGTGACCAAATTGTTATTGGTAGTACTACACAGCAACTTTTGACGATCTTATCCATCCTTTTAAAAGAAGAACATACTCAAATCGCTGTAGAATATCCTGGATATAATGGGGCCAGAGAACTTTTTTCATTACAATCCTATTCAGTTGTCCCCATACCTGTTAAAGGGGACGGTATTGACATCACACACTTAGATAAGTTTAATGCCCGCTTGGTTTACGTAACACCATCACATCAGTTTCCACTAGGGATAACGATGCCTATCAACGAAAGATATAATCTAATTGAATGGGCTGAAAAAGTGAATGGATATATTATTGAAGATGATTACGATAGTGAATTTCGCTATAAACAGCAGCCTATACCTTCATTACAAAGTTTAACAAACAGTGAGCAGATCATATACTTGAGTACTTTTTCTAAGGCATTATTGCCTTCCATTCGACTGAGCTATATGGTGCTGCCAAAGGAAATACTAATTAGATATCATCAAATTGCATCATTACTACAGCAAACAGCTTCAACACTTCACCAACGTACAATCCATCATTTTATAGAAGAAGGACATTGGTATGCCCATTTACGTAAAATGAAAACAATATATAAACGGAAAATGAAGGTGTTATGTGACACCATTCAAATGCACTTTAAAGATACTGTAAAAATTATAGGTGGCTCCTCTGGCATCTATATTGTCATTGAAGTTGCAACAAAGCAAAGTGAAGAGTGGCTCGTCAAAAAAGCGCTCAAAAACGGCGTTAAAGTATATCCATGCTCCCCATTTTACATGGAGAATTTCCCGAGTCACCCCACTATACAACTCGGTTTTGCCGGCTTAGAAGAGATGGAAATACGTAAAGGAATTGAAAAGTTGGCAGACGCTTGGTTAAATATAGAGTGAACAACCTATTAATGAGTATTTTATTGAATTATTCATCCTTAAAAAAAGCATTTTCCAGAAAAATAAAAGACCATCTCTTAAAAATTGGTTTTCTAGGAGATGGTCTTTTACGAATATTTTTTTCTAACTTTTTTGCAAATGATCAAAGTATTTTCATTCAACCTTAATTTTAAATCTACACCAGCCTGTATTGTTCAACATCCTAAGACCAATTGTAGAACAAAGCGTAAACGGCACTCGTGTACGATCCTGCCCCGTCAGTCCCATTAGAAAGAGCTGCCTAAAAGACAGTTCTGATCTTCAGCTAACGCACCTGTTAGCCTAGTCCTAACATTACATATACCAAATCAACTCATTTTGCATTTTCTTACCTAGTTTGTTTTTCTTTTCTACGACCACCCATTTACCATTTTTCATAGCCACTTGAAGAACTATATTTGTTCCATCGGACCTTTTAAACAGAATATACCCTTGGGTACCCTTAATGAAAGTAACTGGGTCTATCACATTTTTAAATGGAGGTTTTATATCAGGATTTAAATCATTAACTATAATGTCAGTTACAATATCTGAAAGAAATTTGTATTCTTTTTGTTTTTCTGATTTATATAGTAGTTGTTGATTACTATATTTTGAAAAGGATTCCAACCTTAAATTAAATGTTTGCAGTATATCTAAAAGAACTTTCTTGTAAAACTCATTTATTTTCATTTCCTCTTCATCCCCTTTATGAACAAAATTAATCACTTTTACACCAAAAGGGCTTACATCAAAAGTGATTGTTTCTTTGCCATATGGAGGATTATGAGCGTGTTCAAATGTATTTACTTGAACTGTTACCCTAAAACTAAAACTACCTTCACTTTGCCTAATTATCCTTATGATTTTGGCATCAAATAAACCGTACTGTTTATAATAACCATAATAATTAACTACTTCTTCTGAAATGTATGGGTCAAGTGAAGTCAATAATGTATCATAAATTAACTTATTATTTAATTCAGTTTCTGCTGAAGTAATCATATTAGGTTGAGCACTCAATAGTAACAAACTTATGGACAGACCTAAGAAAAATTTATTCAAGATATAACCTACCTAATATTTTTTAGGTTTACTGTTCCCATAAGTTTTAAAAATAATTATTGGTATTTTCTTTATGAACTAAACTCCCTCGAAAGCTCCATAAAATCGAGTAGGAGG
>NZ_JAGGQN010000028.1:0-71271 GCF_018613275.1 Bacillus sp. ISL-4
TTCCCATGGCGCAAGCTAGTAAGATCCCTGAAAGATGATCAGGTTGATAGGTCAGAGGTGGAAGCGTGGCGACATGTGGAGCTGACTGATACTAATAGATCGAGGACTTAACCAACGCTTTAAAAAAATGAAATACCTTCTTATTATCTAGTTTTGAAGGAATGAAAATTTCTTCTTGCATTTTCTCAAAAAGACGTTATAATAATATATGTCTTGAAAAAATGTTAACATTGTTTGGTGACGATAGCGAAGAGGTCACACCCGTTCCCATTCCGAACACGGCAGTTAAGCTCTTCAGCGCCGATGGTAGTTGGGGGTTTCCCCCTGTGAGAGTAGGACGTCGCCAAGCAGGTTTCATATGGAGGATTAGCTCAGCTGGGAGAGCATCTGCCTTACAAGCAGAGGGTCGGCGGTTCGATCCCGTCATCCTCCACCATTTTACACCTGCCGGTGTAGCTCAACTGGTAGAGCAACTGACTTGTAATCAGTAGGTTGGGGGTTCAAGTCCTCTTGCCGGCACCATTTTAAGATAGTACAAGCACGAGCCATTAGCTCAGTTGGTAGAGCATCTGACTTTTAATCAGAGGGTCGAAGGTTCGAATCCTTCATGGCTCACCATTTTATATGCGGGTGTGGCGGAATTGGCAGACGCACCAGACTTAGGATCTGGCGCCGCAAGGCGTGGGGGTTCAAGTCCCTTCACCCGCATCGTTCGCGGAAGTAGTTCAGTGGTAGAATACAACCTTGCCAAGGTTGGGGTCGCGGGTTCGAATCCCGTCTTCCGCTCCACTATTTATTTATGCCGGGGTGGCGGAACTGGCAGACGCACAGGACTTAAAATCCTGCGGTAGGTGACTACCGTACCGGTTCGATTCCGGTCCTCGGCACCATCATAATATGCGCCCGTAGCTCAATTGGATAGAGCATCTGACTACGAATCAGAAGGTTGTAGGTTCGACTCCCGCCGGGCGCACCATGTTTTTATTGCGGGAAGTAGCTCAGCTTGGTAGAGCACTTGGTTTGGGACCAAGGGGTCGCAGGTTCGAATCCTGTCTTCCCGACCACGTGATTTTTAATGAATGGGGCCTTAGCTCAGCTGGGAGAGCGCCTGCCTTGCACGCAGGAGGTCAGCGGTTCGATCCCGCTAGGCTCCACCATTTTTCAATCAGAAACTTATATTATATTGGCGGTGTAGCTCAGCTGGCTAGAGCGTACGGTTCATACCCGTGAGGTCGGGGGTTCGATCCCCTCCGCCGCTACCAATAAATATAAGGACCTTTAGCTCAGCTGGTTAGAGCAGACGGCTCATAACCGTCCGGTCGTAGGTTCGAGTCCTACAAGGTCCACCATATTCACTTTTCAAAAGCCATGGAGGTATACCCAAGTTCGGCTGAAGGGATCGGTCTTGAAAACCGACAGGGGAGTCAAATCCCGCGGGGGTTCGAATCCCTCTACCTCCTCCATTTTTTCAAAAAAGCAGCAAGTTGTTTTGAAACACCCTTACATAATGGATGCGGACAAAACGATATACACGAAAACTTGATGCAAATCGTTTCATTATTACCGTCGCGGGGTGGAGCAGTCCGGTAGCTCGTCGGGCTCATAACCCGAAGGTCGCAGGTTCAAATCCTGTCCCCGCAATTATTAGGTCCCGTGGTGTAGCGGTTAACATGCCTGCCTGTCACGCAGGAGATCGCGGGTTCGATTCCCGTCGGGACCGCCATTTTTAAAATTCAATACATTTGTGGCTCAGTAGCTCAGTCGGTAGAGCAAAGGACTGAAAATCCTTGTGTCGGCGGTTCGATTCCGTCCTGAGCCACCATATAATTACGGCGGTTGTGGCGAAGTGGTTAACGCACCTGATTGTGGTTCAGGCATTCGTGGGTTCGATTCCCATCAGTCGCCCCATTTCGCGGGTGTAGTTTAGTGGTAAAACCTCAGCCTTCCAAGCTGATGATGAGGGTTCGATTCCCTTCACCCGCTCCAAATATGGGCCTATAGCTCAGCTGGTTAGAGCGCACGCCTGATAAGCGTGAGGTCGATGGTTCGAGTCCATTTAGGCCCACCATATTCATTGTTCCGCAGTAGCTCAGTGGTAGAGCATTCGGCTGTTAACCGAACGGTCGTAGGTTCGAGTCCTACCTGCGGAGCCATGGGGAAGTACTCAAGAGGCTGAAGAGGCGCCCCTGCTAAGGGTGTAGGTCGCGCGAGCGGCGCGAGGGTTCAAATCCCTCCTTCTCCGCCATTTGGCCCGTTGGTCAAGCGGTTAAGACACCGCCCTTTCACGGCGGTAACACGGGTTCGAATCCCGTACGGGTCATAACAAAAAAGGAAGCATACATTCATGTATGCTTCTTTTTTTCATTTCTTTTCATTGATATAACTATCTTTTTGTTTATAGGGAATGTCTCCAAGATTGGATTCTATATTTTCTTCTTCAAGTGTATCTTCATATTCCTTTTGCTTTTTGTTCGTTATATTCACTCTATTTTTTCCTTCGATATCATTTGCGGCAAATCCTTCATAGTCTTCAGGAAACCCGTTCGTTTCATCCTCGGTTTTATAAAGGTCATTATAATTATCATGATCTCCTGTGTAATCGGATGGTGTTTCGGATGTACCGAATTTGGCAACTTCACCAAAGCTATCTTCTTTATCCACCATTTCAATTCCATGACGATTTTCAAAATGATCACCCTTGGATGGAATCAGTATTTTCTCTTCCACAGGCCGCTCTTGTGAAAGTGGCCGTTCTGGGGCGTGCTCGACACAGTAGAGGGTGCTTGGGATCGCTTCAAGCCTCTCGATGGGGATTTCCCTATTGCAGGTTTTACAATGGCCATACGAACCTTCCTCCATGGCTTTCAAAGCTTCATCGATTTTCTCCATTTCGGATTGTGCATGCTCATCGAGTGCTTGATTCCGTTCCATCTCGAATAGTTCGGTTCCTAGGTCAGCAGGATGATTATCATAGGCTGATAATTCCCCTACGGATTCGGTCTGGCTTTTCTCCAGAACGGATTGTTCATCATTTTGAATTCTATTACTTAGCTCATTTTTTTCTTGAAGCAGTTCTTTTTTGAATTTTTGCGTTTGTTGTTTCGTTGCCATATCGGATCCACTCCTTCTAAAGTCTAAATCTCATTTTATATTGGTAAAATGGTTGTATTATCTATTACCCGAATCGGGGTATAGGAAAACAATATGGAACGGATGATAGAAAAAAAGACTGAGCGATGAGCTCAGTCCTCGGAGATTATATAAGATAGCTGATGAATAATCCAATGGCCATGAGTAAGCCAAAGAAGGTGTTCGTTTGTGCCGTGGCTTTCATTGCTGGCACCATCGTGATCGGCTGCGTTTTACCTACGAAGCCTTTGATTGCGGCCAGGGCTTTCGGGATGCTTAGGAAGGCAAGGAGGATCCACGCCGTTACGCTTCCGGTAAGGACTAGCCCAACTAGCCATAGATAAGAGAAGGCGAACATGATTGCCATGAATGTCAGGGCGTTTTTCCGACCCATGACTACCGGCATCGTTTTACGGCCATGTGCCTTATCTCCGTCATGGTCACGTAGGTTATTGGATAAGTTGATCAACCCGACCAATATTCCACTTGGAATGGCAATTAAGATAGCTGTTGAAGAAACATCACCGGTTTGAATGAAAAAGGCGATCAGGATTATCAAAAAGCCCATGAACAATCCAGAAAAAAGTTCCCCGAATGGTGTATATGAAATGGGCAGGGGTCCGCCTGTATAAAGATAGCCGACAAGCATACAAACCAGTCCTACTGCAGCAAGCCACCAAGATGATGCGGCACAGATATAAATTCCAATTATCAAGGCGATGGCATACATGCCAAGGGCCAAGTTCATGATTAGTTTGGGGGTCATCCCATGACGGACGATCCCGCCGCCAATGCCTACGGATTCCTCCGTATCCAAGCCTCTCTTGAAATCATAGTATTCATTGAATAAATTGGTTGCAGCTTGAATCAGGATACTTGCAATCATCATGGCAGCGAATAATAACCAATTCACTCCATCTTCCAAAAGTGCAATAACAGTTCCAAGTAAGACTGGAACAAAAGCTGCGGTTAGTGTATGTGGACGAATTAACTCCCACCAAATCTTCCAGGTCCGTTTAAGGGGAAGTCCGTCGTATTCTGTTTGCATTATTTCTCTCCTCAAAATCATTATTGGTTCTCTCGAAATTATAACAAATATTGAAATGTTGCACAAAAGGTTATCCTAATAAATGCAGGAAAAGTGGGCAAGGGTGATATTTGGAATTCATGGATGGTGCATTTCCAGAATCAAGGATATTTCTCTGCATTCGCTAAGATTCATATAATAAGGAAAAAAGCAGGAAAGAATCGTTCAGTAAAGGGGCGTTTTATTGACATGAGGTTCAAGGGAGGTGTATCTTTAAATAGGTTAAAAAGCTTTTAAAATGTACATTTGGGGGGATTTTTTTGGCTATCTCAGAGGAAACTGAACAGTTTCAGGGACTGGCTTCAGCTATACAAAAGGCGAAGGACTTGAATGATCAAGTTCTATTCAGTCATATTAAGAAAGTTAATTGCAATAACCCCCTTTCATTTTATCAAGCTGGAAGAGAACGGTACGCGGGTGAACGCTTTTTCTGGGAGGACCCTGCAAAGGAAATAACCATTACCGGTTTAGGCAATGTTAAGAAACTCAAAGCGGCATCGAATGCCGAACGTTATAGAGAAGTCGAAAAGAGCTGGATCAAACTGCAGAATACTGCTGTCAAAACAGGAGTGACCGATGTAGAAGCGACAGGTCCTTTACTGTTTGGGGGCTTTTCTTTTGATTATGAAACTGACAGTACGCTCCTGTGGAATCAGTTCGGGGACAACCTGTTTTATATACCTGCCTTCATGCTGTCAATAGTGGGGAATCAAGCTTACTTAACGACAAACTTACTTTGTTCGCCTGATGATTCAGAAAAACTCTTCATAGATATGATAAATGAACGGGAAGCTTTCCTTTTAGAAAGCTTGGATGGCAATGGATCGGGTGCAAATTCCCTGGTTATGCAGAGGGAAGTCGAGCCTGAGAAATGGAAGAGGACGGTCGAAGAGGCTGTTCAGGAAATCAAGACGACAGATCTCGACAAGATCGTTTTGGCAAGGGAGCTTAGACTTGTTTTTGAACGTTCCATCGATTCAGGGAAAGTGCTTGAACAATTGATTGCTGAGCAGCCATTAAGCTATATTTTCTGTTTGGAGGCTGGCGGTGACTGTTTTGTAGGTGCCACCCCTGAACGTTTAATTAAGAAACAGGGAAATGAAGTTTTTTCAACCTGTCTTGCCGGATCGATGGGGCGAGGGAAAGATGAGCAGGAAGATGTTTGTCTTGGTGAAGAATTGCTTCATGACCAAAAGAATTTACAAGAACATCAATATGTCGTGTCGATGATATCCAATGCTTTTGATTCTGTATGCGAAAAAGTGATGGTTCCTGCCGAACCCGCACTTATGAAAAACCGTCATATCCAGCATTTGTACACACCTGTCCGCGGTATATCCAAGGAAGGTGTCACGATTTTTGAATTCGTCGAGAACCTCCATCCTACACCTGCTATGGGCGGACTACCAAAAGAAAAGGCCGTTGTCCGGATTCGGGAAATGGAAGGTCTTGAACGCGGCTTTTATGCGGGTCCTTTAGGTTGGGTGGATACGTATGGAAACGGGGAATTCGCTGTAGGGATACGTTCTGCCCTAATACAGAACAATGAGGCATCCCTCTTTGCCGGATGCGGGGTAGTTGAAGATTCGACTCCCGAAAGTGAATTCCGCGAAACAGGGATTAAATTCAATCCGATGTTAAGTGCTTTAGGAGGAAATCTTAATGAATGACCGAGATGCATTGACAGCGTATGCTGCTTCATTCGTCGATGAGCTGGCACAAAATGAGGTGAGGCATGTGGTGGTGAGCCCAGGTTCACGATCCACGCCCATAGCTTTGTTGCTAGTGGAACATCCTGATATCGAAATTCATATTAATGTGGATGAGCGTTCGGCTGCTTTTTTTGCCCTTGGTTTGGCTAAGGCCTTAAAAGAACCTGTCGGACTTCTTTGTACGTCCGGTACAGCCGCAGCAAACTATTACCCAGCCATCATTGAGGCTTTCTATTCAAGAGTGCCGCTTATTGTACTTACCGCTGACCGACCGCATGAATTGCGTGATGTCGGAGCCCCGCAGGCGATCGATCAGATACATCTTTACGGGAGACATGTAAAATGGTTTGTCGAAATGGCACTTCCTGAAAGCACGGATGGGATGATGCGGTATGCCAGAACGGTCGGTGCAAGGGCAGTGGCTACAGCGGCAGCTGGACCTGCAGGGCCTGTACATTTGAATTTCCCGCTTCGTGAACCATTGATTCCGGATCTGGAGAAGGCAAAGGAGTACAGGCAAAATAAAATGACGCCTGCAGTGTTGATTGACAGTGGAGAACGGTCATTGTCCGCATCACAAATAGAAGCTGTGGCAACTACATTGTCACAAGCTAAGCAAGGTATGATCGTATGTGGCGAATTACCGCATCCAGAGATGAAGGAAGCCATCGTCGCATTAGCGGAAAAACTTGCTTTTCCTATACTGGCTGATCCTCTTTCACAGTTAAGGAGCGGAAGTCAGGACAAAGCCGTCATAATTGATGCGTACGATACGTTTCTACGCGATGAAACGGCTACAGCGGCTTTCAGGCCGGAAGTGATCTTGCGTTTCGGGTCAATGCCTGTTTCTAAACCCTTATTGTTATTCATGAAAAAACAAAAACAGGCAATCACTTTGGTCGTCGATGGCGGAGCAGGCTGGCGTGAACCAGCCGGATTGGCAACGAATATGATTTACAGCGAAGAGAAAGATTTTTGTTTGAAAATTGCTGATAAGATTATTTCTTCTCCTGATGATGAATGGCTTCGCTTATGGCAGACCGTCAACGGAGCGACGAAGGATGCCCTGGCCTCCGTCAGGGATGAATCGGAGTTAAGTGAAGGCAAGCTGTTCGCCCTGCTTGCTGATATGATGCCATTGGAATCGACGCTGTTTGTCGGGAATAGCATGCCCATACGTGATTTGGATACTTTCTTTTTGAATAATGGAAAAGGAATCAAAACTATGGCAAATCGCGGTGCGAATGGGATTGATGGTGTCGTTTCCACTGCTCTTGGCGTAAGCACGGTATCGAAAAATACAGTGCTGGCAATCGGGGATTTAAGCTTTTTCCATGATATGAATGGCTTGCTTGCGGCAAAACTTCAAAAACAAAATATCACGATATTGCTGATTAATAATGATGGAGGCGGTATATTCTCCTTCTTGCCGCAGGCGAATGAGAGGGAACATTTCGAAACGCTATTCGGCACGCCTCATGGGCTTGATTTTTCCCATACTTCCCAGCTTTATGGCGGTAAATACAACAAGGTGCAAAGTTGGGATGAGTTTGAGAAGGTATTTACGGAGTCATTCGAAATGAAAGGTCTGAAAATCATTGAAGTACCGACAGAAAGAGAGTCCAATTTACAAAAGCATCGAAATTTGTGGAGCTTTGTTTCCCAGGAAATAAAAATGGTGTTAGATAGGGAAATATCATGAATATTGTCAGCAAGGATGTCAATTATGCTGTTGAAATAACGGGAAATGGAGATCCTCTTGTACTTTTACATGGATTTACGGGAAATCGGGATACATGGAAATTCCTCATTCCGCTACTGAGTGACAGGTATACCATGATAATGGTCGACATCATCGGTCATGGCATGTCTGCGTCACCAGCCGATCATCGAAGGTATGAGATGGAGCGTGTGGCAGAGGATATCAAGTATATTTTGGATGTGTTACATTTCCCGAAAGCCCATATCCTTGGATACTCGATGGGCGGAAGGCTCGGATTGGGATTTGCCTGTTTGTATCCTGAGTATGTTGATACACTGATATTGGAGAGCGCTTCACCAGGCCTTTTAACAGAAGGGGAACGGGAAATCCGAAGGGAAAATGATAGGAAGCTTGCCGAACGGATTCTTGTAAATGGCATGGAAGCTTTTGTGAATCGATGGGAAAACATCCCGCTGTTTGAAAGTCAAAAACGGTTGTCGGCCAAAACCAGGTCGGTCATTCGGGAGCAGCGGTTGGCAAATGACCCTGCTGGCCTTTCCAATAGCCTTCTTGGTATGGGGACAGGCAGTCAGGCTTCATACTGGGAACAACTGCAAACTCTTGATTTCCCTGTGCTCCTTATAACTGGTGAACTCGACCGTAAGTTTTGTGACATTGCGGACTTAATGAAGAGAAAGTTGAAGCGGGCCGAATGGAAAATAATAAATGATGCGGGACATGCGATTCATGTGGAAGTTGGAGAAAAGTTTGGTAAAATAATAAGTGAGTTTTTAAAGCAAAATAAAAGGAGGAATTAAGGTGACGATACAATGGGAAACAATACGTGAGTATGATGAAATTTTGTATGAAAAATATAACGGGATTGCAAAAGTGTCCATCAACCGACCACATGTACATAATGCATTCACGCCAAAAACGACTGCTGAAATGATTGATGCATTCGCAAGGGCGCGTGACGATTCAAGCATTGGTGTCATTATTTTAACGGGTGTAGGCGGCAAAGCATTCTGTTCAGGCGGAGATCAAAAAGTACGCGGAAATGGCGGATATGTAGGTGAAGATAACATTCCGCGTCTAAATGTTCTTGATTTGCAACGTTTGATTCGCGTAATTCCAAAACCGGTCGTAGCCATGGTTGCAGGATATGCAATTGGTGGCGGTAATGTCTTGAACGTGGTATGTGACTTGACGATTGCTGCTGACAATGCAATTTTCGGACAAACTGGACCGAATGTGGGAAGCTTTGATGCTGGTTATGGTTCTGGCTATCTTGCACGTATCGTGGGTCATAAAAAGGCGCGCGAAATCTGGTACCTATGCCGTCAATACAATGCACAGGAAGCATTGGATATGGGATTGGTCAACACGGTTGTACCTTTGGACGAATTGGAAACGGAAACGGTTAAATGGTGTGAAGAAATGCTTGAGAAGAGCCCGACTGCACTTCGTTTCTTGAAAGCGGCAATGAACGCTGATACGGATGGCCTTGCAGGTCTTCAACAATTGGCTGGTGACGCTACACTTTTATACTATACAACAGAAGAAGCAAAAGAAGGCCGCGATGCATTCAAAGAAAAACGCACTCCGGACTTTGGGCAATTCCCTCGTTTCCCTTAATGAAACGCGTGAATCGATGAGACTGACAGCTTGGCGGAAAATCGCCGGGCTGTTTTCTATATCAAAATGGAAGAGGGTAAGCAGCAATGGCAGAAGAAAAGTTGCCGAACTGGCTGAAAAATCGGGCGCATCTTTCACCGGATCGCCCGGCAATTGAGTTTGAAGGTCATACGTATAGCTTTCTTGAACTGCATACATTATCGGAGAAAATGGCTGGTAAGCTGGCAAGCATTGGTTTGGGCGCTGGCGATTCATGTGCGGTTTTGCTCCGTAACCATATTGATGGTGTTGTCGTTATCCATGCACTACTTTATCTCGGTGTGAAGATTGTGATGCTGAATAATAAGCTAACGGCAAAAGAGCTGTCCTGGCAAATCGGGGATAGTGAAACAGCCTTTTTGGTTTCAGAAGGCTCCTTCTCCGGCAAACTCTCTGATATTGGTGAGATTCTCCCCGAATTGAACCTTCATTTAATGGAAGAATTGCCGGATGGCACTGCTGAGATACTTCAAGAGTTTTACCTTGAGGATACCGCGACGATCATGTATACATCAGGTACGACGGGAAATCCCAAAGGGGTGATCCAAACATTCGGCAACCATTGGTGGAGTGCCGTAGGGTCTGTTCTGAACCTTGGATTGCATGAGGACGATTCGTGGTATTGTGCGGTTCCCATCTTTCATATTAGCGGTTTATCCATCCTGATGAAAAATGTGATTTATGGCATGAAAGTCGTTTTGGCGGAACGTTTCGATGAACGGGAGGCAAACCGGAGCATCCAGGAAAATGGCGTGACAATCATTTCGGTCGTGACGGCGATGCTGAATAGGATGGTGCAGGATATGAAGGGAACAAGCTATCCGGAAACCCTTCGCTGTTTCCTGTTGGGCGGCGGCCCTGCACCCGTCCATTTACTTGAGGTATGTAAGGAGAAAGGGATTCCCGTCTATCAATCATATGGGATGACCGAAACGTCTTCACAGATTGTGACACTGGCACCGGAGTATAGCATGACAAAAATCGGCTCGGCGGGAAAACCCTTGTTTCCTTCGCAGTTACGGATAGAGAAAGACGGCACTATGTGTGAACCGGGTGCAGTGGGCGAAATCGTGGTTTCAGGTCCGAATGTGACGAAAGGCTATTTTAATCGGTTGGACGCTACACAGCAGGCCATCACCGATGGATGGCTTTATACTGGGGACCTTGGTTATCTCGATAAGGAAGGCTTTTTATATGTGCTTGACCGACGCTCGGATTTAATCATTTCCGGCGGTGAAAATGTGTACCCGGCCGAGATTGAAAATGTCCTTAGTAAGCACCCTGATGTTTTCGAAGCGGGAGTGACGGGGACTGACGATGAAAAATGGGGACAGGTCCCACTTGCCTTTGTCGTCTTGCATCAAGGTACAGAGCTTGATGAGAGCGAACTGCTGGAATATTGCAGGGGATATTTGGCATCTTATAAAATTCCCCGGAACGTGATTTTTTGTAAGGAGCTTCCCCGGAATGGCGCAAGCAAGCTTTTGAGACGGGAACTGAAGAAGGAAATGGGGGAATGGCAATGAAGTTATCCTCCATTTCCCTTAAGCTCATTAAGGCCCCTTTAAAGCGGTCATTTAAGACACATCTCGAAACGGTAAGCGATCGGGAAGTGATAATTGTCGAAGCCATGGATGAAGACGGATTGATTGGATACGGGGAAGCTGTCCCTTTTACAAGTCCTTGGTATACCGAGGAAACGATCAAGACATGCTTTCATATGTTGGATGACTTCTTAATCCCGCTGACATTGGCCAGTCAGATCAGGCATCCTGATGAGCTGCCGAATTTATGGAGCGGAATCAGACGGAATGCGATGGCGAAGTCAGCTTTAGAGCAGGCAATCCTCGATTTATATGCGAAGCAGAAGGGAGTCTACCTCGGACGGCTGTTTGGCGGCGAACGAAGTGAAGTGGCCGCTGGTGTAGTCGTTGCATCCAATGATATAGAAGACGCGATTCTTCAAATCGAGGATTTTTCCGGATCTGGTTATCAGCGTTATAAAATAAAAATCAATCCAGAAAATGATCTGGAGTTTTTAGGGGAAATACGTCGGGCCTATCCCGATATCCCGCTAATGGCAGATGCCAATTCAGCGTACAGTCTTGATGACATCCCACATCTTCAGAAGCTTGATGTGTTTAAGCTGATGATGATTGAGCAGCCGCTGGGACATGACGACATTGTGGAACATTCATTTTTGCAGAAACAACTGCAGACACCCATTTGCCTTGATGAAAGCATTAATTCATTTCATGATGCCAAAAGTGCGCTGTCGCTCCAGAGCTGTGGGGTGATCAACATTAAGATGGCTAAAGTCGGCGGCTGGAGGGAAGCTGTAAGAATTCATGATCTATGCCTGGGTAATGGTGTGCCCGTTTGGTGCGGCGGTATGATTGAATTTGGCATATCACGTGCACATAATATCGCACTTGCCACATTAAAAGGGTTCACGATTCCCGGTGATATATCATCTTCATCTCGTTATTGGGAAGAGGATATAATCGATCCCGAAGTCATTGTCGAAAATGGCATGATCCAAGTTCCCGATAAAGCTGGAATCGGTTTTGCCATCAATGAAAAGCGGTTAAAGGAATTGACTACATATAGTAAACTGTACAAGTGAAAACATCAAAAGAGGTGCATTACCGCCTCTTTTGATCAAATATTGATAATCCTTCTTTTTACCTCCCACGGTCTATGTAACTCACTCATTTAGTATTTTTTTGGACAGGAATCCCACCCTTTTGGTAAATGATTTTAATAGATAAATAACAAATATCAGTTAGAGGTTTCGATTGGCATCCCGGCTAGCCTAGGCTCTGCTGGAAGCTTGTGGCGAGGCAGGCAGTCGGGCGCAACCCTACAGATTTTAGAAAAATCATTTAAATGGCCGGATAAACCATATTTTTTTTCGGAAAATGGGGTTTTGTCTATTTTTTCTTTATTGGATTATTTTGTATAATGAAATTAAAAGAATGGCAACCAAGGGAGAGGGAGGGGAAAGTGTATGAAAAAACCGTACCTAATTGCGGAAATTCTACTGAGAAGAGGCATGCCTGACTATGTCATAAAAGAAGTGACGGCTTTGCAGGAGTGCGAGCTGTTTCTTTTGAAGAGAAAGTGGGGCCTCTATGACCGGAAGACAGGTGCGTAAAGAATGAAAGTAAAAAGGGAACCGTTCCGAGCCGGTCCCCATGCGTTTTAAGGTTTTTTAAGCCGGTACCTATTGACAGGGCGGCCTATGCTGCCATACTGTACGTCAAGCTGAAGGACTTCTTCGCCATGCAAGTATTCAAGATAGCGCCTTGCTGTAACTCTGGCGATACCAATCCCATCAGCTACTTCTTCTGCAGATAGTGACCCAGGCTGGGTCTTTATGAACTTCGTCACTTGCTCAAGAGTCGCACCATTCAGTCCTTTGGGAACATCATATTTCGGACTCGCTTCAGAATGTGTTTTATTTTGAAAGAGAATTCGGTCGAGCTGGGTTTGAGAAATTTGATGGTCAGGTTCAACCTCCATCCGAAAAGCGAAGTATTGTTCCAGCGTATGTTTTAGCCTATCGAATTTAAATGGCTTGATTAAATAGTCAAAAGCTCCGTTCTGCATCATTTTTCGGATCGTTTTCTGATCATTTGCCGCTGAAATGATGATGACATCCACATCAATTTGCTCTTTTCTGATTTGATAAAGTGTATCAACCCCGTTTAAAGAAGGCATGAAGATGTCCAAAATGACAAGGTCGGGTTTAGACTGCCTGATTTTTTCCAGACCTTCAAGCCCATTTGAAGCTGTATCAACGACTTTAAAGGCAGGCAGGCGCTCGATGAACTGTTTGTTGACCTCTTGGACCATTGGGTCGTCTTCAATTAAAAGTACACGAATTTCATTAGTCATTTTGGTTCTCCCCTATATCGTGCATCGGAAAAGAAAGAAAAAAGCTTGTTCCTTCGTTAGGGCGTGTCGTGAATTTCATTTCGCCGTTCGCTTTTTTTACAATTTGGTCTATTAGATAAAGACCAATTCCTGATCCTTCCGCACCTTTTGTTGTAAAACCATACTCGAATATATCTTTATGAATGTCCTCGGGAATGCCGGGTCCATTATCCTCAAGCACGATTTGACAATGACGTTCATCCTGGTAGATGGATAAATAAACTTGTTTTGTTTCCTCGGAACAATGCTTTAACGCTGCGAATGAGTTTTCGATCAGGTTTCCGATTATCAAAACAAAATCATGATGATCCAAATCAGCGGGGAAGCGGTCCAATTTCGTGTGCTTGTCCATGATGAGCTCAATTCCGAGTTCCCGTCCCAATGAGATCTTGCTTAATATCAGCCCCACTAAATTATCATCGTGAATGTGCTTCGTTAAAAACCTGGTCAATTCCTCTTGTTCTTCCGTGATCTGAAAAATGTAATGCAGCGCTTCGTCAAGATTACCTAGCTGGATCAATCCGGCTATCGTATGAAGTTTGTTCATATGTTCATGGTTTTGAACACGCAGGGCTTCAACGAATGCTTTGACACTAGTCAACTCTTCAGCTAGCTTCGTCACATCGGTGCGATCCTGGAAAATGGCCACGGCACCGATAGTTTTATCCGCAATCTTTATCGGTACCCGGTTGCTTACAATATTCCTGTTTTGAACGGAGATTTCCTGATTGAAGATGGGAGATGTCCGGTCGAGCACTTCCGGGAGACGGGTATCGTTTATAATATCATTGATATTCCTGCCTATGACTTCACCGTTAATATTGAATATTTGCTTAGCCTTTTCATTGAAAATCGTGATTGTTTCATTATTATCTATGGCAATGACCCCTTCATGCATCGCATTGAATGCTGCTGTCCTTTCAACCAGCATCCGTGAAATTTCATGTGGTTCAAGTTGGAAGGTCTCTTTTTTTATCCTTTTTGCCATGAGCCATGAGCCGCATACCCCGAATAGAAGTGTAAGGACCAGGATGATCGCGATTTCGCCTTTCAGATCCTTGATTAACTCCGGTATCGTAGGCAAGATATTCCCTACCAGAACGACGCCGATTTGCTCTCTATCTTTATCAAGGATCGGGACAAAGGCGCGGACGGAAATGCCAAGATCGCCAGCCGCCTTTGAAAGATACTCGTGCTCAGCGAACGCAGGGCTTTCATCACTGCTTTCCGAAGGGGTCCCCAATTGGCTGAACACTGGATGGGAATAGCGTATATGCTGATTGTTAAGCACAACTATATAATCTGCTTGATGGATTTTCCTTAAGTTTTCAATAATCGGATTGAGCTGCGTCCATCCTTCCGGCTCACGGACCAATTTTTGTACTTCAGGGAGTTCGGCAATGGTATGGGCAGTGATCATGGATCGTTTGCCGATTTCATCTTCCCTGACCGAAACGATGTTTCCGAATATAAAAATCCCGCCTATTAGTATCGAAAAAGCGACGATTACGAATGATAGCAGGGTGATTTTAATTTGAATGGGCATATGAAAGGATTTATCCATTGTTTTTCCTCCATTACTTCTATACTTTATAGTAACAGAATTTCTATCACTTTTCGCTATTTTTCGCGCATTGTATTACGACAGTAAAAAGCTGTGATAGAATAGTGATAATGTGAAGTGAGCGGTGAGGAGTTGTCGGTATGCGTGCATTATGGGGGTACTTAGTATTAATTGGCCTGGGGCTGTTGATAGCCGTGTATATATCGTTTCAATCGTTCTTTACAAGCTTCGGTTTCAATTTGCCGAAGGATAAGGAGCAGATCGGGATGAAGGATCAAATCGTGATTAAGTTCAGTCATGTCGTTGCCGAAAATACACCTAAAGGGCTAGCTGCGAACCGGTTTGCCCAACTTGTCGATGAATATACAGATCATCGAGTCAAAATTGAAGTTTATCCTAATCAGTCATTATATAGTGATCATGAAGAAATCGAAGCATTACAAGAAAACAAGGTGCAGATGATTGCTCCAACTACATCTAAAATTACGAGCATATCAAAGAAATGGATGCTATTGGACCTTCCTTACATCTTTCCAACGGACGCTGCCTTGCAGGAAGCATTGAATGGGGAAGTGGGGGAAGAGCTGCTTAAGCAGCTGAACACCATCGATATCGAGGGACTCGCATTTTGGTCGAATAACTATAAACAGATTACAAGCAGTAAACCGATACGGCATCCAAGTGATTTTGCAGGAAAGAATTTTAGAATCATGCCAAGTGCAGTCCTGGAAAGCCAATTCAATCATTTTGGGGCGACAACTTCTGAGCTGGAGTTTAATGAAACGTTTAAAAGCCTTGAAATCAATGAAACGGACAGCCAGGAAAATACGATTTCGAATATTTATTCCAAGAAATTATATGAGGTGCAAAAATATTTAACGATCAGTGATCATGGCTATTTAGGGTATGTCGTCATGATAAACAAGCCGTTTTGGAACAAACTCCCGTTGGACATTCAGCAGCAAATCCAAAGGGCGATGGATGATACAACGAAATGGCTATGGATCAAATCAAATGAATTGAATCAGGAACAGCTTAAGGAAATCCAGCAAAAATCGAATATCGACATCTATAAACTGTCAGATGAAGAAAAGAAAGAATGGATGGATGAGATGACCGTCATCTATCCGGAATTCGAATCAACGATTGGAACCGAATTGATGACGAAGATGGAAAAGATCCGTGAAAAGCATTTAAAGGAATAACGAAAACACCATTAAATAGCGGGGGACAAAAAAAGAGCGGACCCAATGGGCCCGCTTTTTTTCCTATTGTAATGCAGTTTGAAGTGTCTTGATATTATTTTCCATTAAACTGAAGTAATCTTCACCGGCTTCGATATCTTTATCCGTCAACACGGAAAGGTTATGGAGCTCAAGTGATTTCGCTCCCATTTCCTTTTGGATGATCTCGGTTAGTTTAGAACTGATATTCTGCTCAAAGATGACGTAGTTCAAGTCTTCTTCTTTAGCCATGGTTACGATTTTCCCCAGTTCCTTTTGAGAAGGTTCGTTTGAAGATGTTAGTCCTGTGACGCCAATTTGTTCCAATCCATAGCGTTCCTCCCAATAACCATATGCAGAATGGGAAACGATGATCTTATTGGTACGGCCTGACTCGATTGTCGTCGCGAATTTTTCATCAAGTGCCTCAAGCTTTTCGGAAAGCTCGTTGAAACGATTGTTGAAATATTCTTCCTGTTCCGGCATTTTTTTCGTTAATTCATCCTTGATGGTTTTAGCCATGTCAATGGAATAGATGGGATCTAACCACAGATGCGGATTAACGCCCCCATGGTCATGACCGTCTTCTTCATGTGCATGTTCCTCTTGGTGTGCATGTTCATCTTCATCAAGATGAACCGTTTCGCCCACCGCAACCGTCCTGACGCCTTCTTTGCTTAGAATTGGTTCAGCCTTGGTTACAAAGCCTTCAAGATTATAGCCAATATAGAAAAATAGGTCTGACTCAGCCATTTTTACAATATCTTTTTGAGAGGGTTCGAATGAGTGTTCATCCGTTCCGGGAGGATAAACCGTCTCGACATTTACGTATTCCCCGCCAATGGCCTCCGTGAAGTACTGTAAAGGGTAAACCGTTGTATATATATTTAAGGCGTCCTTGGTTTCTTCTTTACTTGATTCTCCCTTTGAGTTGCCGCAGGCTGACAGAAATACCGCAGTAACAAGGAAAAGTGAGAGCAATGCTCGGATTTTCATATGAAATGCTCCTTTATAATTCGTATTGATTACGATTTGAATGTTATATGGTAAAAACGAAATGATTACGATTTGACTTCTGTATGATACAAAAGATTGCAAAAGAAAGCAAGGTTTTTTTCTATTGGTCCTCACTTTTTTCTTTTTTTTCAGGAACAAGGTCAATGCCCCCAGGATGAAACGGATGACATTTAAGAATCCGGATGAGCGCTAACCAGCTTCCTTTTAAAGGTCCAAAACGATTGATCGCTTCCAAACCATAATGGGAACAAGTTGGGTAAAAACGGCAAGTAGGCGGTTTTAATGGAGACATAGCAACTTGGTAAAAACGGATGATTCCCATTAATATTTTTTTCAACACAATGCTTTCATCTCTTTTCGAGTAAATTCACTACCCTTCATTATAGCATATTTTCTAAATTTCCAATAAGGGTAAAAAAGGAATAAACATATGGGTATTCCGATTGATATAATAAGAATTAATTTTAAAGGATGAAATATATTGTTATTCAAGGTAAAATAGAGATGACATACAATTAAGGAGTGAATTAAATGCCTTCAGTTGAAAGCTTTGAATTAGATCATAATGCTGTTAAAGCCCCATATGTTAGACATTGCGGTGTCCATAAGGTAGGAACAGACGGTGTTGTTAATAAATTTGATATCCGTTTTTGCCAGCCGAATAAACAAGCGATGAAGCCGGATACGATCCATACCCTGGAACACTTGCTTGCATTCAATATCCGTAAGCATTCCGAACGTTACGATCATTTTGATATAATCGATATTTCGCCAATGGGATGTCAAACAGGATATTACCTTGTTGTCAGCGGTGAGCCGACAGTGACGGAAATCATCGATGTTCTTGAAGATACATTCAAGGATGCTGTTACAATTACCGAAATTCCAGCTGCAAACGAAAAACAATGCGGCCAAGCAAAATTGCATGATCTTGAAGGGGCTAAGAAATTAATGAATTTCTGGCTTGCACAAGATAAAGAAGATCTTCATAAAGTTTTCGGTTAATAAAAAAGTTCCTGTCATATTTGTGACAGGAACTTTTTTCATTTTTGGGGTTCTTCTTTTTTTCCCTCATCCTCAGGCAAAGGATCGATGGGATCCACTGTATGCTTGTAGCTGTAACCTTTTCCGATTGTTAGGACCGATAAGGCCAATACAATCAGAATCACAATAATGGATATGACTAAAACCGTAATCATACATCACAGCTCCTATCGTTCACAATTTAGATTCATTTTAGCATAAGAACATAATCAGAAAATGTTTCAATTTTGGAATAGCGGGAATTATAAAGGTATAACCAACTTACGGAGGTAGATATTTATGACTCAGAAAAAATTAGGAACTTTAGTGAATAAGGAAATTGCAAACTTCAGTGTTCTTTATACGAAAATTCATAATTACCACTGGTTCGTGAATGGACCGCACTTCTTTGAGCTTCACCAAAAATTGGAAGAGCTATATAAGGAAGTGACATCCAACTATGATGAATTGGCTGAAAGGTTATTGGCCATTGGTGAAAAACCGGTTGCCACCCTTAAAGAGTACATGGAATTAACGACGATCGAAGAAGCGACAGGTAATGAAAATACAGAAGATATGGTTCAAAGCGTCATCAGTGATTTTGAGAAGCTTTCCGAAGAGTTCCTGGAAATCATCGCAGTTGCCGAAGAAGAAGATCCGGTTACGGCTGATATGCTGACAGGCATGAAGAAAAGCTTAAACAAACATGCTTGGATGCTGCGAGCGTATTTAGGACATTAAGATATAGGAAAAGCCCTGCTTCGGTAGGGCTTTTTTTCTGGTTAAAACAATAAAAAAGGCATCCATCAAAAGAGGGACACCTGACAAGGTATGTATTAATGAATATTCCTTGGCGGAAAATGTGTAGGTTTCGTGTCGTCCATACTATTTTGAGCGAACTTCCCTTTTAACGTTTCAATAATGTAAAGGCCCATTAAATTGGTCAGTTCTTGATCATCCATCTCTTGAAGCAATTCGAAAATTTCCTTGCGGTCAAGTTGTTCCAGAACCGCAAAAGTAAGCATATCAATATCTTCTTCATCACCAGTCATCTTATCACGGTACATATTGTATAATTCTTCAATTAACTTCAAAACTCTCACCTCACATTTATTAGAAATCCGTTATCTCTTTATATGTAGGTTATCAAAAAAACCTCTGGGTGCATATAAAAATCTTAAGGGATGCTTGGGCTTATTATATGTTTTACCCTTTGAAAGATACTTTAATCTATTATTTAACATCTTTGTTCTTCTGTAAACAAAATTTTCCATTGTATGAAGTCGGGAAATACGTGAAAAATAAGCGTAGGATATATGAAAAGGGTGGATGAATGTGTCTGAAAACAGGAAAAAATATTACATTTGGCTTCCGAATGGGCAGATAACACAAGATAGGGAAAGTTCTCCATGGAATTTCGAGATCGAGGCGACCGATAATGAAATCATCAAGTTACGTGAATTATTTGATTATAATTATTCTATAGGCGAAGAAAATTTTTACCGGGCACATGTCCCATACCTTCAATACCATTTTGACCGTGAAAATGATAAACAGGATATCACGCTCCAAAAAATTTACGAGATGATTTATGCTCTAGGTACTGATGAAGGAAGGCGGCATATAGAAAGCATGGGGATTTTACAGGCAAAACCAACAGACGATGGCCTCGAATATTGAGGGTCCATCGTTTTTTTTGATGTGATGCAGATTCTGGCTGGATAGTGGTTTTTTTTACCCATATAATGAAAGAAGGTACATAGCATTATTTCTTATACGGAGAGAAGGGGAAAAATGAAACGTTTTCTTGATAAGAACGGATATAAGGTGGAATACTCCGAGGATCCTGTCTTTGGAGAATCTTGGCATGTTTTTGTGCTAAGCAGATATAAGGGCAGGTGGGTATTGACCAAACACAAAGAGCGGGGATTGGAGTTCCCCGGAGGAAAGCGGGAAGCAGGGGAATCGATTGAAGAAACGGCCATAAGGGAAGTGTATGAAGAAACAGGAGGCTTGGTGGGCCAGCTGCAATTTTTGGGACAATATAAAGTACATGATCCAGTGAAGCCATTCGTTAAATCAATATACTACGCTGCATTGCGTGAAGTAGAGAAGAAACAGAATTACCTGGAAACGGAAGGCCCGATCTTTTTGGAAGCATTGCCGGATGTACTCGGTGAGGAGTTTAGCTTCATCATGAAAGACGAAATTGTACCGTTGAGCTTATTAAGACTGGGTGATGCCATTTTGCTGAGAAACGAGTGAACCTGCTGGAACTCACGAGTAAATGGTCGAAATTCACGAGTAAATGACCGAAACTCACGAGTAAACCGCCAAAACTCACGAGTAAATAGTCGAAATTCACGAGTAAACCGCCGGAATTCACGAGTAACAGCCCAATTCATGAGTAAATGGTCGAAATTCACGAGTATAAGCCCAACTCACGAGTAAATCGCCGAAATTCAGCTAAATTCATGTTTTATCTCAGCATGAATGAAAAACTGCCGAGGGTTATCGGCAGTTTGGTTAGTCTTTGATTAATTTTCGCTCGAGCAGTTCTACTAGTTGATACATGATTGTGGCAAAGACGGCAATGATCATCAAGGCAAGCATTACGAGGGTGAAGTTGAAGACTTGAAAGCCATAAATGATGAGGTAGCCGAGTCCTTTGGCCGAAACAAGGAATTCCCCTACGATGACGCCGACCCAGGAGAGGCCGACATTCACTTTCAATGTCGAGATGATCGTTGGGAAGGAGGCGGGTAATATGGCTTCCCGAAAAGCTTGTGTTCTTGTGGCGCCAAAAGTTTGGAGTACCTTCAGGTAGTTCGGGTCGACTTCGCGAAATGCGGTATAGACGACGATGGTGGTGATGATGATGGAGATGATCGCCCCCATCGAGATGATGGATGGAAAGCCAGGGCCGAATGCTACGATGATGATGGGGCCGAGTGCCACTTTCGGCATGGCATTTAAAATGACAAGATAGGGGTCAAGTGTTTTGGATAATCTTGGCGACCACCAAAGCAGGGATGCCAGGATCGTTCCAAGCAGTGTCCCTATGATAAAGCCGAGAACGGTCTCGAATAGCGTCACTCCGGAATGGGATAGCAGTGTTCCATCACCTAGTTTCTGTATGAAAAGATGCCATACTTTAGTTGGGGAGCTGAAGATGAGCGGATCGATCACTTCCGTTCGGGATAAAATTTCCCAACTGCTGAAAAAAACGATGAAAATCAGGATCTGATAAAAGCGGATGAGCCTGTTTTCCTTTTTTAATGAGGTTTTATATTGGTTATGAAGCTGTTCAATATTCAAGGCTCTCAAGCTCCTTCCAGATTGTTTGGAATAGCATCGGATATTGTGGATGGTTTCGTGCATGGAAAGGCGTGAGTTCACGCAGTTCATCGGGCACCTTGAAGATTTTGTGCACGCTTCCTGGGTTCGCGGAAAACAGATAGATGCGGTCGCTCATTGCAATGGCTTCACCGATATCATGGGTGACGAGCACGGCTGTCTTTCCGAAGGATTTCAGGGTTTCAAAAACAAGGTCTTCCAGCTTCAGCTTCGTTTGGTAATCAAGAGCCGAAAATGGTTCATCAAGCAAAAGGATTTTTGGGTCGACCGCCAGTGTCCGTGCCAGTGCGGCTCTTTGCCTCATTCCTCCCGAGAGTTCACGCGGATATGATTTTCCGGTGCCTCCCAATCCAACGTCACTTAAAAGTTTCAGCGTTTTTATTCTTTCAAGGCCTTCATCTTTTTTAATCAGTTTCAATCCTAATAATATATTTTCTTCTATCGTCTTCCATGGAAATAGATAATCCTGCTGCAGCATATAGCCGATTGAAAGGTCACTGTTGGCTTTCACAGGTTTGTTTTCGAGCAGGATCTTTCCTGCAGTGGGCGGAAATAGTCCGGCGATGATGGAAAGCAGGGTGGTTTTTCCGCAGCCGCTCGGACCTAGAAAAGAGACGAATTCACCTTTTTCAATGTCGAGGGAAATGTCCGCTAGTGCGGTCGCTGCCGTCTGATTTGAAAAATAAGTATGGTGAATGTCTTGGATTTTTAAAAAGCTCATCGGACATCCTCCTTACCTTTAGCTATGCTATTTTGTGACTTCTTCAGCAAAATCGGTATTGACCAGCTCATCATGGCTTATACGTGAAGGCAGCTCGCCTGCTTCATCCATGATGTTTTGCAGATTGTTCCATTCTTCTTCATCAAGAATGGGGTCTGTGGCAAAGGATCCTTGTTCTTTGTAGCGGTTGATAACTGTTTCCATCGTCTCGATATTGGTATCTTCAAAATACGGCTGAATGACTTCGGCAATTTCGGCAGCATCATTTTCCTGAACCCAATCCTGTGCTTTCTTCAATGCCCTCGTGAATTTTTCGACAGTCTCTTTGTCTTCTTTCAAATAGCTTTCCTTAGCCATATAAACTGTATAGGGAAGATGCCCAGACTCAGTACCGAAAGAAGCAACGATATAGCCTTTTCCTTCTTTTTCAAACACACTGGCCGTTGGTTCGAACAGTTGAACGAAGTCGCCGGTTCCGGAAGCGAAGGCAGTTGCGACATTCGCAAAATCAATATTCTGGATGAGGTTCAAATCTTTTTTCGGGTCTATGTTATGTTTTTTCAATACGAACTCGCCGGCCATTTGTGGCATTCCGCCTTTTCGCTGGCCTAGGAATGTAGAGTTTTTCAGCATATCCCAATTGAAGTTGTCAATTTTTTCACGTGAAACAAGAAACGTTCCATCCGTCTGTGTTAATTGAGCGAAGTTGATGACAGGTTCTTTCGAATCTTGTGCCTGAACGTAAATCGATGTTTCAGAGCCGACGAGAGCAATATCCGCACCATTGGTCAGAAGCGCGGTCATCGTCTTGTCTCCGCCTGCCGTCGTTTTCAAATCAATGCTTAACCCCTCATCTTTAAAAAATCCCTTTTCAATCGCTACATATTGCGGTGTATAGAAAAGGGAGCGGGTCACTTCGGCAACCCTGACCTTCGTTGTTTCCTTTTCCTTGTTGCCGCATGCTCCAAGCGGGATTACCAGCATGCAGAAAAGTAAAAACACGACACCTGCTTTACACCATTTTTTCAAAAGTCCTTCCTCCTTGATATATAGGTATTTTGCCTACATTATCGTATGAACGGAAGAAAAAAATGTGAATGCCTCTCAGGGGATAAAAACAAGCGGATGTTTTACAATAAGAATAAAGAGAAAGGAGAGTGGAAATTGGAGAACGGAACGATTATTTCAAAACGGCGGTTTCCATCACCGCATCCACGAATCCATCTTTATTCAGTCACATACATATCACAAGGCCTGAAGGTAAAGGGGCTTCTAGCTGAACCGGTTGATGGCGAAATACATGACGCTTTCTTATATTTACGCGGCGGGATAAAAAATGTCGGCAAGGTGAGGCCTGCAAGGATCGTGCAGTATGCTGTAGAAGGCTTCATCGTTTTTGCTCCTTTTTACCGTGGTAATCAAGGAGGGGAGGGAGATGAGGATTTTGGAGGTGAAGATAGATTCGATGCGATATCAGGATTCAATCTTCTTGAACAACACCCGCGGGTGAACAAGGATCACATTCATATCCTCGGATTTTCCCGTGGCGGCATCATGGCGCTTTGGACCGGGATATACTGCAGGAATGCAGCGTCGATCGTCACATGGGGAGGTGTGTCGGATATGTTTTTAACATATGTCGAACGTGTCGATATGCGTCGGATGATGAAGCGGGTCATTGGCGGAACACCTAAAAAATGCCCCGATCAGTATGAATACCGTACGCCATTGTTTGCCATTGAAGATTTGAATGTACCCGTTCTGATCATTCATGGTGAAAAAGATGACAATGTCGCCATTGAACACGCGTACCGTTTGGAAAAAAGGTTGAAAATGCACGACAAAGAGGTCGAAAGCTGGTATTTCCCTCAATTTACGCATTACTTCCCACCGGCCGTGAATAGAAAAGTAGTCGAAGATTTAACATCTTGGATGAAAAGTAAAACCGAATAATGATAGAATGAAGTATATATTGGCAAGAGGAGGAGATTCACATGGGCATGCCTATGGAGCTAAATACCATGATCGTTACAAAAGGGAACGAAACCCGTGAAGAAGAAAACATTTTTCGGCTGTCGAAAGATGGTTACAGGTTATACCCTATCGATATTCCAATCGATGTCCGCAAGACGATTCAATCTGACTCAAGCGGAACAGCCGTTATCCAAAAAATTGAATGGACAAGTGAAAAGACCATCATTACGTACCAACTACTATCACTGAACTCAACTAACTAAATAGACAAGCGCTTGCCGGGAATCGTCTCGCAGCAAGCGCTTTTTTTTATTGTGTTGCATAATTCGACCTGTGCGCCAATAATAGCACCAACGCTCCAATAATCAGAACTAAGCTTCGACATGTACACCAATGAAATCGACCGTAAACTCCCATAATTCGACTTACACGCCAATATTCCAACCAATAGCTTATCAGCGCAAAATCCCTGGTGGATTCAATCTTCGAAATGATTGTCATTAAAAAAATGGTAAAATGGTAAAATGGTGTAAAGCGCATGAGGTTGGGTGATTTGATGATTTTGGTGAGTTCTTGTTTAGCGGGTCTTGAGGTTAGATACAATGGTACACACAGCTTGGATGATAGAATTATGGAATTAGTGAAGGAGAAAAAGGCGATAGCGGTTTGTCCAGAGTTGCTTGGCGGTTTTTCGACACCGAGGGATCCTGCGGAGATAGTTGGCGGTGATGGTGGGGATGTCCTTGATGGAAAAGCGAAGATCATCGAAAAGTCGGGCAGGGATGTAACGGATCTGTACATAAAGGGAGCGAATCTTACATTATTGAAAGCCCAGGAGGTAGGGGCGACGCTAGTCGTTTTGAAAGAAAATAGTCCATCCTGTGGAAGTGCAACGATTTATAATGGGGAATTCAAGGGGGAGAAGAAGGTCGGGAATGGAGTGACCGCGGCTTTGCTTAGTCGGCATGGATTCAAGGTCATTTCAGAGGAAAGGTTATACGATTATCTGGATGAAAAATGAGTAAGGCATTATAGATAGTGCTTTTGAAAGAAGGGGAATACATGGAGGATATCAATCTCTATACTTTGCTATTTTTAGTACTTGCGGGTTTTATTGCCGCATTCATCGATTCCGTTGTGGGCGGGGGCGGATTAATTTCCATTCCTGCTTTATTGTTCACGGGGATTTCGCCTTCAGCGGCACTTGCCACTAACAAGCTGGCGGGTACAATGGGATCTTTAACGAGTACGATTTCATTTATTCGGGCTGGAAAAGTGGATTTCAAATTCGTCATCAAGCTGTTTCCGATTACTGTGATTGGAGCGGCGTTAGGAGCATACGTTGTACATTTCGTTTCCGCAGAGATACTGAAACCTCTCATTTTGATTTTGCTGGTCATTGTCGCGATTTATACGTTGGTAAAAAAGGATTGGGGTAAAGATGCAAAGTATAAAGGGCTGAAAAGGAAGAAAATGATTCTTTTGATAGTCATAATATTTGCGATTGGTTTTTATGATGGTTTTCTTGGACCAGGCACAGGTTCCTTTTTATTATTTTCATTTTTGATCATCGGGTTTGATTTTGTCCAGGCTGCCGGGAATGCAAGAATATTGAATTTCGGGAGCAATATTGCCGCACTTATCATTTTCTTATCTATGGGGACCGTCAATTTTGCCTATGGAATTCCGATGGGTCTGGCAATGGTCGCGGGAGCATTGGTAGGAACGAACTTCGCAATTAAGAAAGGTGCTTCCTATGTACGGATATTATTCATTTGCGTCACGATTTTATTGATTGGGAAAAATGTCCTTACTTATTTTCATGTGTTATGATGGATGGTTTCCGCGAATGATTCCTATTAAAAATGGCCGGAGATACTAAGCGTATTTGTGGCCATTTTTACATTCATTTTGTGAAATCCAAGTCCGAGTGAACACCAAATTGATCCTTGACCTTACCTGATTTTTCATACTAATCCTTCTGTTTCGTGTCATGACTATCAATTCGGCAGGGAGATTTTATCCTCCTTATCAAAACAAATTTCGCAGATGAAGCTTCCTTCATTTTTTAAATATGCCTTTATTTCAGTCATCCCTTTACGCTTCGGATAACGCATTTTCACAAGAACGACTTCGTCCCCCTTAATATCTTTACCACATTTAACACACTTGGGATCTTTCCCGAACATCTAAATACCTCCCAGCAATTTAAAGTTATTGATCTACCCAAACTATCACATATGTATCTAACATTTTCAAAAATTAGGTTTAGTTTTGTACTCATTGTTTTAATCTGGCTGAATAGTAAAAGCCTGCCGCTTACGTGACAGGCTTTTCTCATTATTTTCTTGTGCTTTTTTCATAAAGGAAGTGGGGATTTCATTCCGCAATGCTTTAACAGGATTTCGACAATCCGCTGTGAAGCGAATCCATCTCCATATGGGTTGGAAGCTGTCGCCATTTTTCTATAGGCCTCTTCGCTTGAAAGCAGGTTATTGGTCAATTGATAAATTCGTTCTTCTTCAACCCCTGCCAATAAGAGAGTGCCAGCGTCGATTCCTTCCGGACGTTCTGTCGTATCGCGCAGCACGAGAACGGGAACGCCTAGTGATGGGGCTTCTTCCTGCACACCTCCGGAATCTGTCAGGATTAGATGTGATCTCGCCGCGAAATTATGGAAATCAATCACCTCTAAAGGTTCTATTATATGCAGCCTATCATTATCGTTGAAAACCTCATGAGCGATTTCGCGAACGACTGGGTTTTTATGAATGGGGAAAACAACTTGGATATCCCCGTGTTCATCAAGGAGCCGTTTCACGGAACGGAATATTCCTTCCATTGGTTTTCCGATATTTTCACGGCGGTGTACGGTCATTAATAGCATTTTATCACCATTCAACCCGGAGAGAATCGGATGGATGTAGTCTTTTTGTATCGTTGTTTTCAAGGCATCGATGACAGTGTTGCCGGTAATATGGATATAATCATTATTTTTGTTTTCCGCTAGGAGATTTTCAGCAGCCCTCTTGGTAGGCGCAAAGTGCAAGTCAGCCAAGACTCCGGTCAACTGTCGATTCATTTCTTCAGGGAACGGTGATTGCTTATTCCAAGTACGGAGACCAGCTTCAACGTGACCAATCTGTATCTTATTATAGAAGGCGGCCAAGCTTGCGATGAAAGTTGTCGTTGTATCCCCATGAACGAGGACTATATCCGGTTTTATATCTTTCATGAGCGAACTCAATTTTTCAAGCCCTCGAGTTGTAATCTCTTCTAATGTTTGTCTATCCTTCATCATATCCAAATCGTGATCTGGCTTTATTTGAAAACATTGCAAGACTTGGTCGAGCATTTCCCTATGCTGGGCGGTGACCACCACGATGGTTTCTATTTCTTCTTGATGCTTTTTCAGTTCCAAAACGACTGGTGCCATTTTGATAGCCTCTGGTCTTGTACCAAATACGGTCATGACCTTTATACGTTGTTTAGGCATGCTCATTTCCTCCTCTTCTGAATGTCTCCCCCATTATAACGGGAAGTTCATGGGAAATTTAAAAATGAAACAATAATTAACGGAATTTTTACAATATTAATAAGGACTTTATATTTCTTTAACCTTCAGTTAATATCTGGCATTTACAATATAAAGCAGGAACCATAGCTAAGCAGAATAGAGGTGATAGGCGAATATGAAAAGCGTCCTGATGATCGTACAAAACTTTTATCCGGAAATCGGAAGTGCGGGAAATAGAATGAAAAATATATATCTCCATTTGAAAAGAAACGGATTTGAGGTAACGGTCATCACATTGAAGCCGAGTTATCCTAATCAAAGTTTATATCAAGATACAAAGTTTTGGGATGAAGAAAGCATTGAAGAAGATGTCATCAGGATTAAACCGGACAAAGTGAAGAGGTATACAAGCAATATGGGGAAGCGGTTGCTTCATTATCTTGAAGCCATGTGGCTTTTCATTTATACAATCATTCGTCTCGAAAAAAAATATGATTATGTGTTTGCCACGACCCCGCCGATCTTCCCGACATTTGCGGCGTTGATCGCCAAGAAGAAGATGAAGGCGAAACTCATTACCGATGTCAGGGATTTATGGCCGGAATCGTTGATAGGTGTTGGGGTATTCACTAATAAGTGGGTTTTGAAAATCGCTTTCTTTCTGGAAAGGAAGCTATATCGGCATTCGGATTTTATTATCATCAATAGTCCTGGTTTCAGGGATTATATCGTTGCAAAGGGAGTCAAGGAAGAGACCATCCAATTCATCCCTAATTCGCTTACTGCGGATGAGCTGACGTTAAAGAATTTGCTTACACCCGTATCGGAAAAAGTAATCAAGGTCGTTTATGCGGGGAATATCGGACTGGCTCAGGACTTGAAAAAACTGATAGCCGTGGCTGAAAAGCTAAGGGAACATAAACAAATCGAGTTCTCGATGATTGGATATGGATATCGGATATCCGAAGTGGAGAAGGAGATAAGCTCTAGAGGGCTGACTAATATTAAGATGATTAATGCGATGAATCGAAGAGTGACCCTTCATGAAGTTTCAACGTCCCATATTGCCTATGTGAGCTTGGTTGAAAAAGAAGTCTTCAATAAGGTTTTGCCTGGTAAAATCATCGATTATATGTGTGTCGGAAAACCGATTGTCGGTGATGTGGACGGCAGGGCCAAGAAGATGCTCAATGAGGCAAAATGCGGGTTGGTGGCAGAGAGCAGGAATGTTGATGAAATCTGTCAGCATATCTTGACCATGGCCTCAGATCCAGCCCTTCGTGAAGAACTGGGGGAAAACGGTCATCGGTATGCTAAACAACACTTTCAATGGTCTAAAAATATTAAAGGTCTCATCAATGTGATGGAGGCGTCAGGCTGAAAAATCCGGAAGTGGAGGACAACATGGCGAAGAAAGTATGTATGTTCGTGTGGAATCACTTTACAAACGATGCGAGGGTCCTAAGAGAGTGCACAGCACTTACTGAAGCGGGTTATGAGGTCGATTTAATTGCCATTCATAACTGGAAGATCAAGGATTTGCCCAAAAAGGAGAAACACCAAAATGGTTTCTCCATCACTAGGGTGAATAACCGCTGGGAGGCGCTTAATAGGATTCTCAGGATCGTAGGCAAATTGAAGAAAAAGAAATTTGAAATCGTTCTATTGGCCTTATTGGTCTGGAATACGTTGTGGAACTTGAACTTGATCAACGGCTGGCTGGGATCGGGAATACTGTTCGGTTCCCTTGCACTCCTTGCGATGGGCACCATGATCATAACTAAAACGAAGTTGCCGACCCTATTAACAAGGAGCTATATTTTTGGTCAAATGATCTATCATGGCCGGAAAAGGAAATATGATTTTTATCATTCGAATGACTTGAATACGCTCATGCAGGGAGCGATCAGCAGTAAATGGTTGAGAAGAAAAAAGCTGATTTATGACTCGCATGAGGTACAAACGAGCAGAACGGGATATAATAGTCGAATTTATGGGATGATGGAGAAATTCCTATTAATGTTCGTCGATGAAATGATTGCCGAAAACCATACGAGAGCTAAGTATAACGAAGACTTATATGGTCTATATCCCAAGGTAGTCCATAACTACCCGATTCCAACCAATCCTGAGGAAAGTACGGCCGTGAATTTGCATGAGCTGCTCGATTTGCCAGAGAATGAGCCGATATTGTTATACCAAGGCGGCGTGCAAATGGGAAGAGGGTTAGAGCAATTGGTTGATGCTGTACCGATGATCGAAGGCGGGACGATAGTTTTTATCGGGGATGGAAGGATCAAGGACGAATTAATGAAAAAAGTAAGCGACATGAATCTGGAGCATCGTGTGAAGTTTCTGCCGAAGGTTCCGGTCGACGAGCTGCTCCATTATACAAAAAATGCGTATTTAGGTTTTCAGATATTGAATAATGTCTGCTTTAATCACTACTCCGCATCTTCAAATAAATTGTTTGAATACATGATGAGCGGTGTGCCTGTGGTTGCCTGCAGCTTTCCTGAAATTCAAAAGGTTGTCGATACGGAAAAAATCGGTGTGTGTGTCGATTCACATGATCCAAAATCAATTGCCGAAGGCGTCAATTACTTATTGAAACATCCTGAAAAAAGGGCGGAAATGAGCAATAACTGCCTGAAGGCACGACAAAAATACAATTGGAAACAAGAGAAGGAAATCTTTATCGAAATCTATCAAACAGCCTAACAAATGTGAGTGTAGCAGAAAAATAGATAGGAGTGGTTTATATGAAACTTTGTACAATCGGACTTGGTTATATAGGACTTCCAACTTCTTTAATGTTTGCGAAACACGGTGTCGATGTTGTCGGCGTGGATATCCATCCTGAGATTATTTCCAATTTGAATAGCGGCAGGCTCCATATTGAAGAACCAGGTTTGGAAGAGGTATTGCAAGAAGTGCTTGCTTCCAATAAGTTTCGAGCTGCGTTAAGCCCGGAACATGCGGATGTTTTCATTATCGCGGTGCCTACACCAAATAAAAAGGACATACACCAATCTTGTGATTTAACTCATGTCATGGATGCAACCTCCAACATTCTTCCTTTTATCAAAAAAGGGAATGTCATCATTGTCGAATCCACGATAGCGCCGAGAAGTATGGATGATCATATTAAACCGATGATCGAGAGGACGGGCCTTACCATCGGAAAAGACATTTTCCTCGTTCATTGTCCGGAACGTGTTTTACCTGGAAGGATTCTTGAAGAGTTGGTTCATAATAACCGTATCGTAGGGGGCATCACGGAAACATGCTCATATAAAGGAAGTCTTGTTTATAAAACCTTCGTTCAAGGGGAGATCATTCAGACGGATGCGAAAACGGCTGAAATGTCCAAACTGATGGAAAACACCTTCAGGGATGTCAATATCGCCCTTGCGAATGAGCTCACGAAAATCTGTTTCGAGCTGGATATCAATGTTTTGGATGTCATATCGATGGCAAACAAACACCCTCGTGTCAATATTCACCAACCAGGACCTGGAGTTGGCGGCCATTGTTTAGCGGTCGATCCGTATTTCGTCGTTGCAAAGGCACCAGAGTATGCGAGAATCATTAAATTGGCCCGTGATACCAACGTATCGATGCCTTATTACATCGTTAATTCCGTAAGGATGATGCTAGAGGGGATCCGGAAGCCAAAAGTAGCTGTTTTCGGTCTTGCATACAAGGGAAATGTAGATGATATTCGTGAAAGTCCCGCCATTGATGTCGTCAATATCTTGATGGGGATGGACAATATGGATGTAGCCCTGCATGACCCTCATGTCCAATCCGGAAAGATGCCAGTCGTATCTGTGGAAGACGCTGTAAATGATGCCGACTTGATACTTGTCCTGACTGACCATGATGAATTTAAACAGATGGATTATGATAAGCTATCGAATCTCATGAGCAATAAAATGATATTGGATACACGCAATTGCATTGATGCAACTAAAACAGAGGTCCCGGTGGCCAACCTGGGCAATATATATCAATACAAAACGATTTCCATGAAAAAAGCCAGGAATAAAGCGATCATCTAAAAACTTGGACAAACATCGTTAATGGAATAAGGATAAAGGGGGCGCTGACTATGACAGTGCCCTTTTTCCAATGAAGAAAAGGACCATGCAAGAGCTTGGTCCTTTCAGACTGTAGAAACGTGCCAGTTGGTTTCAGAATTCAGCTTCCTTTCCGCCGAGACGGTCCGTCTGCAAAAGCCTCTCGCCGCGGGCATCTGGCGGGGTCTCGGCAAGCCCGTAATTCGACCGCAGACGCCGTCTTTCGCCATATACGGCATTAATCGACGGCAGACGCCGCCTTTCGCCATATACGGTATTATTCGACCGCAGACGCCGTATTTTCGCCATATACGGCATTAATCGACGGTAGATGCCGTTTTACATCCTGCCCAGCACTATGTTCGACTGTAGACGCCATTTTTCGCCCTACTTGGCTTAAAACCATGAAGGAAAACATACTCTTTTTTTAAAATCAATGTTCGAGCAGAGACATTTCTTGTCGACAAACAGAAAGGACCAAGCAAGAGCTTGGTCCTTTTGTGTAAAATTTATTAAGCTGTCGGTCCGCCAAGTTTCTCGATTTCACTTGGAACGCTTTTGAATTTCTTGAAGTTTGCACGGAATTGAGCGGCAAGGTCTGTTGCTGCTTCTTTATAAGCTGCAGGATCTGCCCAAGTCTTGATTGGTTGAAGCACTTCATCAGGAACACCAGGAACATGAAGCGGGATATCCAAACCGAAGATATCATCTTTGATCGTTTCGATGTTCGCTAATTCACCTTCAAGTGCAGCTTGTACCATTGCACGAGTGTAAGCAAGTTTCATACGGCTTCCAGTTCCGTATGCACCGCCAGTCCATCCAGTATTGACAAGGTATACCTTTGCATTGTGCTCGTCAATTTTATCACCAAGCATCTCAGCATAGCGTGTAGCTGGAAGCGGTAAGAATGGTGAACCGAAGCAAGTGGAGAATGTAGCTTCCGGTGAAGTTACGCCTCTTTCAGTACCAGCCAATTTACTAGTGTATCCGCTTAGGAAGTGGAACATTGCCTGTTCTTTGGAAAGCTTGCTGATTGGAGGCAGAACGCCTGAAGCATCAGCGGTCAAGAAAATGATTGTATTTGGGTGTCCTGCAATACTTGGGTTCACGATGTTATCGATCGCTTGCATTTGGTAAGCAGCACGAGTGTTTTCAGTCAATGAACTGTCATCATAGTTCGCTTCACGTGTATCCGGATCAACAACAACATTTTCCAGTACGGCACCGAAACGGATTGCATCGAAAATTTGTGGTTCTTTTTCACGTGAAAGGTTGATCGTTTTAGCATAGCAGCCGCCTTCGATGTTGAATACGCCGTTAGAAGACCAGCCATGCTCGTCATCGCCAATCAGTTTACGGCTAGTGTCTGCAGACAAAGTCGTTTTGCCTGTACCGGACAGTCCGAAGAATAAAGCGACGTCCCCTTCACGTCCTACGTTAGCAGAGCAATGCATTGGAAGGATTCCAGCCTCTGGAAGTAAGTAGTTCATGATCGAGAAGATCGATTTTTTCATTTCTCCTGCATATTCCGTTCCGCCGATCAGGATGGTACGGCGTTCAAATGAAACGATGATGAAAGTTTCGGATGTAGTTCCATCAACTTCCGGGTCTGCTTTGAAGTTAGGTGCAGAAAGGATTGTGAATTCAGCTTCGTGACCTCTCAGTTCCTCTTCGTTTGGACGGATGAACAAAGTATGGGCGAAAAGGTTATGCCAAGCATATTCATTAACAACACGGATAGGAAGACGTGATGATTCATCTGCACCAGCGAAACCTTTAAAAACAAAAATCTCTTCTTTTGCTTTTAGGTAGTCAACTACTTTATTATATAGTTTATTGAACACATCTTCGGAAATTGGCCGGTTCACTGAACCCCAATCGACTTTATCTTTAACTGATGCTTCTTCAACGATATATTTATCTTTAGGTGAACGACCTGTATATTTGCCAGTTTCAGCTTTTACCGCACCGGTTGATGTTAGAACGCCTTCATTTCTGCTTAATACTTTTTCGACCAATTGAGGAACTGAAAGTTGAGTTTGCACATTGTTTCCTGTTAATAATTGGTGTAACTCATTAGAAACGTCTACAGAATTCATATATGAGATACCTTCCTTTGTTTAAGTTTTTAGATTACAATTAGTATAACACATTCATTTAATTAGTCTATACTATTTCTTTTAATTTGTGATTATTTTCAGTTGGTTATGTTAATCATTTTAATCCGGCAGGAACCGATTCAGGATAATCGCATAAACTTTTTTGAAGAAAATTTTATTTTAATAGGAAGTAAGTAAGCAATAAAAGTCAGGTTGTCGTTTCTTTTCGGATGCTGTTTAGATTATTATTAATGGCAAATTACAACATTTCTATTCGTATTTTGCATTGTAAACCCTTCTAGGACGTTGTATCAACATGTTTTTTCAAATGAACGCCATTCTGGGTGGAAATGTTCTTTTTAGAAAAGCATTGACAAGTTCCAGCCAGATACGATAATATCTTAAATTGTACGGATTCTCTTATCCCGAGTTGGTGGAGGGACAGGCCCTTTGAAACCCAGCAACCTGCCATATTGAACTTGACTCCAAGATCGATCGCCGAAAATAAAGCGAAGGTCTTCAAGGAATAGTGGTGATGGTGCTAACCTGAGCAAGGTAAAAACCCTTGAACGATAAGAGTGAAAGGATAGAAGATAGAATGTTAAACCTTTCCTCATTTGCCAGGGAAGGTTTTTGTGTTTTTTTAAGTGATTCTGTGTCTATAGTTGAAACTAATGAGGGAAACGAGTTCCGTAAAAATCAGGCTTTTGCCTGCAACATACTAACTTCCAAGGAGGAAATATGATGTCAAAGAAACGTCTATTTACTTCTGAATCTGTTACAGAGGGCCATCCGGACAAAATTTGTGACCAGATTTCAGATTCCATTTTAGATGCTATCCTAGCTAAGGATGCAAATGCACGTGTTGCGTGTGAAACTAGTGTAACTACAGGTCTTGTACTTGTTGCTGGTGAAATTACAACGTCCGCTTACGTGGATATTCCGCGTATCGTTCGTGATACGATTAAAGGAATTGGCTACACACGTGCGAAATACGGTTTCGATGCTGAAACTTGTGCCGTGTTAAGTTCCATTGATGAGCAGTCTGCCGATATCGCAGCTGGTGTCGATAAAGCATTGGAAGCTCGTGAAGGAAACATGTCAGAGGAAGAAATCGATGCAATCGGTGCAGGGGACCAAGGTCTTATGTTCGGATTTGCTTGTAATGAAACAGAAGAGCTTATGCCGCTTCCGATTTCATTGGCGCATAAACTTTCATTCCGCTTAGCTCAAGTTCGTAAAGATGAAACTCTTGCTTACTTACGCCCTGATGGTAAAACACAGGTAACTGTGGAATATGATGGAAATAACGTTCCTGTACGTGTAGATACGATCGTTATCTCTACACAACATGATGCAGAAATTACGCTTGAACAAATTCAAGCCGATCTAAAAGAACATGTAATCAAAGCAGTCGTTCCAGCTGAATTGATCGATGCCGATACTAAGTACTTCATCAACCCGACTGGCCGTTTCGTAATTGGCGGACCTCAAGGGGATGCTGGTCTTACTGGACGTAAAATCATCGTTGATACTTACGGCGGATACGCTCGTCACGGCGGCGGTGCATTCTCTGGTAAGGATGCTACTAAAGTTGACCGTTCTGCTGCATACGCTGCTCGTTATGTTGCGAAAAACATCGTGGCAGCCGGCCTTGCCGACAAAGCGGAAGTTCAATTGGCATACGCAATTGGTGTGGCAGAGCCAGTATCTATCTCAATTGATACGTTCGGAACTGGTACAGTTAGCGAAGAAGTCCTTGTTGACCTAGTTCGCGCTAACTTCGACCTTCGTCCAGCAGGTATCATCAAAATGCTTGACCTTCGTCGCCCGATCTACAAACAAACAGCTGCATACGGACACTTTGGCCGTACAGATGTTGATCTTCCATGGGAACGCACGGACAAAGCAGAAACATTAAAAGCACAAGCGTAATCCATATAAAAAAGGTGTCCCGCAATTAGCGGGGCACCTTTTTTATGGATTGATTTTGCCTTCAGCGGGAATAATTCAAGAAATCCCAAAGAAATTCATCTTACGTGCAATACTCCGTGAGTAAGGGGCGCTTACAAGTTTGTTTGGGTCAAATACTCGTGAGTAAGAGCGGTTTACTCGTGAGTTAGTAGCATTTACTCGTGATTTTTTAGCATTTACTCGTGAGTTAGAGGGTTTACTCGTGAGTCAGAGCAATTTACTCGTGAGTTAGAGGGTTTACTCGTGAGTTAGTAGCATTTACTCGTGAATTAGAGCAGTTTACTCGAGAGTTAGAGCAATTACTTGTGAATTTAGAGCAATACTCGTGAGTCAGAGCCATTTACTCGTGAAGTAAGAGCGGTTTATTCGTGAGTAAGAGCGGTTTATTCGTGAGTAAGAGCGGTTTATTCGTGAGTAAGAGCGGTTTACTCGTGAGTAAGAGCGGTTTACTCGTGAATTAGAGTAGTTTACTCGTGAGTTAGTAGCATTTACTCGTGAGTAAGAGCAGTTTACTAGTGAGTAAGAGTAGTTTACTCGTGGGTTAGAGGGTTTACTTGTAAATTTAGAGCAATACTCGTGAGTAAGAGCGGTTTATTCGTGAGTTAGTAGCATTTACTCGTGAGTAAGAGCAATTACTTGTAAATTTAGAGCAATACTCGTGAGTCAGAGCGGTTTACTCGTGAGTTTGTAGCTTTACTCGTGAGTAAGAGCATTTTACTCGTGAATTAGAGCCATTTACTCGTGAATTTGTAGCAATTACTCGTGAGTTTCAGTACAATACTCGTAACTTTCAGTCAATTTACTTTATTCGTTCCGCCGTTTTATAGTATTGGCCTTTTTCGGCATATTCGCGAACGATGCGTTCCATATCCTGGCGATCTTCTTCGTTGATTTCGCGAATGACTTTAGCTGGACGTCCGAATGCCAACATGTTCGGTGGTATGACTTTACCTTGGGGAACGAGACTGCCGGCACCGATGAAGGCCCCTTCGCCGATTTCGGCTTCATCTAGTACGATCGATCCCATGCCAATCAAAGCTCCTTTGCGGATTTTACAGCTATGTAAAATGACCTGATGGCCAATGGTTACTTCATCCTCGATGATCAATGGATTATTTGGGCTTTGGTGCAGGACGCTGTTATCCTGTATACTGACTTTTTTCCCGATGATGGTTGGGGATACATCACCGCGAATGACGGAATTGAACCAAATGGATGTTTCGTCGCCGATTTTGACGTCACCTGTCACGACAGCATTTTCAGCAATATAAGCGCTTTCAGCAATTTCAGGTTCTTTGCCTTTATACGGATAAATAATCATTTTCAATCATTTCCTTTCCGAAGTGAATGTTTTTATGTATTATTTTAATATACCGTATGCAAATACACTTGGCTATTTATAATAGCAATGTACAACTTGTTAGATTTCTTTTTTGTCGAAAATCACGAATATGGTTATAATTTATATATATTATTTTGACTATCATGGATCGTATACATCAAGAGAAAAGTGAAAGGGGGATTTCGAATGTGGAAATGGGAGACAGAAGGAGACGCAAAGGGCGTCATTGTCATCATTCATGGGGCAATGGAACATCACGGACGTTATAAGTGGGTAACACAAATGTGGCTTTCAGCTGGATACCATGTCGTCATGGGCGACCTTCCTGGGCAGGGTATGACAACTCGCGCCTACCGGGGACATATCGATTCCTTTGATGAGTATTTGGACGAAGTGAAAAGCTGGATAGAAGAGGCTTACGAATATTCGTTGCCTGTCTTTTTACTTGGACATAGCATGGGCGGTTTGATTTCGATACGCCTTCTTCAGGAAGAGGAATGGGACATTGCAGGGGTGATTCTTTCTTCTCCATGCTTGGGCCTCGTGACGAAGCCGCCGAAGTTCCTTACAACCATCTCGCATGGTTTGAACATCGTGACGCCTATGTTCAGGGTAGATTCCGGATTGACACCTGAAATGGCGACGAGAAGTGCGGAAGTTCGTGAATCCGATAGAAACGATACATTATATATCACAAAGGTTTCGATTCGCTGGTATCGGGAGCTTGCACAGGCCATGAAGGATGCTTTTGAAGAGATTCCTGAATTTCAGGATGTGCCGCTTTTGGTCATGCAGGGCGGAGATGACCGAATCGTGAATAAGAAGGCGGTTCGTGAGTGGTTTAATTATAACTTGGCCAGTGAAAAGCAATATAAGGAATGGCCGAAGCTTTATCATGAAATCTTCAATGAACCAGAGCGTGATGATGTATTTCAATATGCGCTGAGTTTTGTTGAAAACCGTTTAAAGATATTAGGGTATGTCGTTTGATCAGTACATACTGTCACGATAAATGAAAAAGCTGCCGAAGTTAGATCTCGGCAGCTTTTTTTTATTTGGTTCAGCCTGCGTTTTTAAGCATTTCGTTTGATTTGATGACCGGTGCCCAGAAAGTAACCGGATACATAAATTGGTTTAAATGTGTAAGTTCTTTTTTATTGGATAATGCGGTCGATAGAAGATAAATGGATTTGAAGGTCAAGTCA
Source organism: Bacillus sp. ISL-4 (assembly GCF_018613275.1). Taxonomy (NCBI): domain Bacteria; kingdom Bacillati; phylum Bacillota; class Bacilli; order Caryophanales; family Bacillaceae; genus Bacillus; species Bacillus sp. ISL-4. Next base: position 38,345 of record NZ_JAGGQN010000028.1, read on the forward strand.
TTGGCGAATAGGTCCAAAAGCGTCGCTTTCATATTCATGACCGCTTCATGGTTTTGGGTGGAAATCATTAAATCGAGCTGTGGCAGGAACTTATCAAAATGATGATCGAATTGTTTGAGGTCCTCCATGGTTTTTTGTTTTTCTGTCAACGAGTTAAGCGAGCTGACAAAATTCCCGTATTGCTCACTTGAATCCCTTTTGATTTTTTCAGTCAGTATATCCGTCAGTATTGAAGTAGGCAAATGTTCCATTTTCTGCACCCTCTTATCTATTTTCTATCATTATAATCATTATAGACGAAAAATTCAAAAAGTTATGATTGGTAATTCTGCTGCCTACGAGTTGGGATTGAAAAAACACCGTTCGTATTGAACGGTGTCAAAAGTCATTCATCTCTTTTCAATCGCGACAATGAATGGCGGATTGTTTGCTTGGTTGATGAACCCGTATTTCAGGATATGGGCTTTCTGTTGAGGGAAGTTCTCTACATAATCCATCAATGCATCCCGTTCTTCCGATCCCCCCGGATGACCATGGTAAATGACAAGGATGATGATGCCTTCAGGCGCCAGCAGTTCGAACAGCTGTTCAATGGCTGATATCGTCGTATCGGCTTGGGTGATGATTGATTTGTCTCCGCCAGGAAGGTAGCCTAGGTTGAAAATGGCACCTGTGATCTTTCCGGAATGTTCTTTCCTGATGTATTTGCTTAAATGTTCATGCCCATCGTGAATGAGTGTGCAGCGCTCTTGTAAATTCTCCGCGTTCAGTTTCGACGCTGTGGTTTGGATCGCTTCTTTCTGAATATCAAAACTATAGACATGTCCGTTTACACCTGTAAGCCCTGCAAGAAAGGCCGTATCAAAACCGTTGCCCATCGTGCCATCTATGGTTATATCCCCGGGGCGGACCGCTTTTTCCAGCAGAATCCTGGCGAATGACAAAATTCGATCAAGCTTCATGATTGTACCTCCGTGTGATGATTCTTTCCCTGCCAGCTGTTGCGGCGTTTCAATTCGGCGTCAATGGCAGTCAAGACATCCCATTTATTGACGCTCCACATTGGACCGATCATCAAATCGATCGGACCGTCACCCGTAATGCGATGAACGATCATTTCTGGAGGGATTATTTCGAGCTGGTCACATACCAGGCTGACATAATCGTCACGGTCAAGAAACTCGAGCAGGCCTTTTTCATATTGTTTGACCATCGGTGTTCCTTTTAATAGATGAAGTAAATGGATTTTTATCCCCTGCACATCTAGTTTGGCAACTTCACGGGCTGTTTCCATCATCATGCCGTAATCTTCCTGAGGAAGGCCATTGATGATATGGGAGCATATGCGGATGCCGTGTTTGCGCAGTTTATCGATGCCTTCTTTGTAGCAATCGAAGTCATGGGCACGGTTGATCATCGTTGCGGTCTTTTCATGAACCGTCTGGAGACCAAGCTCCACCCAAAGGTAGGTGCGTTCGTTCAATTCCGCTAAATACTCGACTACATCATCTGGAAGGCAATCCGGGCGTGTCGCGATCGAGAGTCCGACGACACCTTCCTGGGTCAATACACTTTCATATTTCTCGCGAAGCTCTGCCACGGGTGCATGCGTATTCGTGAACGCTTGGAAATAGGCCATATATTTTCCATCTTTCCATTTATGATGCATCCGTTCGCTGATCTTCTTAAACTGGACGTCGAGGGGTTCAACCCTGTTGCCCGCAAAGTCACCAGAGCCTGAGGCACTGCAGAAGGTACAGCCGCCATGTGCGACGGTGCCATCACGGTTCGGACAGTCAAAACCGCCATCCAGGGCAACTTTAAAGACCTTATGTCCAAAATGTTCCCTCAGGTGGTAATTCCATGTATGATATCGTTTGTTATCCGTTGCATATATAAACGGGTTTGCTTGATTCAAATCAGCAACCTCCTAAATAAAATAAAGCGCAACATATATTATACAACATTCTCGAAGCTAGGTCTTTTTTTGAAAAATAAGCGTATACTGTATACTTGAGGGCTAAACATTTTGCTGCTATTTCCAGTATATCTTTGAATGACTATATCCAATCGGGAGCTGATGGACATGACCGGTCAAGTTGAAGAAGCGATTAATCAAATGAAAAAGAAATTAGCCGAAAATAATCAGGTGATCGAAGTAAATGAAGATGGGTTCATATACAAAGCCACTTGCACCTTCAATTCACCTGCTTCGGATGAACAAATTCATTCCTTTGAAAAGAAAACCGGACTGCTTCTGCCCGAGGATTATAAGGAGTTTTTAAAAATAACCAATGGATGCCGTCTGTTCGATAATGTGGAATTGGGTGGGGAAAATGATTTATACAGTCTGGATGATATTATTAATTACACATATGAAAATTCCTACGAGGGATGCTATAAAGTGGCCTGCATTTATCAAGATAATATCGTCATCGATGGGGAAGCCGTCGCTAAAGGCGATAAGGAGTATTTAATGGTAAAAGGCCATATCGATGATTTTGAAGAAGGCGAGAAACTCCATATGGGCTTTGCCGAATGGATCGAGCAGTTCATTTCCCATCACGGTGAGAAGTTTTGGGATAAAGGTTGATTGCACAAAAAAAATGATAATCCAACCGTTATTTGCTCAAACTAGACAAGATGATTCCGAATCATCCAAATGAGACGCGAAGGAGAGGGTTTGAAATGGCAACCAGACAATCCGTCGATCATTTTTTAGAGCAATGTGAAGGGGCTCTCCATTTTGCAGAGTTTGAATTTAACGAAGCCTCACGGCAGGAGCATTATGATGATGAACAATTTCAAAATTCGCAAAGGTATATCGAAGAGGCTTTAACGGATATGGAACGATTGTATGCCAGTTCGAATGACCAGCAACGGGAAATGCTTTCGCGGATGAAGCAGCAGATGAATCAATTGAGGAATGAAATGGTTTTACTGCGACATTAAAGGGAAGCAAGGGAGCTATGAATGAATAGCTCCCTTTTTTTGCACAATTTTTCTTGAATTCGCATATATAATGAAAAACCTGTCGATAATGTTTATGTACGGCTATTGCAATTATCGGTGAAATTGACTAGAATGAAATAAAATGCAATATTCTCATAAAGACTATGATGAGGAATAGTAGCGGTATAAACCAGTAAAGAGAGTTGACGGGTGGTGCAAGTCAACCTGGGATGGTCGTGAACTCGCCTTGGAGTCCCGGGTGTGAAGGTGAAAAGTAATGCCTGGCGTTTCAATCCATGTTACGGATATTTTAAGCTGGGCGGATTTTAGCTATCGCCAATGTGGGTGGTACCGCGGGAAGATATACATAATCCTCTCGTCCCTATTTTGGGATGAGGGGTTTTTTATTGTTTTTTATACGGAAATTAGGAGGAAATCATATGAGTTTTGACCATAGAAGCATAGAAACGAAATGGCAAAAGTATTGGGAAGGCAATAAGACATTCAAAACGGGTGAAGAAAGCGGCAAACGCAAATTTTACGCCCTGGATATGTTCCCGTATCCTTCAGGGGCCGGTCTTCATGTAGGGCACCCGGAAGGTTATACGGCAAGCGATATCCTGGCACGGATGAAACGGGCGCAGGGGTATAATGTATTGCACCCGATCGGCTGGGACGCTTTTGGACTTCCTGCAGAGCAATATGCGATCGATACGGGAAATGATCCGGCTGAATTCACGGAGCACAACATCAACACGTTCCGCCGCCAAATCAAAGCCCTTGGTTTTTCTTATGACTGGGATCGCGAAATAAACACGACAGATCCCGACTATTACAAATGGACGCAATGGATCTTCTTGAAATTATATGAAAAGGGCCTTGCATATATTGATGAAGTGGCCGTTAACTGGTGTCCGGCACTTGGCACGGTATTGGCTAACGAAGAAGTCATCGATGGGAAAAGTGAGCGTGGGGGCCATCCGGTCGAGCGCCGTCCGATGAAACAGTGGATGCTTCGTATCACGGCGTATGCGGACCGCTTAATCGACGATCTGAATGATGTGGATTGGCCGGAAAACATCAAGGATATGCAGCGTAACTGGATTGGCCGTTCCGAGGGAGCGGAGGTTACATTCAATATCGATGGCTTTGATGAAACATTCACGGTGTTCACGACTCGTCCGGATACGTTATTCGGTGCAACATATGCCGTATTGGCACCTGAACATCCATTTGTCGATAAAATTACGACGGCTGATCAAAGGAAAGCAGTTGACGCATATTTAGATGAAGTGAAACATAAAAGCGACCTGGAAAGAACAGACTTGGCAAAGGATAAATCAGGCGTGTTTACGGGGGCTTATGCCATTAATCCGGTAAACGGCGAAAAAATGCCGATCTGGATTGCTGATTACGTGTTGATCAGCTACGGAACAGGAGCAATCATGGCCGTTCCTGCCCATGATGAGCGTGATTATGAATTTGCAGTCAAGTTCGACTTGCCGATCAAGGAAGTCGTAGCTGGCGGAGACGTGACAAGTGAAGCATATACAGGCGATGGACTTCATGTGAATTCGGAATTCCTTGATGGATTGAATAAAGAAGAAGGCATTTCAACCATGATCAAATGGCTGGAAGAAAAAGAAATCGGTACGAAGAAAATAACATACCGTCTTCGCGACTGGTTATTCAGCCGTCAGCGTTACTGGGGTGAACCGATTCCAATCATCCATTGGGAAGACGGCACGATGTCTGCAGTGAAGGAAGAAGAACTTCCATTGATTTTACCGAGAGCGACAGACATCAAGCCTTCAGGTACAGGCGAATCACCACTTGCAAACATTACGGAATGGGTGAACGTAACGGATGAAAACGGACGAAAAGGGCGCCGTGAGACAAACACGATGCCACAGTGGGCAGGCAGCAGCTGGTACTTCCTGCGTTATATCGACCCGGACAACAAGGAAGCACTTGCAGATCCTGAAAAATTAAAAGAATGGATGCCGGTCGACATTTATATCGGCGGCGCCGAGCATGCGGTGCTTCACTTGCTTTACGCTCGTTTCTGGCATAAATTCCTGTACGATATCGGTGTCGTGCCAACGAAGGAACCATTCCAAAACCTATTCAACCAGGGAATGATCCTTGGCGAGAATAATGAAAAAATGAGTAAATCCAAAGGGAATGTCGTGAACCCGGATGATATCGTTGAAAGCCATGGTGCCGATACACTTCGGATGTACGAAATGTTCATGGGGCCATTGGATGCTTCGATTGCCTGGTCCACAAACGGATTGGACGGTTCTCGCAGATTCCTTGACCGGATCTGGCGTTTATTGGTCAACGATGACGGTACGATCACAGATAAGATGACAGAGACGGATGACACGGGCAGGCTCGAAAAAGTCTATCATCAAACGGTTAAAAAAGTGACCGAGAACTATGAGGAATTGAAGTTCAATACGGCGATTTCACAATTGATGGTATTCATCAATGATGCTTATAAAGCGGATTCGCTTCCTAAAGTATATATCGAAGGCTTCGTAAAGCTGCTTGCACCAGTTGCACCGCACATCGCCGAGGAAATTTGGTCTAAACTTGGCCATTCCGAAAGCATCACGTACGGAACATGGCCGGCTTTCGACGAAGCGAAGTTAGTGGATAACGAAGTCGAAATCGTCATCCAAATCAACGGAAAAGTCAAAGCGAAATTAATGGTGCCGACTGACACTACGAAAGAAAAACTGGAAGAAATCGCGATGGGTGATGATTCCATCAAAGAACAAATCGATGGGAAAACCATTCGTAAAGTGATTGCTGTGCCAGGCAAATTAGTCAATATCGTCGCAAACTAAATAAAAATGATTGCAAGCTGTCCCGCATATTTTTACTGCTGGGGCAGCTTTTTTTTTGCAGTCATTGGCCGGCCATAGGAAATAGGTCATGTTAGGATTTTCACCGATTTGAATCTATCGAATATTGGCAACGACTATCGTCATGAGATGACCATCGGAAAACAAATATCTTGCTTAATTGGTACATGTGAATCATTTTTCGGCTTGTTGGACAAATAAATCAAGCATTTGACATAAAAAAGGGAAAAAATTGGTTGATAAAATTTTACAGTGTGATAGTTTGGTATAGTACTGTTATTTTTTAACCAATTATTGGAGGGGAAACCGTGAAATTTAAGAATGTGAGTCGAATTACGGCGTGTGTACTAATTTTTGCACTGATTTTCAGCTTGATGATTCCGCTAAATTCTCAAGCTGCACCTGCAACACCCATTGAAAATGTAAAAACGATCAAAAATGGGGACACTCTGGACGGAAAGTTTGATAAGCCGGATGTTCAATGGTATCAAATCAGTCCCACAACAGAAGAAATACAAAAGTTCTCCCATATTGAGTTCGAAGTCAATTCGGACAAAATCTTGAATATCTCCGTATATCAAGATAAAGAAAAAGCAGAAAAAGATGAGAGCAATTATATTGTCTCTTCTTATCCTGATGAAAAAGCCGTAGTCGATTTCCCATATGCTTGGGAAGGCACATATTATGTTAAAGTTGAATATTTCGGCGATACGGATGATGAGGGAAATCCGATCCCGGATGCGGAAAATGTAGCTGAATACTCCATCAATGCGCATTCAGTAACATTGCCGCCATCTGCCGGGGACGAAGGGGAGGATCTCGAATCATGCCCGGTTGAAGTGAGTGTAAACGATAAGAAAACGGGAGAATCCATGTTGAAAACACTCCGCGTGTTTAGAGATGAGGTTCTCACGAAGTCGCCTGAGGGACGCACCCTTTCCTCTTTATACTATAAAGCTTCGCCATTCCTGGCTCTTCATCTTGCCGGGAATAAAACGGCAAGGGAAGCCGTTTATAATCACTTAGTCGAGGTTAAGCCTCTTATTGAGGATCTTAATGAAAATGGAGCAAGCAGTACGGCAGTCATTAGCAACAAGCAACAAGAAGCGATTAAGGCCTTATTCAAAAAGTCGACTGACGTCGCTCCAGCCGGATTGAAAAAGGATATGGAAGCCATTGCAAAGAAAATCAATCTTGATAAGCTTGCAGGTGAAAGAATCGTCGACATCGCAAGCAAAGCGGGAATCGAACTTCCAGCTTCGAAAAATGTAAAGAACAAATATATCGTCAAACTTAAACCAGGGAAGTCATTAAGCGCTGTCCAATCCAAGATAAGTGGAAAAGGATATGGAACATTATCGGCACCTAAGCAACAAGAGGTTCTGTATGATGATATGTATGTAGTAGAGTTAAAGAATCAAGCTAAAATGAGCACAGCAGCACTATCAGGTATCGAAAAACTTCCAGAAGTGGAATATATCGAACCGGTAAAAACGTACAAAGCATTTTCTGCCGACATTCAATCACCGTATCAATGGTCTTTAGATAATGCCGGTGGGGAAGAAGGCATAAAGGGAGCGGACATCGATAACGAAAAACTGCAGAACCTAATTAAGAAACGTAATTTAAAAGATACATTGGTAGCGGTTATCGACACAGGTGTCGATGATTCACTTGCAGATCTACAGGGTGTCGTTAAAATGGAGTCAGGTAAGAACTTCATCGATAAGAAAGAAAAAGCAATCGATGACAATGGTCATGGTACACATGTATCCGGCATCATCGCTGCCAAAGCGGATAATGGATATTCCATGGAAGGAATCAATCCAGTAGCTAAAATCATGCCTGTGAAGGTCTTGGACTCTTCAGGATATGGAGACAATGAGAAAATTGCACTAGGCATTAAATATGCCGTGGATCATGGTGCAAAGGTCATAAACCTTAGCTTGGGCGGAGAATATAGCAGGACGATTGAATATGCCTTGAAACATGCAGCTGCCAAGAATGTAATGGTTGTTGTAGCAAGCGGTAATGATGGGATGGATGGTCTTTCTTATCCTGCATCATCTAAATACGCCATATCCGTCGGTGCAACCAATGCCCTTGATTTAGTATCCGATTATTCCAATTATGGATCGAAATTGGACATGGTCGCTCCAGGGACAGGCATCCCGAGCATTGTGCCTAATGGGAATGTTACCTACATGGATGGTACATCAATGGCAACTCCCCATGTTGTGGCAGCTACAGCTCTGTTATTATCCGGAAACCCTGGGTTGAAAGTGAATGAAGTAAGGGAAATCCTTCATGAGACATCGGAATATGTCGCTTTTGAAGAAGAAGATAATGTAGACCCTTATGAGGACTATCAACCAGAAGATGGAGAAATCATAATCCCGGAAGAAGAACTGCCTGTCGGAAAAGATTTAGTATCTGGATATGGAAGGCTTAATGCGTACAGTGCTCTTAGTGCCGTGGATTTACAAGCTAAAGTCAATCTTGTGATGGATACGCAAACAAAACTGACTGGTTCAGCTAAAAAAGGTTCAGTAATCGAAGTGAAAAGCGGAAACAAAACGCTCGGTAAAGGAACGGCGGCAGCTAACGGAACGTTCACCGTTACTATTCCGGTCCAAAAAGCTGCGCAGCAGCTTACTGTGAATATCTCTGATTCTTCCAAACTAGCAGTATCTTCAATCAAAGTATTCGTGAATAAGGGTGCAACCCCTAACAAACCAACTGTTAAAGCTGTAAGTGACAAAGATACGTATGTAACGGGTCAATCACAAGCGGACATGAAAATCTCGATCAAAAATAGCGCAAAAAAAGTGATTGGTTCAGGTAACACGGACAGCAAAGGGAATTTCAAAGTGAAAATCAGCAAGCAGAAGGCCGGCACTAAACTTTCAGTCACAGCTACAGACTTAGCAAAACGTGAAAGCAAGGCGGCAACCGTGACTGTTCTCGATAAAACAGCCCCAGATGCACCGAAAGTGAATGAAGTAAGCGATAAAGCTACTTCAGTAACTGGTAAAGCGGAAATCGGTTCAAGCGTAACCGTAAAGTACAGCAATAAAAACATCGGAACGGCAAAAGCTGATAGTAAAGGGAACTTCTCCATTAAAATCAGCAAGAAAAAAGCAGGATCCGCATTATACGTCTCAGCAAAAGACAAAGCGGGCAATACAGGAAAAGCAGCAAAAGTAACGGTTAAAGATAAAACCGCTCCAGGTGCACCGAAAGTGAATGAAGTAAACGACAAAGCAACAAAAGTAACTGGTAAAGCGGAAATCGGTTCAACCGTAACCGTGAAGTACAGCAATAAAAACATCGGAACGGCAAAAGCTGATAGTAAGGGGAACTTCTCCATCAAAATCAGCAAGAAAAAAGCAGGGTCCGCATTATACGTCTCAGCAAAAGACAAAGTGGGCAATACAGGAAAAACAACAAAAGTAACCGTTAAAAAATCTAAATAGCATTGAAGGCCGTTTAACTTACATGTTAAACGGCTTTTTTGTGAGAAAACGAATGAAAACACCGCTCGATGATGAGCGGTGTTTTTGCCATGCTTTGTTTAAGAGTATACATCTGTGCATTGTCACTCCCATGATTTCAGATCTGGAGTTTCGCGTTTTAATTCTGAAACTTCACGTACTCGCCGTTCTTATATCATTAATTTGTTCAATAATAAATTTCAGGAGGAAATATAATGAAAAAAGGAAGAGTAATAGCATTAGGTACTATTTTAGCTTGCTCAATTGGGTTAGGAACGCTTTCGGTTGAGGCTGGGAATGAGAATTCGGGATATTCCTTTAATAGTAAGAAAGAGCAAGGCAACAAATATACAGGTACAAAGTATCGCCAGACGACTACGAAGCGGAATACATGGAAAGTGAGAATGTATAAATCAGAAGAAGGAACTAATACCTATACGACTTAATGGCTGAAGAAGAGTAATGGAACGAATGTATCTCCTTCAGTGAAAGTTAAAGCTGGTAGCGGCGGTTTAAATAGTGGGCGTAATTATTATATTAAAGGCCATTCGGGTGCTAATGCCACTGAGGTAAGATTAACGGCAGAAAATAATAATTATAGCTCTAGCAGCTATTCCGTAAAAGGATATAGGGATGAGGAGACAGGGAGAATATTACCTGGACAGTATTTGGATAAACCAACAAATGCAATCGATGAAGAAGGTGTCATTCAAGTCTATCAAATCTTTGAAAGAGGAAAAAGAACGCGGGGCACTCATCATTTTGACAAGTCATCATAAACAGGATTTGGAAATGTTAGCGGATAAAATATATAAAGATGGATAATGGGGGAATCATTCTTGACTCTAAATAAAAGAATGGCGGCATTAAGCTTACTAGTATTAGTTTGGCGGATTCCTTATTTTAAATGTATATACCTATGGCGGGATTTTCGAGGGTCCAAATATCCGCCGTTTATTTGATGTCCGAGAGAGCTCGCAATGACTACTGCTGCGAAGAGGAGGATGATTTTCTTCAATTAAATATCTTCTTTCCGTTTTTTTATTTTTAAAGATTACACCCAAATGCCTTTTCCTTCAACCCCCTTTTTATGGATGTTGGATTAATTGTGACAAACATTAAATGACCGTTTTTAACTAATGTATCAAAGATAAAGTAGCTGGTATTAATTTAGAAGTGAAAGACTTAAAAAAAATTCACTAATATAGATAAGAATAATAAGATGATGTGTATTTATAGGAGTCAGCTATTGGCGGACTCTCAATTGCTTTTGGATCAGCCAATTCCCCTACTTCGATCTTGAATTGCCCTTAAAGCATGAGTTTTTCTCTAGTAGGGCAGAATGAAAAAAATAATGAAGGGGCAAGTTCGATTTAACTTGCCCCTTCATTTGTCAGCTCATTTAGTGAATTCACTTCTCAGGAGATAGACGACATCGTATTTCTTCAACTCGTCCATATGGCCATCACTATCACCATAAAAGTCAGTGGAAAGTGAACGTATGCCTTCATTTCCGTTTGAAAAACAAATACTCACCAATGCAAGCTTGTTTGTGCTGTTTATTTTGAGTTTGCCAGCACTGCCCCATACGCTGGACTCCATTTCATCAATGGTTTCAGGATAAGTAGCTGTATCCGTACCATCGTCGTTTTGAATGCTGATGTTGAACATCGATTGATTTTGATCAGCAACCGTTTTGGAAGTTGTAAAGATGATTGTCCCATTATCTTTGACGGCAGTTGTCATGCGTCCCATTTGAGGTTCGACAAGTTTGCCAAATTCATATTTTTCGACCCAGACGGACATCTCCTCGTATGTATCATCAACATTGAAATCGATAAGAAAGGAATGTTCACTTGAATTCTCCAGGATGGCTTTTTCCCTTGCCGTCAACTCAGGAACTGAAAGGTTATTCCCGGATTTTGGCTCATTAGCCTTACAGGCGACTAACGAAAATGAGATCAGGGATAGGATGATGGATAAAAAGATCTTTTTCATGATTTTCACCTCTTGAATACTATTTACCTAATTAAAACCAATTCTTATATATTATAACATTATATTGAAAAACGGAATCGGAACGCGGCAAAAAGGCAAGCAATCGATATGCTTGCCTTTTTGTTGCATTTAGAATGGTTGTGAAAGAGCTTTATTGGCATCATCGACGTCATCTTGAAGCAATTGGTTCAAGTCGTATGCAGGATAGAGGTTTCGTTCATAAAGGTAGTGGAATATCTTGGCATGGGTATCGATGGCTCCATATAAATGTTTCTTGAATACTTTTCGAAGGGAAGGGGTGGCTGTTTCAGTAATGGCACCAGCATAATTTTTGATGGATGATTTGGCAAATCCAAGCAATTCCCCGGCAGCAACGGCCGATGCGTCATCCCTTGTTACATCGTCATCCCGGCCCGTCTTAGGCGTCAATAGGTAAAATTGCAGCAGCTCCATGATGTTTTGGGTAAGGGAATCAATCGTTTGCCTATATATCGTTTTTAAAATGGGGTCTTTTATTTTCGGATAAGCTTTTTTAAATTTCATAAGAGCATTGGACTGGGCGGCGACCAATTCATGAAGCTCGAGTATTTCATGCCAAGCAAGATGTGAATGGGTGGGTTTCATGTAAATTCCTCCTGAACGAATAATTGATACGTTATTCGTTCAGTGGGCTATAGGTAAGGTGTCTAGTGAAATTGTTTATGGAAAAGGTTGTCCCATCTACCTTTACATTCACAGTTTAGAAGGATCGCCATGTTTTATTGATATTGCTCGAGAACAGAGAAGAACTTTTTGGCAAATTGGTAAAAAAGTTTTTCTGATGGTGCCAAGTCCCTGTTTTTGGGAGTGATGATGCCGACAGTCCGTTTGACTTCGGGAGTATCGATCGGGATTTTAACAGTCAGTCTAGGAATGACTTCATAAAAGGTACTGTCAGGGAGCAGACTGACTCCGATTCCGGCAGATACGAGCCCTTTTATGGAATCCATGTCTTCACCTTCCGAGGCGATGTTCGGTGCGAAACCGGCTGCTTTGCATGCATCGAGAGCGATAGTGTGAAAGATGTATCCTTTTGGAAATAAGACGAAGGGATCATTTCGCAAGTCACTTAGACGCAGACTTTTCCTTTCGGCCAATGGGTGCGTTATAGGCAGTAAAGCGGAAATGTTTTCCGTGAACAGGATATGACCTTCGATATCTGGATCGTTTGTCGGGATAGGTCCAAGGAAGGCTAATCCGATTTCGCGATTTTTGACAGCTTCCTTTAAAGAGGAATAAGATCCCTGTCTTAAATGGAAGCCGATATTCGGCTGCTCATCTTTAAAAGCGGAAATGACGGTAGGAAGTAAATGGGTGGAAAGGCTGGTCGGGAACCCGATTTTAATGCTTCCGTGTTCAGGGTCCAAAAACTCATCAATTTGATATTTGGCATATTCTATCGCCTGTATCGCCGTTTTTGCATGAATCAAGAAAATTTTCCCAATTGGGGTTAATTGGATATTCCGGCCGATTTTCTCGAACAACAAAACGCCGAGCTCATCTTCCAGTCTGGATATTTGCCGGCTGATTGCTGATTGCGCAATATGCAGGTGCTCTGCGGCTTCAGAGACGTGTTCTCTCTCAGCGACTTCAACAAAATAACGTAATTGTCGTAGTTCCATTTATTCATCCTCCTGGCATTCATCTCAAAGTGAGATAGATTCTACTAGAATTATATATTGTTTATATCGATTTGAAAACCTAGAATAAATGTAAGTGACATAACGGTGTAAGAATACGATGGGGGCGATTAATATGACATACAATCAAATACCAAAAGCACAAGGGCTCTACCATCCTGAATTTGAACATGATGCATGTGGGATCGGTTTATACGCTCATTTAAAAGGGCTTGCTACACATGACATCGTCAAACAAGGACTGAATATGCTGTGCCAATTAGATCATCGCGGCGGACAAGGCAGCGATCCCCTTACAGGAGATGGCGCAGGATTAATGGTGCAGATTCCTGATGAATATTTCAGGCTGGCATGCCCGGAAATGAACTTGCCGGCAAAAGGACGCTATGGTGTAGGCATGCTCTTTTTCTCTAACAATGATGTTGAACGGAATGAAATCGAGACTCGTTTGAATGCATTTATCGAAGAAGAGGGCCAAACGCTATTAGGCTGGAGAACGGTTCCTGTTGATGCAACGAAAATCGGGGAGGTCGGCAAGGAGACATGTCCGACGATCCGCCAAGTATTCATCGGGGCAAGCGTTGGGATGACAGATGATATAGCTTTTGAGCGTAAATTGTTCATTATCAGAAAACAAGCTGAAAACTGGGCTCGTGAACGCGGCAATCGTTTTTATTTTGCCAGCCTTTCAAGTGCTACGATCGTATACAAAGGATTATTGACGCCAGAGCAGGTGGATGCTTTTTATCTTGACCTTCAACAAGAGTCTTTCGTTTCGGCTTTCGCTTTAGTGCATTCCCGCTTCAGCACGAATACTTTTCCTAGTTGGGAACGGGCACATCCAAACCGTTATCTGATCCATAATGGCGAAATCAATACGCTTAGAGGTAATGTGAATTGGATGAAAGCGCGTGAGCAGCAGTTTGTATCGGAAGCATTCGGGGATGACCTGCAAAAGGTCCTGCCTATTCTGGATATAGACGGCAGTGATTCCTCGATTCTTGATAATGCACTTGAATTCTTCGTGCTTGCCGGGCGTAAACCGGCACATGCGGCGATGATGCTCATTCCTGAACCATGGACGGAGAATCCGCATATGACGAAGGAAAAGAAGGCATTTTACGAATATCATAGCATGCTCATGGAGCCATGGGATGGTCCGACGGCCATATCCTTTACGAATGGCAAGCAAATCGGTGCCATCCTTGATCGAAATGGTTTAAGGCCGGCAAGGTATTATGTGACAAAAGATGATTACATCATTTTCTCATCCGAAGTCGGCGTGATCGATGTGGAGCCGGAGAATGTATTATATAAAGATCGTTTAAGCCCAGGCAGAATGCTTTTAATAGATTTAGAGGAAGGCCGTATTGTTTCCGATGAAGAGATCAAATCGGAAATGGCTCAGGAAAATCCGTACCAGCAATGGCTGGACGAACAGCTTGTTCAATTAAGTGACGAAGAACCTGTGCTCGAAGGGGAGCCAGTGAGTGATTTGTTATTCAGGCAAAAAGCGTTCGGATACACGTATGAAGATGTCCAAAAATATTTGCTGCCGGTCATTAACGAAGGCAAAGATCCGCTGGGCAGCATGGGGAATGACATTCCATTAGCGGTCTTATCAGATCGCCCGCAATCGCTATTCAATTATTTCAAGCAATCCTTTGCACAGGTAACCAACCCGCCAATCGATTCGCTTCGTGAACAGATCGTCACGTCAACGATGACATTTCTGGGTGCGGAAGGAGATTTGTTGAAACCGGATGAAACGAACAGCCGCCGCATTCAATTGGATTCACCTGTTTTGACTCCAGGTCAAATGCAGCAGTTGAAAGAAAATGCCCATCCCGAATTCAGGAGCAAAGTCATTCACACTTTATTTTCAGAAGATTTAGAGAGTGAACTCGATCGCATCTGCCGTGAAGCGGAACAAGCGATAGCTGATGGTGTCAGCCTTTTGATATTATCTGACAAGGATATGAGCAAAGAAAAAGCTGCGATTCCTTCCCTGTTGGCTGCGAGTGCCCTTCATCAAGAGCTGATCCGTCATGGGAACCGTACAAAAGTGAGCATTATCGTTGAATCGGGGGAAGCAAGGGAAGTCCATCATTATGCGTCCCTGATCGGGTATGGAGTGGATGCGATTTACCCGTACCTTGCTTATGAAACATATAAGCAGGCGGTATTGGAAGGCAGTTTGGCCATCAGCTACGAAGAAACGGTAAGGAAATATGTACGCTCGTTGACAGAAGGCATCGTAAAAGTGATGTCCAAAATGGGGATTTCAACGATTCAAAGTTATCGCGGTGCACAAATTTTCGAAGCGGTCGGAATCGGTGCTGAAGTGATCGAACGCTATTTCAGCGGTACGGCATCGCAGCTTAGCGGGATCGATTTGGAAACGATCGCAGATGAAGCGTTGATTCGCCATAGGAAAGCTGCAGTCGATTCACTTGACCAAACTCTTGAAAGCGGAAGTGATTTTCAATGGAGAAAAACAGGGGAACATCATGCTTTCAATCCTAAAACCATCCATACACTGCAATGGGCCTGCCGGAAAGGCGACTATAATTTATTTAAGCAATATTCAAACTTGGCGAATGAAGAGAGACTCGGGTTTTTAAGGAATTTATTCTCGTTCGATCAAAAACGCCAAAGCATTTCTATAGATGAAGTGGAATCCGTGGAATCCATCGTCAGCCGATTCAAAACGGGCGCGATGTCATTCGGTTCATTGAGTCAGGAAGCACATGAAACATTAGCGATTGCGATGAACCGTTTAGGCGGAAAAAGCAATAGCGGTGAAGGCGGGGAGCATCCTAGCCGTTACCAACTGGATGAAAACGGCGATGACCGCCGCAGCGGAATTAAACAAATTGCATCCGGACGTTTTGGAGTGAAAAGCCATTACCTTGTTAATGCAGATGAACTTCAAATCAAAATGGCGCAAGGTGCAAAGCCGGGTGAAGGCGGCCAGCTGCCAGGGAACAAAGTATATCCTTGGGTCGCAGAGGTCCGTGGTTCCACACCAGGTGTCGGCTTGATTTCACCGCCTCCGCATCATGATATCTATTCGATTGAAGATCTGGCACAGCTGATCCATGATTTGAAAAATGCGAACCGTGATGCCAGGATCAGCGTCAAGCTTGTGTCAAAAGCAGGCGTAGGCACGATTGCAGCCGGTGTGGCCAAAGGGGCCGCAGATGTCATCGTTATCAGCGGGTATGATGGAGGTACGGGTGCATCACCAAAAACGAGTATCAAACACACAGGTCTTCCTTGGGAGCTGGGCCTTGCCGAAGCACACCAAACATTGATGCTGAATGGCCTGCGCAGCCGTGTAGTCCTTGAAACGGATGGAAAGCTAATGACGGGACGCGATGTGGTCATGGCGGCTATCCTTGGAGCAGAAGAATTCGGCTTTGCTACAGCGCCGCTTGTGGTTCTTGGCTGTGTCATGATGCGTGCTTGCCATTTGGATACATGCCCAGTCGGGGTAGCTACTCAAAACCCTGAGCTTCGCAGCAAATTCACAGGAGATCCGGATCATGTCGTGAATTTCATGCGCTTCATCGCTGAGGAAGTGCGGGAAACGATGGCTGAGCTTGGATTTAGAACACTGGAAGAAATGGTTGGCCGCACTGATGTTTTACAAGTGAGCGAGCGGGCACAAAACCATTGGAAAGCGAAGCATCTTGACTTGACGACACTTCTTTTCCAACCGGAGGGGATACGCACGTATCAACTTCCTCAAAATCATAAAATTGATGAATCCCTGGATATCCGTGAGATTTTACCGGTTGTGGAGCCTGCTTTGAATGATCAAACCCAGGTGGATGTCAGCTTCCCGATTACAAACGTGAACCGTGTGGTCGGAACGATTGTCGGCAGTGAAGTATCCAAACGCTATGGAGAAGAAGGGTTGCCTGAAGATACGATCACACTTCGTTTTACGGGATCGGCGGGCCAGAGCTTCGGTGCGTTCATTCCTAAAGGGATGTCGATGTATTTGACAGGTGATGTCAATGACTATGTTGGGAAAGGCTTATCTGGCGGAAAGATCATTGTCACGGCACCTGCTGGCAATCAGATTGAGGCTGGGGACAATGTAATTGCCGGAAATATCGCCTTATACGGCGGAACAAGCGGCGAGGCCTACATTAATGGCCGTGCGGGAGAACGATTTGCAGTACGGAACAGTGGAGTCAACGTCGTCGTTGAAGGAATTGGAGACCATGGCTGTGAGTATATGACAGGCGGACGCGTGGTCATTCTGGGCGACGTCGGGAAAAACTTTGCGGCAGGCATGTCAGGCGGCATCGCTTATGTACTTGCTGATGATGGAGAAGAATTCAAGGCATTATGCAATGGTGAAATGATAGAATTCGAGACGCTTGATGATATGGATGATGCAAACGAGGTAAAAGAAATGCTTTACAGCCACGTTCATTATACAGAGAGTGCCAAAGCATCGTATGTACTGGAGAACTGGGCGGATTTCGCTAAGAAATTCGTAAAAGTCATTCCGAAAGATTACAAACGGATGATCAAAAGCATCAATGAGCAGAAGCGTGCAGGGCTAACGGATGAAGAAGCGATCATGAGTGCATTTCAAGCAAATGCCGTTCAAGATAAAAAAATCACTAAACAAGCTGTGATGCAGTAAGGAAGGGGAGAGAAAGATGGGAAAAGCAACAGGATTTATGGATTATCCGCGAGAAAAACCAAAAGAACGGAATCCTCTCACTCGTTTAAGCGACTGGAGAGAATATACAGCTCCTTTCTCTGATGAAAAGTTAAGTACACAGGGAGCGCGGTGTATGGACTGCGCCACCCCTTTCTGCCATATGGGCATGGAACTGAACCGGGTCACAACAGGCTGTCCGATTCATAATCTGATCCCGGAGTGGAATGATTTGGTGTACCGCGGCAGATGGAAAGAAGCATTGGACCGTTTATCGAAAACGAATAATTTCCCTGAATTCACCGGGCGCGTCTGCCCGGCCCCTTGTGAAGGGTCTTGTACGGTAGCGATAAACGATCCTGCCGTTACCATCAAGAACATTGAACGGACCATCATCGACAAAGGATTTGAAAATGGCTGGATCACGCCTCGCATCCCTGAAAGCAGGACTGGCAAGAAAATTGCCATCATCGGTTCAGGCCCGGCAGGATTGGCGAGTGCCGACCAGTTGAATCAAGCAGGTCATTCGGTCACGGTTTATGAGCGCTCAGACCGTGCAGGCGGGCTGTTGACATACGGCATCCCGAACATGAAACTTGAAAAAGATGTCGTTGCACGCCGAATTAAATTATTGACCCAGGAAGGCATCGATTTCATTACCAATACAGAAGTAGGCAAAGATATAACAGCCGAAGAACTGCAAGATCAATATGACGCAGTCATCCTTTGCACAGGTGCCCAAAAGCAGCGTGACCTGGTAATTGAAGGACGCGAGGCATCAGGCATTCACCTTGCAATGGATTACTTGACGACTTCGACTAAAAGCCTGTTGGACTCCAATTTTGAAGACGGCAAGTTTATAGACACTAAGGGGAAGGACGTCATCGTCATCGGCGGCGGGGATACAGGAGCTGACTGTGTCGCAACTGCCCTTCGCCAGGAATGTAAGAGCGTCGTACAATTCGGGAAGCATCCAATCCTTCCGACCGCCCGTACATCTGATAATATGTGGCCAGCCTACCCGAATGTATTTTCCCTTGATTATGCGTATGAAGAAGCGGAAGCGAAATTCGGTGCAGATCCGCGCCAATATTCAATCCAAACAAAAAAAATCGTAGCCGATGAAAATGGCAACGTTAAAGAACTGCACACAATCTCAATGGAAAAAATCAAAGGCGAAGACGGAATGTACATTTTCAGGGAAGTTCCAGGAACTGAAAAAGTATGGCCTGCACAATTCGTTTTCATCGCAATCGGATTTGAAGGAACCGAAATGCCGCTATTAACTCAATTTGGCGTAGAAACATTAAATCAAAAAATTGATGCCGTCTATGGCGAATACAAAACGAATGTCGAAGGAGTTTTCGCTGCCGGAGATGCAAGGAGAGGGCAAAGCCTCATCGTTTGGGCAATCAATGAAGGCCGTGAAGTAGCGCGAGAAGTGGACCGCTACTTGATGGGTGCAACGGTATTGCCTTAATAGAAAAAAAGAAGTGCCATATGGTGCTTCTTTTTTTATGGTGGGAAAAGTGGAATTCACGAGTAAATGGCTGAAACTCACGAGTAAGTGCACAACTCACGAGTAAAACGCCGAAACTCACGAGTAAATGGCCGAAACTCACGAGTAAAACGCCGAAATTCATGAGTAAATGGCCGAAACTCACGAGTAAGTGCACGAACTTACGAATAAAACGCCGAAACTCACGAGTAAATGGCCAAAACTCACGAGTATAACACCGAAACTCACAAGTAAGTGCACAACTCTCGAGTAAAGCGCCGAAACTCACGAGTAAGTGCACAACTCACGAGTAAATGGCTGAAACTCACGAGTAAAGCGCCGGAATTCACGAGTAAATGGCCGAAACTCACGAGTAAGTGCACAACTCACGAGTAAAACGCCAAAATTCACGAGTAAAACGCCGAAACTCACGAGTAAGTGCACAACTCACGAGTAAAACGCCGAAACTCACGAGTAAAACGCCAAAATTCACGAGTAAATGGCCGAAACTCACGAGTAAAGCGCCGAAACTCACCTCATGTGTAAAGATTCCGTATTGATGGTATACAAATTAGGCGAGCAGTATATAAATACTGTTCGCCTAATTTACTTTCAGTCAGCTTCTATAGTCAGCTTCTTGAAGAACGCCAAGTGATGTGTGATTCAGTGCATGGACAGCTGCTATTATTTTCTCTGTCTCTGCTTCATCTCCTATGGCTTTATGCAATTTTTCTTTTAGCTGGGATTTTGTTAATGGATTCCCAGGGCTTCCTTTAGGTGTATCGATTCGTTTCGATAGTACATCCCCACTCGTTGTGGTCACGGTCACAATTGTAAATCGTCCCACTGGGAGTGCTGCTTTGGAAGGCTTGATCGTTGCATCCGTCTCCCTCTTTACTTTTTGAAAGGATTTTCTCCATGAATGGGGAATAGGTTTCGATTCAAAAGAAGCAAAGGTCAGGGGTTTGCCTGTAAGCGCGAGCCATACAATATACTCAATCGAAAATCTTCCTTCTTCACCGGTCGAAGGGTTATGGTGAATCAAAGCGGAATCACCATTTGGAGGAAAGCAAACACTCACCGATTCAATATCTTCTTCCGATAAATCGTACGTCTTATGTAAAAAGACAGCTGCATCAGCGCCATGTGTCGCAGCAGAACAAAAAGGGTACTGTTTAAACCATAATCCTGGTGTTACGATCCGCCATGTCTTTCCCCAATTTTCCGTCAAATCGGGAACTCCATTTTCTGCATATACCTCAAAGAATCCATTCTTATCATTCAAAAAGTCGGGGTTGCTATGTAATCCCATCCGAATCCAATCTGCGGAATCCACAGCGTTTTTAGCAGCAATCCCTACATGGAGCGGCTTTACTACAGTGCCAAACTGGAGTCGTAAACCCGCCGATTGGGTAGCGGCAAGACTCATGGTTTCAGCTATTAAGCGTGGTGAGTATTCCCGTAAATACGCAACCGCACCAGCTGCAGCTATTACGCCAAGTGTAGCTGTATTATGCCAACCTTTTGTATAGTGATATGGGTTCATTGCTTCCCCGAACCGAGCCATGATTTCCACACCAACCACATAGGCAGCTAAAAAACGTTTCCCGGTCATTTCAGGTTTTCCAACTGCTAACAAAGCAGACAAAATGACTGCGCTTGGATGACCTCGTACATCTGAATGTACATCATCATAATCTAGTAAATGAGCTTGAAAGCCATTGAAGAGTGCGGCCTGGGATCTTGTTGCATGTATGTGACTTCCAATCAAGTAACTCGTCCCATTTCCGCCTTCTTCCAAAATGATTTGCTTTAAAATCGTAATTTCCTTTTCGGATTTCGTTTGATAGGAAACAGCAAGATAATCAAGAAGTCCTTCGATTGCAGCCTGTAATACTCCTTCATTTACCAACGGATTGGAATGATAAATCATCTCAGATAACCTTTCCGTGTTCATGCACTTCACTTCCTTTTTTGCCTGGCAGATCCGTCCGTTTCATCTCCCATTTGCCGTAAAAAACGCTGAGTTCGCGGATTAAGAGAATGCTCAATCACTTGTTCTGGGGTGCCTTGCTCGATAATATGTCCGTCTGCCATGAATATGACATGGTCAGCAACTTCCTTCGCAAATTGCATTTCGTGCGTCACGATCACCATTGTGGTATCCTCTTTCGCTAATTCCCGTATTACTTGTAAAACCTCATTAACCAATTCAGGATCTAGAGCGGAGGTAGGTTCATCAAATAAAATGGCATGTGGTTTTACAGCTAATGCTCTAGCGATGCTGACACGCTGCTGCTGTCCGCCGGATAAGGTAGCGGGGTATTGTTTGGCTTGTTTTTCCAAGCCAACCCGTTTCAATAAATCCACGCCGATTTGAATGGCTTCCTCTTTTTTCACCTTTTTGCTGACAAGCAAAGCTTCAATCACGTTTCTTAAGGCCGTTTTATTTTTAAAAAGGTTATAGTGTTGGAATACCATCGCTGTTTGCTGTCTTAATTGGTACGCGTCTTTCTCTTTATATTTTTGGGTATCCAATTTTACATCCTTGATTTCGATGGTGCCGCTGTTGGGCTTTTCCAACAGGTTCAGACAGCGTAATAACGTTGATTTTCCTGAACCTGAAGGGCCAATAATGGCGACAACTTCCCCGGTTCTTATATCCAAGTTAATATCGTTCAATACTTGTTTATCATCAAAATATTTAGATAAGTTTCTTACTTTTATCATATGATCACCTTCTAAGTGGTTTGCTGAGCCAAATTTCCAGGTATTTTTGTATCCAAGAATAAAGAATAACCAATAGCCAGTAAATCAAGCCAACCACCAAATACGTCTCGAAAAAGCGCATGTTAGCGGATGCAATAATTTTTCCCTCTGCAAATAGTTCCGTAATTCCTAATGTAAAGGCAAGGGACGTTTCTTTAATCAAAGATATAAATGTATTCCCTGTTGCTGGCAATGCATTTAAAGCAGCCTGTGGTAATATGATTCGCGAGTAAATCTGCACTCGTTTCATGCCAGTTGCAAGGCCCGCTTCCATCTGCCCTTTGTCCACGGAATTCAATCCAGCTCGGAAAATTTCTGCTAAATAAGAGGATTCTTTCAAACTAAATCCAATGATCGCCGCCGTCATTGCTTCCATCGTTGACAGCGACGGGAATAACTGTGGTAAACCGTAATAAATGATGAATAATTGTACCAATGTTGGCATCCCTCGGAATAAAGAGATATATAAGCCTGCCAATTGGGTGATTCCAAAAATATTGCTATTCCTTATTAAGGCTACTACAAGTCCGATAATAATGGCTAAAGCCATCGAAATGATGGCTAAAACCAGAGTGATTGGAATAAATTTTGCGATTTGTAGGGAAATTTCCAACATATATTGTAAATCAAAATTCATAATGCTTTAAAACCTCCGCTATGCTTATTCGCCGGAATTCGTGGTGATGTCTTCACCAAAATATTTATTGGACAGCTTCGCTAATGTACCATCTTCTTTAAGTTTTTTGATTTCTGTCGTGAATTCATCATTTAATTTTTTGCCTTTTTCTGTTTTGGTAAATGGATACCCTACATTTTCATAGGCCACAGGGTCACCAACTAGTTTTAACGGAAGGTCATTTTTCTTTATTTCTGCAACTAGGATTGGGCGGGAATTGATATATCCATCTACACGGTTGTTAATGGCATCTTGCATCGCGCCATCCCGGGTTTCATAGGTTCGTATTTTAATATCGCCATTTTTATCATATTTTTCTAGGTTTGCGACGTTATTAGACCCCAGCACACCGGAAACGGTTTTGCCTTTAAGATCAGCCAAACTTTTAATATCATCGTTTTTTGTGCTTGATACAATTTGTGCACCATAATAACTATACGGCTCTGTAAAATTAAATTGCTCTTGGCGTTCTGGTGTTATAGCAACGGCATTCGCAACGGTGTCCAATTTACCTGATCCCAATTGCCCCATTATCCCACTGAAATCAGAAGTGACCCACTCTACCTTGTATCCTAAATTCTTGGCGATGAGTTCTGTAAGTTCTACGTCAAAACCTATTAATTTACCATCCTCTTGATAACCATTTGGATAGCTTTGGCCAGTGGACCCCACTTTAATTGTTTTTTGTTCGGAATCATTGGCAGCATTCTCTTGTTTTGAATTGCCACATGCCGCAAGTACTAATATGAAAAGTAAAGAGATTCCAAGGGAAAGAATTTTTTTCATCGTTATTTTCCTCCTATTATTATTTGGTTTGATTATGTTTTTCAGACCAAGCTTGATATTGTCCCGGCTGCAAGATTTTCCTTAAATATATTGTGAGATGACCTTTGCCTAAATCTTTTTGCCCGATCTCTACAAATCCACTTTTTTCGTACATTTCCTTTAGCCATGGATGATTATCCGCGGTTCCGAGCGTAACCGCGGGGGCTCTCAGTTGCTTCTTCAAAATTTCTTCTTCGAGCCATGACAGAACTTTTTTCCCTATGCCTTGACGCTTATATGCAGGGTTTGTAGCGAACCAGCCTATGTGTGGCAATACGAGCGGGCCAGGATTAGGGCCCCAAGGTAACCGAATCGAAACGGTCGAAATAAATGTCCCATTTTCCTCCAGAACATATACCTTATTTTCTGATATATGCTTAATCGCTTCCTCTCTCGTGGCGGTTGCCGCAGAGAAGTGAATATCCAAATCTCTTATACTTGCATAAGCATCCAATGTTAATTGGAGGAATTTATCCACATCTTCTACACGTACTTCACGAAATATTTGACTCATCTTGCGCCTCCTATACTCTATCTAGTTAATTCCTCTTCGGTTCGGTGATTCTGTCTTTGAGAACTATCAGCCAGGTGTAAGGTGTTTAAAGCTTATGGGAATATTGGTTGACCGGTTTATCGAGGCCAAGATTCCCTCGTAATGTGTTACTTTCATATTTAGTACGGAAAATTCCTTTCGATTGCAGTTCAGGGACAACAAGTTCTACAAAATCCGTTAAAGAATCAGGCAAGAGGGCTGGCATGATATTAAAGCCGTCAGCCGCATCTCCATTCACCCAATCTTCAATCTTATCCGCAATCTGCGTTGGTGTTCCAATTGCTATATGATGTCCACGTGATCCGGCAACCCACTGATATGTCTGACGTAACGTCAAATTTTCATTGATCGCCCGTTTAACGATCAAATCATATTTACTTTGGATGCCATCTACATGTTCTGGTAGCGAAATATCAGCAAACGGTGTATCCAAAGGGATGTTCGAAAAATCCACATTTCCAAAATATCTTCCCATAACAGCCAATCCTATTTCGGGAATGATCAGCTCCTGCAATGCCTCGTACTTTTCTTGGGCTTCCTTCTCGGTCTGTCCCACAATCGGAAACAAACCTGGCATGATGCTCAAGCTGCTTTTCTCCCGATTAAAAGCGGCCAATTGACCTTTTAACTCATGGTAAAATGAAACCGCGTCCTCCTTGTTCTCCTGGGCAGTAAAGACAATCTCTGCGTGCTTTGCTGCAAGCAATTGCCCAGCGCCAGAAGAGCCTGCTTGTACAATGACCGGATGCCCCTGAGGGGAGCGGGAAATATTTAATGGTCCTTTTACATTGAAAAACTCACCTTGATGATTGATTTCATGAAACTTGCTTTCATCAATGAATTGGCCTGTTTCTTTATCGATGACCAATGTATCGTCTTCCCATGAGTCCCACAATTTCTTGGTAACTTCAACAAATTCAGTCGCCCTTTTATAACGGAGGCCATGTTCTAAATGTTCTGATTTATTGAAGTTTACTGCAGTAGAGGCAAGGGACGTTGTGACTACGTTCCATCCAGCGCGGCCGGAGGTAATATGGTCTAAGGAAGCAAATTTCCTAGCAACATTAAAGGGTTCTTCGTAAGTGGTGGAGGCCGTTGAAACCAAACCAATATTGGAAGTCGCCGAGGCTAGATAAGATAACAAGGTCAATGGCTCGAATCGAGTCAGAATATTAGGATGCGAGTCCTTTGCAACTGACAAACTATCTGCCAAAAATAATAAATCAAATAAACCTTTTTCGGCAGTCTGGGCCAACCCTTTAAAATAATCGATGCTCATATTAGCTTTCGGATTGGCGTTAGGATGTCTCCAGGAAGCAACGTGATGTCCTGTTCCGGCCAAAAATACACCAAGCTTTACTGTTTTCTTTTTCATGTGTCAATTGCTCCTTTATGTCTTCACTTTTAAACGCAGGGGATTTATAATGTAAATATCCTTACTGGTTTACTATGAATTAATGCTGAAATAAAACCCGCTTCCAGTTTAGAAGAGGGTTCCTTCCGACTATATATTTCCTTATTGTTTTCTACTATAGAAATTGAATCCTTTTTTGGTTTGATACGTTAATATAATATAGAAATTAAAACAAATGGTAGCATCTTATATTATAAATTGTCAATGTTAAATATTCGGAATATAAACACTTATCATTTCTAGGAATTCATTGTTATGATGCTTACGACTCGACCTAAATTAGAACTCATTCTTTACACGTTTATCAAATAGCTTATTTGATAGCTGCTTCACTTGATATTCCTTGGCTATTAGCTTTCGTTCTTTACTATACGGATTTTTAAGGAGATGGACAACCGTTGACCATAAGCAATGTAGAATTGGAAAATTATTTATTGGAATTCAGACGCGATCTTCATATGACACCTGAATTATCAAACCAAGAATTTGAAACGACTAAAAAAATTAAAGAAGCGCTTCAATCACAAGATATTAAGATACTTGATTTCCCATTGAAAACTGGTGTCGTAGCTGAGATAAAAGGGAGTAAGCCGGGACCTACGATAGCACTTCGCTCCGATATTGATGCTTTACCAATTTTAGAGCAATCTGAGGTGGATTTTCCTTCAAGGCACATCGGCGTGATGCATGCATGTGGTCATGATTTTCACACTTCTGTCATTTTGGGGACTGCTTTTTTATTAAAAAAGGAAGAAAGGGATCTTTCCGGAACGATTCGCTTGATTTTTCAACCTGCGGAGGAAACGGGACATGGAGCAAGTGCTTTAATGGAAACCGGTGTGCTGGAAGATGTGGATGTGATTTTTGGCCTTCATAATGATCCGACATTGCAAGTTGGGGAGTTAGGGACAAAACATGGCGCACTGACAGCGGGAGTCGATCGCTTTGAAGTGCATGTTAAAGCAACTGGCTCACACGCGGCCAAACCGGAAGAGGGAAATGATCCGATTATCATAACAGGACATATTATCTCAACGTTGCAAACCATCATCAGCCGCAATGTGGCACCAAAAGAGTCCGCGGTTTTGAGCATCACTCAAATTCATAGCGGTTCAACGTGGAATGTTATCCCGGATAGTGCCTATTTGGAAGGAACCGTCCGCACCTTCAGTAAAGCTCAACGAGAGTTCATCCAGAAACGTATGAGACAAGTCCTGCACGGTATAAGTGAAACTTTCGATGCAAATGTTGAACTATCATGGCATCCTGGCCCGCCATCAGTTGATAATACGCCTGAATGGGCAGATTTGGCGCTTCAGGTTGGAGACACAGCAGGTTACACGACAAAAATCTTGGAAGCCAGCTCTATAGGGGAAGACTTCGCCTTTTACCAAGAAAAAATACCAGGTGCTTTCGTAATGATAGGGTCGGGCGGTCCATATGACCTGCATCATCCTAAGTTTATAGTAGATGAAAAAGCACTTTTTCCAGCTGCTTCTTATTTTCGCTTATTGGCTTTAGAAGCGTTAAAAAAAATCCCTGAATGAAATATTAGAAGTGAAGGAGGTCCAATCATCAAAACTTATCCATTGAACGAGGGATCGTGATTTAATAGAAGCTGCAAGTGCAAAAATTAGAGATCTTTACGAAGAAAATAGGCATCATGTTGGCGCTGCATTAAAAACGAGTTCAGGAAAAATCGTTGCTGCCGTACATATTGAAGCATATATTGGCCGGGTTACCGTATGTGCAGAAGCCATTGCGATCGGCAAGGCGATATCGGACGGCGAAAAGGGGTTCGATACGATCGTGGCGGTTAAGCATCCCTATTCCGATGATGAAGACAGAGCTTTAAAAGTGGTTAGCCCGTGTGGGATGTGTCGGGAATTAATCTTGGATTATGCAAAAGAGTGCTTTGTCATACTGAATGTTAATGGGGAAACGGTCAAGGTGAAAAACGGTGGATTACTTCCGTATAAATACACGAGGGATTCATGATAAATGCAACGGAAAACAACACGCTTAGGAGAATTCATAAGCGTGTTGTTTATTATTTCAAACTAGATGGCAAGTATTGTTCACAGATGATGATATCATCGTCTTTTAGAACATAAGGATGTGTTTCCAACAATATGGTTTTCAGGTAGTCTGGCATCCTCTCACCTTTGTACGCACAAATTAATGGAAACGACAGCAGATTTACAGCTTCATCTACTGTTCTCTCAAAATCCTCTATGATATGCAGGGGCTCTTCCATGGTTGCCCATTCAACATGTGCCCATGATCGGAAAGAGATTTTATTTTCCACATAGGGCTGTACCGTTTTATTAAAGTATTCTTCGATTGCAGGAGGATGATAACTGCCGCTTGAACAATAGAAATCGAAGTTGTTCACAAAGTGAATGAACTCCATTTGATCTTTCGTTAACCGAGTGCTCAGTTCTTTATGAATGATGGGGTAAATACGGTCATTTTCAATAAGAATGACATAATCTCCCGCTGCGATGCCCTCTTGGATAAAATTCAAAACTTGTATAATATAATTTTCCATTTCATTATAGGAATACAGCACATGAACGTTTTTTTTGTCTTCAAACAACTGATTCATTTTGCCTTTCAATATATCATTCCTTCTTTCATGTATCGCTTCAATTATACTTGAATTCCATAAGCAGGACAAAATGAGAATTTTTTTAACTGATGGCTTCGGTGTTTAACAAAAACCAAAAAGCAATCCTTCGCCATTGAAGGATTGCTTTTCCTAATTATTTCAGCCGCTCGATTAGGTCGGTCATTTTATCCAAAGTCGTTACGTTCTGGTTGCATTTCATACTGTCCAGACAAATATAATTACCTTTTTTTATGAATGTCCCTTGGACGGTTCCTTTTGTTTCAGACATGAACATCCCTACTTCTTCAAAGCGGCTGCATATGGCACAGATCCCTTTTTTGTTGGCAGGTTTAATGGTTCCATGCAATCCGGTGAGTTTGTTATGATGGGGTGCAATGATGAATTTCTTTCCGGAACCGACATCATCCCATCCCAAGTATGAAATCTCTCTCAAATCAATGTTTTCCAACAAAGGGGCTTTTAGTTTCTTTGCTTTAGGAAATAATTTTTTTATCGTTTTTTCGGTTACTTCTTTAAATGGGATCACAAATGGCTTTACCTGTAAGAGAAAGACTTCGGCTTGTGCGGGATCTTTAATGGTATCTACTGGATCCAGCAGTTGTTTTTGCTCTTCGCTCAAATCACTGAATAAGCTTAATACTCGTTCTTTGGCGACTGTCTTCAGGGTGTTGATCACATCCTTATCGTTGGCCGTCGCGTGTCCATTTATGAGAATCTGTGTTTGGGATTTTATGAAGTTATACTGCTCGCTCCTGATAAAAGGTTCCATTTTCTTCACTCCTGTTTCTGTTGCTCGTCACTTTTCACATGATACCGTTTCTCTTTACTTTACAGAAATCATATCTGCTTTAAAAGGGGGAAAACGACTAAGAAACATACTCGGCATACAAATAGCACTGATATCATTATCAGTGCTACCCATGCAATCCTATTTGGAATAAACGATTTTCTTGATGGTTTCCACGGATAGAAAATATTCCTCGGCTAATTGATGGATGGTATGACCGTCTTTGAATGCATATTTTATAGTGGCATTTCGGTCATCGATCAGTTCCCTTGATCCCGAACGGGTTCCCCATTTGTGATGGGCCTTTTCAGGCTTAGGGATATATATGGTTTCACCTTGCACATACTTTTGAATTTCAACTATCAGCTTTTCAGGCAAAACGGCCGTCGCTTTTACATATTTCATTTCTGCCAGCCCCTTATTCTTTTTTAAGAATGAAATAAGGTGCAAAGCCGAATATTAGAAATGATAAGGCGGGCGATTAAGTTTAGCTTAATTCAACCCCATGCAAAGTATCGCCTCCAATACTAGGCTTTGCATGAGATGCTGCAGAAGGTGGCATTAACATTCTTATTGCCATCTTTACACCTCCCCGTTGTGTCCCTGAAGAACACGTATTGTTCTTATTATAAAATATATAAGGGTGGTTGCCAAACTATTTCCAATGTTAAAGATGACTCGGAGGGCTGATTGTTTGATAATGTTCTGAGTCCATGAAATAATTTGAATGGAAACCAAACTAACTAACCATTATGGGAGCTGACCTTTATGAAAGTATTCGTAGTTGGGGCAAATGGGCAGATCGGTAAATATCTTGTAGATTTATTAAAAGATAGCCCGGAACATAGTGTACGGGCAATGGTTCGTAAGGAAGAACAAAGTAGGCATTTAGAGAAAAGTGGAATTGAATCTGTCGTCGTCAGCTTAACCGGATCGGTGGAAGAGCTTACGAATGCGGCAAAAGGCTGCGATACCATCGTGTTTACAGCAGGATCCGGAGGAAGCACCGGTGCTGATCAAACGCTGTTGATTGATTTGGATGGTGCTGTTAAAACGATCGAAGCGGCAGAAAACTTGGGAATCAAACGATTCATCATGGTGAGTGCTTTTCAGGCCAATAATCGCGAAAACTGGAATGAAGCCATCAAACCGTATTATGTGGCCAAGCATTATGCGGATAGGGCATTGTTACAAAGCGATTTAAATTATACCATCATTAGGCCAGGCGGTCTGGTGAATGAACCGGGGACGGGCAAAGTGGCTGCCGCCGAAGAATTGGAAAGAGGTTCGATTGCCCGTGAAGATGTGGCTCGAACGATTTTTGCTTCTTTAACTGAAGAAAATACCTACAAGCGTTCATTTGATTTAATTTCTGGTGATACTGCAATCGCGGAAGCATTAAGGAAAATTTAACGAAAAAAAGGAGGCAGGGTCACTCAGGGGGAGTGAGCCCTGCCTTATTTAATTCCTTCAATATGCTTGATGACCTTTGCTGGGTTTCCGCCGACAACAACGCCTTCAGGAACATCCTTTGTTACGACTGACCCTGAAGCGACAACGGAATGATTCCCTATAGTTACGCCAGGATTGATGATGGCCCCTCCGCCAATCCATACATGATCCCCGATCGTAACCGGTTTTCCGTATTCCACTCCAGAACTGCGTTCAAACGGATCTAGCGGATGTGTGGCTGTATAGATATGCACTCCGGGAGCCAGCATGCAGTCACTGCCAATTTTCACTTCACAAACATCCAAAATGACACAATCAAAATTAGCATAAAAGTTTTCCCCGACAGAAATGTTGTATCCATAGTCACAACGGAAAGTGGGTTCAATATATACATTTAGCCCAGTGGAACCTAAAAGCTGTTTCAGCAGGGCAGTTCGTTCATCCCCTTCGCTTTCCGTTGTCTGGTTGTATAACCGGGTCAACTTTCTGGCATTTTCCCTATCTCTTACTAATTCCGGGTCAGCGGCCATGTAAGGTTCCCCGCTCACCATTTTTTCCTTTTCAGTATTCATGTTAATTCCTCCTATTTTCTTGTTTTTTAGATAGTTTTAATAAATATCTGAATATTAAAATATTTTTTCTGCAAAATAAATTGCAGTACTTTTTACTCAACTTTTCTGTTGAATCTGAATGCCTCGCTCATTTTCTTAAAAAGAAGTAAGAAAAGAAAGATTTTTCGGAATAATTAATGAAATAGCTTTGACAAACTATCCGCCTGATTTTATAGTAAGGAGAGTTATGGATGATTGATAGTTTCATGAAGGTACATTTTAACAGATAGGTAGAATACGTTCGCAGTTCTTGTCACTTTTTTACGGGAAATTGATGGACAACTCTTTTCTTCGTTAAGATAATCAACACAATGGAGGGCTCTATATGACACAGAAAGCACCACTTTCTTTTATCATTGTAACAGGGTTAATGCTTTTTGCTTTATTTTTTGGTGCAGGAAACTTAATTTTTCCTGCCATGCTCGGGCAATCCGCGGGGACTAATTTATGGTCGGCCAGTTTAGGGTTCATCATTACTGGGGTGGGTTTGCCATTCATTACAATATTGGCATTTGGTTTTTCGGGAAAAAACGATGTTCAATCGCTTGCAGGCAGGGCACACCCGTTATTCGGCATCATCTTCACAGTCGTTCTTTATTTGACTTTGGGACCGCTTTTCGCACTTCCTAGAACGGGGAGTGTATCCTATGAAATAGGGATTAAGCCTTTCCTTTCTAATGATGTCGGCTTTTTACCATTGCTGATATTCACGATCATATACTTTGGAATTGCCTGTTTATTATCCATCAATCCATCAAAAATGCTGGATATCGTCGGAAAAATATTAACACCGTTATTATTGATTTTCATCGGCATCCTCATTGTGGTCGCCATTATTAATCCAATGGGTGAAATCCAGGCACCATCGGCTGACTATTCAGATAATTCTTTCTTTAGGGGATTCAAAGAAGGTTATTTGACTATGGATACGCTGGCCGGATTTGCATTTGGAATCATTGTCATCAATGCGATCAAAGATAAAGGGATAACATCAAGAAAAGAAGTGTTAGGCTTCTGTATGAAAGCTGGCTTAATAGCTGCCACTTTGTTGGTGATCGTTTATACGTCATTGACCTATGTCGGGGCAACAAGTGTGGAAAAGCTCGGTCAGCTGGGTAATGGCGGAGACGTTTTGGCTCAAGCCTCGAATCATTTTTTCGGATCGGCTGGTGCCGTGTTGTTAGGGCTGATTGTGATCGCTGCATGCCTAACGACAAGCATCGGTTTGATAACGGCTTGTGCTGCGTATTTTAATAAAATACTGCCTGCTGTATCGTATAAATCATATGTCGTCATCTTCTCTGTTTTTAGTGCGGCTGTTGCCAATGTAGGTTTGACCAAGCTCATTTCCATTACAGTGCCTGTGTTAACGGCGCTTTATCCCGTAGCGATCGTTTTGATTGTTCTAACATTCTTCCATTCCCTTTTTAAAGGGAAATCGGAGGTATATTTAGGAAGCTTATTATTAACGGCCATCATCAGCATAATGGATGGAATAGTGGCATCAGGCATTAAAATGGATGCTGTTTCGGACCTTTTCACTCAATACCTTCCACTATATAGTGTAGGGGTAGGATGGGTGATTCCTGCCATCATCGGCGGTGTATTGGGCTATATGGTATACCTTATGAAAGGTGACCCTAAGGAGGCCTATTAAGGGTCATCAGAATGAACATCGAATAACGTTGCCTCCAGGCACTAGCTTTCCGCGGGCGGTACGGAACGTTCTCATCTCGAACCATTATTTTAATACATGACTAAATTATCCTTCATGTTTTTTTACTGTAATCCTTATTGGATGGAAGAAATATGCGACACTCCTGCCGATTAACTGGCTAGCCGAGACCCCACAGGCGCTTGCTTTGATGAGGCTTGGCAGACAGTCGGCGGAAAGGGAGCGGATTTCCTGAAATCAACTGGAACGTCTTTTAAATAAAAAACTGCGGCAAACTAGCTTTTCTTCTAGTTTGCCTACAGTCTGGGAGCTGTCTTGATGACAGCTCCTTTTCGTGCGCCCGGCATGGGTGCAA
>NZ_JAGGQN010000002.1:0-131953 GCF_018613275.1 Bacillus sp. ISL-4
GGCAGTAGCCGCAAGCCCTTTCACTGAATCGACAACAGGTGTCGCGATCTCCGAAATGGCGCTGACCGTATCGTTTTTCAAAACATCATCAGTCGCAACCGATTGAGCGAAATCATAAGACTTTGTTAAAATATTCACTAACTCAGTTAGTTTTGGTAACTGCTCAACTAAAGTGTTCAATGATTCCTGAACCTCAGGGTTTAATAATTGGTCCAGTACATCTAATTGTTTTTGGCTGGCATTAAGTTGTTCAGTTTGTGATTGGGTAATCGTTTCTGACATATCCAATTCTCCTTTGCAATAAGCATTTTGTTGATGTAAATAGAAAAACTTGTAAAATATTACACAATGCGTGGCAAGAAAAAATACTAACAAAAATGTAATAAAAGCTAAACTATAGTATATCCCTTTAGTTCCATGAAAACAGCTGATTTTTAAAAAAAGATTCATAAAATAATCTTTTCTCGCTTATTTAAGTACAGATTCTGCTGGAAGATTCCATTCTTTACCTAAAGTGGACTTTGAGGGTGTCTATCATTATCGCCTGTCATACATATTTCCATCTTGATTTGCCATCCTAAATGATGGAAGTGAAAAAATGTGACTGATTCAGAATCTAAACACTATGGAGTCGTGATCAAGGAAATCGATAAAGATCTCGATTTATTCGAAATAGATGTTGAAGCAACAGATCAAGCTAGGGCGTATATCAGGAACAACCGTAAACAATGGCTTGAGGAAAACATAGAAAGAGTAGAAGATAAATTCTCCAATGGCGAGCTGGATAGTCTGGATGTCATTCGCCAGTATGGTGTCATCATCGATTATGCAACGAATAAAGTCCTGCCAGAATCAACAAAACAGTTCCGCGAATCAATGAAAACCCGTTCATTGGCTTATTGGAAGTAACGTGAAGAAGGTTCCGAATTCATTCGGAACCTCTGACTGTAGATGAACTCGAAAAATACGAGTTTGCCTGCAGTTTTTTTAGTTAAAAAAAGTTTCAGTTGGTTGGAACGGAAGGTAAGAGACCCCGCAGGCGCAAGACAAGGAGGCTCCCCGACCGCCCGCGGAAAGCGAGTGCCTGGAGCGGAAATCAACATCCAAATCGTGTAGGTTTCGAGGGTATTCTTAATTGAAGCCCATCAATTCCTTCACATGTTTACAATTATCTTTGGATGTGAGCATTTCCAAGAGCGTAAAGGCAACATCGAATGCTGTGGAAGGATTGTAGGATGTAATGATATTGTCCGTGACGACAATCGGTTCATTAACGACAATCGCACCAAAGTCTTTTAGCTGCCCCTGTCTCTTACTGGTTGGATGATTGTATGTAGTGGCCTTTCTTCCATTCAATATCCCGCTTTTTCCTAGTGGTAGAGAACCTACACAAATGGTTGCTATGATTTTGTTCTTATCATGAAAATACTTGATCACATCAAGAAACCTCTGATCATAAGCATCCTCATAGAAACCAGCTTCTTCAAAACCTCCTGGAATGGCCAAAGCATCGAAGTCATCAAGGTTCACTTGATCGAGGGTCAATTCCGGCTGCACGATGAAATTCCATGTGCATTTCAATTGTTCATGAAGTCCTGCCGTAACCAGATCAGTCGTACCATCACCCTCTAATTTATTCCAGCCCAATACATCTGTAAACACACTTGCTTCAACCGCTTCGAATCCATTGGATAGCAGCATCAATACTTTTTTCATCGTGAATCCCCCTTATTTATATTTGTATTTATTATATAAAAAGCGAATTCCCTAATACATACGATAAATTACGTAATCATTTCCTTTCTATTTATTTTATAATGTATTTAGTTTAATTTAATTAATAATAAAAAGTGGGAGTGATTGAATTGGATCGAACGGATAAAAAGATACTTTCCTTGCTGGAGAATAATGGGCGCATGTCCATGAAAGAACTGGCACATGAAGTTTCCTTAACGGCTCCAGCAACGAAAGAACGTGTGAATAAATTAGAGGAAAGCGGAGTGATAAAAGGATATAAAACGGAAATATCACTTGAAAAACTTGATAGGAGCATAACGGCATTCATATTATTCGAAACGGATAGATGCAAAGACTTTTATCAATTTAGCTTGAACCATCCGGAAGTACTTGAATGCCACCGGTTAGCCGGTCAATACAGTTATTTGATTAAAATCAGTACATTTTCCATGGAAACGCTGGAAGACTTCGTCGATGAAGCCATTAAATATGGGAAATCATCCACCCATCTGATATTTTCTTCCGCATCGAAAAATGTTTTTTCAGGCGAGGAG
Source organism: Bacillus sp. ISL-4 (assembly GCF_018613275.1). Taxonomy (NCBI): domain Bacteria; kingdom Bacillati; phylum Bacillota; class Bacilli; order Caryophanales; family Bacillaceae; genus Bacillus; species Bacillus sp. ISL-4. The sequence continues at coordinate 2,292 of NZ_JAGGQN010000002.1, forward strand.
ATGTAACCGGTTTTTACTCATTTACTATCCATATTTTTAATATAGAAGCAATTAGCAGGAAAAAACTCCACACATATAGAAAGTAATTAGTAACAAAAATCACAGTTGGATGTTCAAAAAGGGAGTGAAGAAGAGTGAGTTTTGTTTATGAGGAAGATAAAATAATGGAATTCCTTTTGCAGAATAAAAGTGAGTTTGAAGAATCTCTTTTATCAGCAGCGGTAAATGTCAGGGATAAAATCGAAGAAATTTTACTGATTGGAAATGTCGACCTTTTGAATAATGCACATAAGCTCATTCGATATATAGTGGAACAGAATGAAACGGATATGATTGCCTTTGCCGAAAAAGAGGGAGTTACGTGGGCAACCCACTCCTTGACGCTTTCATTCAAGCTGGAATGGATTCAAGCCCTTCGCAGAACGCTTTGGACCTTTCTTTATAAGTTTGAACAAGATAAGAAAGCGTTTATTGAGGATTCCAAGGTCTTTTTTGAATTAGAGAAAAAAGTGAATGAAAGTGTTGATGTTTTTCTTAAATCCTTTTTCGTCAGTTACTCCGATTATAAAGACAAATTGATTCTCGCTCAGCAAAACTTGGTGGAAAATCTATCCGTCCCTATCATTCCCGTCACTTCCACTACCTGTGTCCTTCCGTTAATCGGGACAATCGATTATTCACGAATACAGATAATCGAAGAAAAAGTATTGATGGAGATAGGTAAACTGCGGATACAGACCTTGATCTTGGATTTGTCCGGTATCTTCGAAATAGAAGTTGAAATGATCAATGATTTGATGAAAATCCTCGATGGAACGGCAATGATGGGGTGTAAAGCTGTGGTGACTGGATTACGCCCAGAGGTTGTTACGAAAATGATCCGTTCAGGGATTCAGCTCGATAATAAAGCAGAAACAAAGGGTACACTGCAGCAGGCCTTGAAGGACTATCTTGTAGTCACCTAAATCATGAAGTGGGAGTCGTCATGTTTTGGTGAATTTTTTTTGTGGGTGATTTGGAATATTAAGGTAATTTATTTGCTGTTTTATCATATTCGAATAAGTAAATAGAATGGGGAAACGGATGCTCCGATGCATTTGAATCGAATGAGCTTGGTTTCAATATGAAAGAGGGTTACAGACTGTAGAAGAAAATCTAGTTTGACTCCAGTTTTTTTATTGAAAAAAGTACCAGCTGTTTTCAGAAATCCGCTCCCTTTCCGCCGACTGTCTGCCAAGCCTCATCAAAGCAAACGTATCCGGGGTCTTGGCTAGCCAGTTATTCGGCAGGAGTGTCGCAAATTTCTTCACTTCAGCAAGGAATACACATATGTATCATGAGGGATACCGTTTTGGTAAATATAACTCCTTAATATTCCTTCCTGGATGAATCCCAGCTTAAGCAAGAGCTCACTTGATGGCTGGTTTTCCAGGAAAACGACCGCGCCGATGCGGGTTAAATCAAGGTCGTTGAAACCGTAAGGGATAATTTCTTTAAGAGCTTCTGACGCAAATCCTTTACGCCAATGTGCTGGATGGATTTCATAACCGATTTCCGCCCGTCTGTATTTGGGACTGTGGGCATGAAAACCGATGGTACCAATCAATTCCTGTGTATCTTTTCTTTCAATCCCCCATCGGATTGCTCGTTTTTCAAGATAGTTTTTCGCAAAGGACGTTATGATGTCCTTCGCCTGTTCGACATTTTCCAAAGAATCCTGGCCATAAAAGCGGGTGACTTCATCTTTTGATAAGCATTGGAAAACAGCTTCCGCATCACTTTCACGAATTTCCCGAAAGCGTAACCTTTCCGTGTTCAATACAGGAAACATTTTTTTCCCTCCTCCTATATCAGTTTTACATGTATTCGTCCTCCGCGAGGGTTTTTCCTTTATTATGAAGTGCCTATTTTGCCGTTATTTTTGAGAGTAATCGGACAAGCTAACATTAGCAGGCATTAAACATTTATTGAATTTAAGGGGAGATACGATTATGGGAAAAAAACATCGCAACCGTACCGGTTCACCGAAGAAGAATAACCATATTCCGAAGGCGGACATCATTGCAGAACATGAAGCACACGGTAAGGAATATTCTGCGAATAAACGAAAGAACGGTCCTGGTTCCAATATAGATTGAGTAAACTTAGTGACCGCTCTAGCCTTTAAGGGAGAGCGGTTATTTATGTTTCTTGCCACCAAAGGGTTCATCCTATATCTTAAATAATGAAGAAGCATTGAAGGGAGTTAGGATGATGAAAGCACTTGTCTTTGATGATTTCGGCGGGCCGGAAGTTCTATCTGTAAGGGAAATTGCAGAACCTGAACATTCAAAATCAGCCGTGATCGTTCGAATGAAAGCAATCGGATTGAATTTTGCTGATGTATATAGAAGGAAAGGGAATTATCATTTGGTGGGTGATCCCCCATTCATTCTAGGTTATGAGGGGGCAGGGGTCATCGAATATGTTGGGGAAGATGTCCATCATGTGAAAGTCGGTGATCGTGTCGGGTTCGCTGATGTTCCCCATGCTAATGCGGAGCTGGTTTCAGTTCCAGCTGATAAACTGTTACCGCTGCCTGAGGGCATTTCCTTTGAAACGGCCGCATCCGTTTTACTTCAAGGATTGACTGCCCAATATTTAACTCATGACAGTCATCAAGTTAAAGCAGGTGAAACCATTCTGGTCCATGCTGCTGCTGGTGGAGTCGGTCAATTACTGACACAAATGATCAAGATGAAGGGCGGTCAGGTCATTGGCTTGACCTCATCAAATGATAAAGCGGCTGTTGCTAAACAAATGGGTGCGGCTCATGTTTTCCTTTACGGATCGGACTGGGTGGATTCCATTATGGATGTAACCGGCGGTAAAGGGCTTGATGTCGTTTATGAATCAGTGGGACAAACCTTGATGGATAGTTTCAAGGCGACCAAGACTGGAGGAACTGTTGTATTTTTTGGGATGGCAGGCGGTGATCCTGAGAAAATCGATCCAAGAATGCTAATGGATACATCGAAAGCATTAATAGGTGGAGACCTTTGGAACGTCCTGACTACCCATGAAGAACGGACAAGAAGAACAGCAGAGCTGTTCCAATGGATTCTGTCAGGGGAAATCCTCATCAAAGAGCCGACTCTTTTCTCGTTGGAAAATGGGGCGGATGCGCATAGACTTCTTGAAAGCCGGAAGAGTTCGGGGAAAATATTATTATTACCATAACAAGTCATGAGGGCCTTCCATTCTAAATGGGGCCCATTTCTTTTACCCGTATAGCGTCTTGTCACGTTCAATACCTTATTCATACTGATGATCAGAACCTTTTTCAGTTCCTTTATATAGACCCATTCTTAGACCCTTGGAATAACTTCAGATAAATGCCCTTGCCCATACAGGGGTCATGGCCTGCCGTCAAAAAAACTGCTGCCCAAGTTCCCTTATCCACAAGATCCATATGCAATACACGAATTCAGGGGAGAAATCCACAATGTGCCAATCACCAAACCACAATCGTCATTCTGCAATTCACAGTCGGCTTTCGTTACAAGCAAAAAAAAGAGAACGGATTCGTTCTCTTGGAAAACAAATGACATATTAAAAGCTTAAACCGTTTGATTTTAAGAGGAAATGGAGAGAACGTCGAGACGCTCCTTTTGGATCGCGAAATAGGATTGGAGGGTTTCCTTTTTCTTAGTGAGAGGGAAGTTCCGGACAGCCGGGGCAACTGCATGATTGCCGAATTTAAGAAGCAAGGTCAACAGCCTGTCCAACTGGTCATATGTATCGTTTCTAATCCGCGCCATATATTCGGCCGCGACCTGCTTATCAGCATCAGTACTTTTCCCTTTTCCTTCTGCCCGGAATTCTTCTGTCACTGTCTTTACACGGGAAATGAGCCATGTTTCGCACCAGTCGTTCAGCACATGACGGATGAAGTCTGCTTGATGGTACTTTTGGAGAATGGGCTTGATATGTTCAGCCATTTCCAAATCATTCACTTCCCGGCAGAGAGCTTTCTCGGAGATGTTTCTATGAAAATGAACGCGTTCAAGCAGGCTTTTGATGGATTCTGCCTGGTGGGCATACTTGACCATCTGTTCCAATGTTTCATTGTACATGATTTTGCTTAAATAAGCAGAGGCTTGTTTTGGGGCAAGAAGTAACTGCTCATTGGCAGGAATCGCCTGGCCAAATTTCTTAAGAGAATGAGAATAGACGAAACGGGCTAACTTCTGCAGTTCCTTTTGGATATCATTGGAGATGTTTTTCGTTTCCTGCAGAAATGAACGGAAAATATATTTGCCGGCCCGTTCCAATTCCCTGCATACAGAATCATTGATATGCCCAAGGTAGCCAGAGTTAAAAATCGTTCTCCGCAATAATGCCCGTTCCGCCCTATTTTCCTTATACTGCTCCAAGACGCCTTCGGTAAAGGTGAACACCAGAACTTCTTTCTTTGAAAAAGCTCTGCTCGCAAGAGAAATCGTCACTATATTGCCTAAAGCGTCATGGATGGCATCGATTGCATCCAATAAGCGCTGCTTTGTGAATAGCGAGCTTGAATCAGGAACGATTTCACTATAATCGAATAGTACTTCTTCAGACTTCAAAACGGACATTCGGAAAGCACCCATAAGCAGAAGCCGTTTTCCATGAATCGTTAAGGTTTTGAAAGCATCGCAATATAAGAAACGGTATTTCTTGCAATAACGGTCCGTCTTCCTGTTATAGCCAAGATTACTTGCAGGACCAAGGTTAAACTTATATAAAATATCTTCACCTTGATGAACAGGCACAAACACTTTTTTTAGTGATCCTTGTGGTGCGGTGAATTTATTGATGATCTGCCTTAAGTACTTTTCTGTCGTTCCGACTCCTCGGGCCATCATATGAAGCGGGCTCTGGATGACCCCGTCCCAATCACTGTGGAGCAAGGCGTACAAACACGTATCGAATTCAGTGGAAGATACATTTCTTAATAAGTATTGGTAAGTTTCTTCATAAATCATAAGGCTTCGCCCCCTTTGGCATCCATCCTTTTCTAGAGTCTATATAAATAGTAAGTCGATAAAAGTAGCATCGTTGGAGTAAATAATACTAGTATTTTTTTTACGTTATTTCGATATATTTAAAAAATAGTAAATTAGTTGTACAAAAGTGATAAAATGGGTAAATGGGAACATACATGACAAGGAGAGATTTTTAAAACCATGATACTTTCACTACTCGGTTTCATCTTGAAAGGAATTTTATTGAAAATGCCATTTGCCATATTGGGACTTTCCTTGATTCCGCAGAGATGGACAAATGCAATCACCAAAAAGGAGATACCTTTTTTTATTGAACAGGTGCTGAGACTTTTAGTTTCTGCTGCCGTATTGTTTTTCGTTATCGATATCATGCTGCTGGATCTTACTGCCGCTGCATTCTTTTCGAGTTTTGCCATTATTCTTGGACTCATTCTCATCATCGATTCAAGAATGTATAGGTACAGTGCCAGTGAATCTTCAAGCACCCGACGGAATCGGAGGGGGAATGAAGCGGCAAAGCAACCAAAAACACCTTGGAACGTACATTTCAACAGTTTGCTAGGTGTCGTTTTGATATTAGCATGGGTCGTCATGCTGTTTTACCCGATCACTTTAGCCGCAGATCTGCATGGATTGGCGAAGGTCGATAAGAAAAAAGAGCTGGAAGAAGTTCAAGATATAAAAACCATGCCGCTCGTTACAGTGAAAATGGCTGACGCCAAAGGCGATGCAGCAATTAATAAAATAGAAAATGCATCATATTTCACTGAAGGCGAATACCGTCTAACCAATATCAATGATGAATTGGATTATACATCACCCATTGAAATGGATGGGTTTTTGAAAGCCGGGAAAGCGGAATACACGCCAGGTTATAATCTGATTTCCGCCGTATCGACGGATAAAGGGGCAAGTACTGTCAAAGGGAAGATGCTGTATGCTCCCTCACAGTACCTCGATCATGATTTGGAAAGAACCATCCGCAAGGCATATCCGAATAAAATCATCCATGATTCATATTTGGAACCGAACGAAGATGGAAAGCCTTTCTTCGTAGCTTCAGTTGGACATTATTTGAAATACCGCAGCGGTCCCGTAGTGGACGGGGTGGTATTGGTGAATCCGGAAACGGGGGACACGAAATACTATCCAAAAGGAAAAGAACCTAAATGGGTAGATCGGACATTCACATTGGAAACAGCCTTGGAATATTGGACCTACTGGGGGAAATATGTTCACGGGTGGAAAAACCAGTCCTTGATTGGGCCGAAGAAAGATGTCCTGATTCCTAATGAGGATAATATGCAAGTTACGTTTAACGAAAAAGGCGAATTGATTTATGTAGTGGACTTTACCCGGGCTAAATCAAAAGGCAACTCCAAAACCCTTGTAGGTTACGGTGTTTTCAATGCCAAAACCGGTGAAATGACGTACTATAAAGGCGTTACGTCCGTACTGACTGGAAAGGAGGCAAAATCCAACGCAAATGCGAGTGAGTTTTTGTCTAAATATCCAGGCTGGAAAGCCACTAATGGAATTTTCTATACGATTTACGGTGCTCCCACTTATGTGATTCCGGTTACAAAGGGCAGCAAGTTCCAAGGTGTGGCGATCGTTTACGCCAATAGTGATAATCCCCAAGTGGTCTTTGGGAAAACGAAAGACGAAGCTTTCCGTAATTATAAAAAACTGATTGCCTCTTTAGGGAAAGTGAGCGGTGTGACTCCTCAAAAAGGATTTGAGTTGAAAGAAATAAAGGGGAAGGTAATAAGGATCAATGATGCCAATCTCTCAAATGGATACGTATTCCATTTGATCGTCGAAGGCAATGCCAAGAGGTTCTCGGTGGACCCTGGTGTCAATGCGCTATCTGATATCGTGTTGACGAATGTAGGAGACCGTGTTGTGCTGAAGGTGATGGACATGGAAGAAGACATCGTTCCAGTCGATGAATTCACTAATCTGGACTTGCCAAAGAAATGATAATGGACTGGGTGGATACCTGCTTGCCGTCCTTGATATAAACATGAAAAAAAGCATTGTTATCAGCAATGCTTTTTTTCATGTCTTCGAATGATTGTGATTATAAGTCCGATAGATTGAATGAATGGATGGATTCCATATAATATCCTTTTTGAATGACGGCTTTTATTGCGAAGTGCCCATTTATCCGTTTCCGCACCCGGTACAGCAGTGAAGCGATTTCTTCTGCCGTTACAATTTGCTCAGGCTCACCGACTCTCTCTGGCCATACTTGCTGGACAATCTCTTCTTTTGAAATAAGGTTGTCCAAATTTTCATAAAGCAGCTTAAAGCAATTGAATTCCTTTGTCGGCATTTTAATGGGTGCTTCTTCATTGATGATCACGGTCTGAAGGTGCTCATTGATAGTGACGGTTTGCTGGAAATCGGGGTTCACCGGAGTGAAATCCCGTGTTAAATCGTTGTCGATGGAAATCATGAATTCAATCAGTCCATTGATCAAAGTAATTGAATCCCCCGGTTCAATGTGACAGGGATTGCCCGGTACGAGCGGCATCTTGTTCACAGAGGTACCGTGTTTGCTTGCCAAATCCTCAATGAAGAGCTGTCCTTCCTCCATATATATCCGACAGTGTTCCCTGGAAACGAAGTCATTGTAAAGCATGAAATCAGCTTTGGAGTGCTGGCTAGCACGGCCAATCAGCAAGCTTTTCCCTTCAAAAACATAAGCGAATTCCTCGGTTTGTCCTTTGTGCAAGGCTCTTAATACAACCTTGAAAGTTTTATAGATCATTCACTTCATACCCCTTAAAAAGTCTGAATATTTAAATTATTTTTATGGATTTATCATTTTGGCTACATGGCTGTTTAGCGGGTTCAATTTTATAATTATAAATTATCAGTCGCTTACTTACTAACGAAAAATGAAAAAATACAAATTAGGCACACAGCCATTATAACAAAGTGGAATGAAGGATGAAGAAGAAACTCTACTTTTTGCTGATGTTGGCTTTGACTGTGGGAGGAGTGCTTCCTCAAAGCCGATCAGGCAGCACTGGAAGAAGTTTGCGATGAAAATGTACCTTACGCTTGTGGAAAAGGAGTTGACCAAAGGTGAGTATATGGAGAGATAGGATAAATGCCTTCAGCATCCTGCTGATGATCATTAGTATGATAGTATATATTATTTTTCCCCAGCCCTTTACCCTCATTCTGTACTGTATATTTGGCATTGCCTTTATCAGCCTGACTTTACTGAATTAAGCATATCCTGGATTGGAAGAGGGATGTTGGAGACGAATAGGGAAGGAAGATGACAGAAAAAGGTGGGGGGCATTCAGAAAACATGAATCCTCCACAGCAAGTTTCTGTTCACCTGTTTGGGAGAATCATAGATGATATAAAAAAGCCTGCCGAATCGACGGCAAACTTCAGACTGTAGACAAAACTCGAAGAAAGCGAGTTTGCCTACAGTTTTTTTTCTTTGAAAAACGTGCCAGTTGAATTCAGTAATCCGCCCCCTTCCCGCCGACAGTCTGCCAAGCCTCATCAAAGCAAGTGTCTGTGGGTGCTTTTTTTCATTCTAAGGGACCGATGAGGATATTGGTGCTTTAGACAATCGTTTTATGAAATCCTGGGAGTTGTCATGGATTTAACGCTACTTTAAAAGAGCCATTTTTATGAAGAAACGGTATAATTAATTGGCAGAAGTAGACATTAATATGGACTGCAACTGAGTTTTATCGCGTGTTTTAATATGAATCTTGAGAGAAAGAACATTTATACAAAAGTCAAAATAAGAAAAGGAGAAACCATGACTAATGAAACAGGATGGAATTTAGACAATAGCTATGCGCGTCTTCCGGAAAAGTTTTTCACGAGCACGAACCCGACTCCTGTACGTTCACCGGAGTTGATCATTCTGAATGAACCTTTGGCGGATTATCTTGGTTTGAACGTTCAAAAGCTTCAAAGCGAAGATGGTGTGAAGGTGTTTGCCGGAAACGAGGTTCCTGAAGGTGCTTCGCCTCTTGCACAAGCATATGCTGGGCATCAATTCGGTCATTTTAACATGTTAGGGGACGGCCGGGCAATATTGCTTGGCGAGCAGGTCTTGTCAGAAGGCGAGAGGGTCGATATCCAGCTAAAGGGTCCAGGAAGAACGCCATACTCCCGCGGGGGCGATGGCCGGGCTGCACTTGGACCGATGCTGCGCGAATACATCATCAGCGAGGCGATGCACGGGCTCGGCATTCCTACCACCCGGAGTCTGGCTGTTGTGACGACAGGTGAAACGGTAATCCGTGAAACCGGGCTGCCTGGGGCCATCATGACCCGTGTGGCTTCGAGTCATCTTCGTGTCGGAACCTTTCAATTCGCTGCAAAATGGGGCACGCTCGAGGAACTCCGGACACTTGCCGACTATGCCATTAAGCGTCATTTTCCAGACATTGAAGCCGATGAAAGCCGTTATCTCTCGCTGCTGCAGGAAGTGGTCAAGCGTCAGGCTGAGCTTATCGCCCAATGGCAGCTGGTTGGCTTCATTCATGGGGTGATGAACACCGACAACATGACGATTAGCGGGGAAACCATCGATTATGGCCCTTGCGCCTTCATGGATGCCTATGATCCTGCAACGGTATTCAGTTCAATTGATAGACAAGGCCGCTATGCCTATGGCAACCAGCCGGTTATTGGGGGATGGAATCTTGCACGATTCGCTGAATCCCTATTGCCGCTGTTGCATGATGACCAAGATCAGGCCGTTACACTGGCCCAAGATAAGATTTCTGTTTTTAATGATCTGTATCACGCTAATTGGTTAGCAGGAATGCGGGCGAAACTGGGGATATTCAACGAAGAGACTCAGGATGAAGCCCTTATTAATGGCATCCTCAGTATGATGAAGAAGCATGGTGCCGACTATACCAATACGTTCCGTGCTTTGACCTTTGATAAAGTGGAGGACACGGTCCTTTTCGGTACACCGGAATTCGCTCAGTGGCAAGAGCTTTGGCAGGCAAGACTGGGCAGGCAGAAGGAATCGAAAGAATCTTCGAATCAGTTGATGCAGAACAGCAATCCTGCAGTGATCCCACGGAATCACCGAGTGGAAGAGGCGTTGGAAGCGGCAGTGGAACAAGGGGACTACAGCGTGATGGAACGGCTTTTGGATGTTCTTGCAAAACCTTATGCACACTGCGAGGAACAAGCTGAGTACGCCGCACTGCCTGAGTCAACAAAGCCATACCGCACCTTTTGCGGTACCTGATTATAAAACATGCATGGAGATTATGAAGGAGCTCCCGAGATTGAAGTTGATTCTCTGTCAACTTCAATCTCGGGAGCCATTTTTGTTTATTTAGTAAAAAAGTTTTGATTGAAGAATGTCCAGGGCACGGTCAATATCCGCTAAATCTTCCTTTGATGCATGTTGCAGCCGGCTTTGGAAACGGGATTCCACGATTGCAAAAGCCTCGTTCATCATCATTTCCCCCTCTTTGGAGAGGCGGATGTATTGTTTCCGTCTATCTTCCGAATCACTTATCTTTTCAATTAAATTCTTTTCGCTTAATTTTTTCAGTTCACGGCTCGTGTTAGGCATGGAGATGTGCTGACAGTCACTGATTTCACTTGGTGTGACAGGCTGACTGACTGTTATATATACAAGAATTTTATATTGTACCGGCGTGATGGAATCGGATTTGGCGTTTTGGGTCAATTCGTGTGTCACTTGATGTACGGAAGTTGTAAATGTGACCATTTTTTCAAAAAGAGCTTTTTTGTCCATAACTTTCACCTCTCTTGTGAAGATATCAAAAGTGTTATCAAAATACAATTATCATTTGACAACAAAAAATGGTGTTGTTATATTATTGTTATCAAATGATAAATAAATAGGGGGGTACGACATGAACGTGCTGGTCATCTACACATATCCAAATCATGAAAGCTTAAGCCATGCTTTTTTAGAAAAAGTCATCAAAGGCAGTAACGAGAACCCCAACATAAAGAGGCTGCAGGTCTTGGATTTATATGAAGAGGGCTTTAATCCGCTCTTGGAGTTCAATGAGCATAAACGCAGGCGTGATATGCATCGTGATCCTCAGCTTGAAAAATATAGAAATCAAATTACCTGGGCCGACAAGATTGTCTTTGTCTATCCAATCTGGTGGGGGAGGCCTCCGGCAATGCTGATGGGATACATTGATCAATTATTTTCTGCGAATTTTGCCTACAGGGATAAAAAGGGATTGTTCCCAGAGGGTCTTCTAAAGGGAAAGGCGGTCGTATGTGTGTCCACGATGAAGGGACCTGCAAAGTATCCACTTCTCTGGCTGAATGATGCGCATAAAATCTTGATGAAAAGAGCGTTATTCAATTTTGTCGGTATCAAAAAAGTGAAGTTTTTCGAATTTGGAAATATGGAAAGCCCAAAGGGGAAACAAACCCAAAAGCTAGAAAAGGTTTATCGGTATTTCAGAAAGGTGGCAAGCTAAGTTATTCCGAGATTAATAGAGGAATTTCAGATGTAGACAAACTAGATAATAATTGATTTTGCAAACTGATTGTTGATTGGAACGTAAGGCACTCGCTTTTCGCGGGCGGTCCGGGAGCCTTCCTCGGCGTATCTTTCGCCTGCGGGGTCTCCCTTGGACGCGCTTTTCCCGCAGGAGTCTCGCACACCCGCTCCAATTAACTTTGCTTTTTTCTACAAACTGTCTTGATCTATAAAGATTTTTTTTATTTGTTGTGATATTGAGTCCTCTCAAGACCTGCGGAGCCAAATACACGCAGAGGTGATTACATAGTTTGTTATGTAACCACTTTGCCATTCGCCTTCTTAATCAATCCCGTTTTGTTTTCACGAGCCTCCAGTTGTTCTTGATGAGGGTAAGGATCATACAAATCACCATGATCGTCAATGAAGCCAATCCGCTAAACCATATGCTTTGGAATTCACTTACATAAGGCTGGATGATGTATGAAGCCAAAATGGCCAGGACCGCGCTTATTGGTATGTAATCAGCGACTTTCCCTTTGCTGAATACGATAACCAGGATTGGGGCCAGCAATGCCGAATATATATTGCCTGAATAAAATAAGAGCTCTAATAGGTTTGGGGAATAGAAGAGTGTAGCAACGAAAACCAATCCTCCGATACAGATTGAAAGCAGGCAGGCCATCCTTATTTTTTGCTGGTCGCTTTTTTGTGTTTTTAATGGTTCAAGAATATTGGCTACGATCAGGCTTACCAATGAATGCAGGCAGGCACCGAATGTTGAGGTGATTGCACTGAAAGCGCAGAGCACAAAAAGGATGAAAAAGAATGGTGTCGTTATTTTGTTTGCCAATCCAGCCAGGATCGAGTGTATATCAGTGAAGCCGCCCGTAAAGATAACCATGATGAACAGGGATGAAAAGGAGAGCGGGAATATGATCCAGATAAGGCCGGATAAAGAGAATGTTAAGGGAACCTTTTTCATTTCCATCATGAATAATCGCTGCCATGATGTCAGGTCAAAGAAAAACTGGCCGAACCCGACAAGAAGTCCTGCTAAAAGAAAACTCCATAGATCATACTTATTGATTACGAGCATGTATGGATGGTATAAACGAATCCCATCATAAACAGGCTGAATCCCTTCCTTGACGAAAAAGTATAAAGGAATCAAGATTACCGCGGCAAACATGAAGATGACTTGAAAAGCTGCGAATCCATGAATGAGCTTTAACCCGCCGAATCCAGCGTAAAGGACACAAAAACCGAAAAAAAAGAACAATCCGACATAGAGCGGGGTATCGAAAAGAAACTGACATAGGGTGGACGCGGCCATTCCCTGAATGAATAAGATGTGTAAACTGGTTATGACCAGAATCACGATCAGTATCCAATATCCGAGGGGGTGAAGCCGGGCTTTTAAATAGTCCCCGATGGTCAAACCCACGGGGAAATCCTGCCGAACCCTTTTTCCGATGAAGCTGAACATGGACAGGGCGATCGCTCCCATCAGGGCGTATCCGATCCCTCCGAAAACTCCATACTTCACCATCGATTCAGGGGAGGATAATATCGTGGTTCCTGTCACCCAGCGTGCCAGGAGGGAGATGATCCCTAAACCCATCCCGATTTGGATGGGGCCTTGTACGTATTCTTGAAATGTACGTGATCGCAATGTTCATTTTCCTTTCTCGCGGAACTCCTTGGGCGTGATTCCCTCTATTTTCCGGAATAAAGTGCTGAAATAATGCTGGCTATTGAAACCCGAGTTTTCAGCGACGTCTGATATGCTCCAGCTGGTGTTATTGGTTAAGGCCCTTTTAGCGGCCTTTATTCTATAGTGCATTAAATATTCCGAAAAGGAAGTGCCGACTTCTTCATGGAATTTCCTGCTTAAATAAGTCGGATTGGTATGCACTTCACGAGCGATGTCCGAAAGGGAGAGTTTTTCGGCATAATTTTCATGAATGAATGAAAGCGAATGGTGAATAAGGGTTGAATAGTTATGAGAAGATTCCCTTTTGTCATACTTGGCCAGGACTTTATGCAAATCACTTTCTATTACAGGTTTCGTTAAATAATCAACAACGCCTATCCTGATGGATTGCTGGGCATAATCGAAACTTTGATGCGCGGTCACCATTATGATTTCGACTTCTTTGTTCAGTGCCCTTAGGTCTTCACCAAATTCAAGACCAGATCGCCCCGGTAGATTAATATCCAGGAAAGCGAGGTTGATTTTATGATTTTGGTTGAGGGTCAGTGCCTGACAGGCATCAGCAGCTTTGTAAAACTTCCAAAAAGGGTAGATGGACTGAATCATATATTCCATTTGTTCAAGGACCAATGGTTCGTCATCAACTAATAATACATTCATTCCGGCTCCGCCTCCTCCAATTTCTTATCAAAAACAAGTGGCCATGATACCTCTACCTTAGTTCCCGATTCATTAGAAGCTATATTCAATTGTGCACGGTCATTAAAATACAAATATAAACGTTTTTGGATATTATCTAGGCCATGGCCGCCTTCGTCCGTAACGGAAGATTCATTTCCCATTAATCCATTATCCGCCACTTCCAGATTTACCATCTGCGAATCCAGATGGAACCGGATATGCAGCAGGGCTTCACCCACTTTTTTTTCCAAACCGTGTTTAAACGAGTTCTCTACCAATGTCTGGAGAATGAAGGGTGGGACCAGTGCGATTGATAATGGTTCTGGGCACTCCATGTCAATCTTGAGCCGATCACCGAAGCGAAGGGTCTGGATGTCGAGATAATGCTGGGTATACTGGATTTCCTGGGAAAGGGGGATCAACGGTTCTGATGCTTTATATTTGAATTTCAGGAATTGCGAAAATGCCTCTAAGGCCCGTATCAATTCAGCCGTCCTGTTCAGGCGGGCCAAGCCCAGTATGACATTCAGTGTATTGAACAAAAAGTGTGGCTGGATTTGCTGGTTCAATTTATTATACTGTGCTTCTTGCAGTGCTTGCTCCAGGCGGATCTCTTTGTTTTTATTTTCAAGAAGGTCGATCCTTTTCTCGAATATGAATAGAAATAAAAGAGCGATAGCTCCCATGATGGGAGCTAAAATGAAGAGCATGATAATTAATGTGAATCCTTCGTAACTTAGCATGGAGAACCTCTGCTGGTTATATTTTTAAATAACTTAAATTATTCTGTTTATTAGTATCATACTAAAGACCCCTTCGGAAATCTACAGGTTATGACACAATGTGACAAGCCACTTGATGATTTTGTGCCGATCTTTTTAGTTCAGGCAGCTGTGTTTTGCAGATATCCTGTACAAAAGGGCACCGTGTATGGAAGCGGCAGCCGCTTGGAGGGTCGATGGGTGAGGGGACATCACCCGTCAATAGGATCCGTTCTCTTTCATGCACAGGATTCGGTACTGGGATGGCCGATAGCAAAGCCCTTGTATATGGATGCTGCGGCCGTTCGAAAATGGATTTTTTATCGGCTATTTCGACTATCTTTCCGAGATACATGACCATTACCCGATCCGAGATATGCCTGACCACGCCTAAATCATGTGAGATGAAAAGAAAGGTAAGGTCGAACTGGCGCTGTAAGGATTTTAATAAATTCAGCACTTGCGCTTGAATGGAGACATCCAGTGCAGATACAGCTTCGTCACATATGATCAATTTTGGGTCCACTGCAAGAGCCCGCGCAATGCCGACCCGCTGTCTCTGGCCGCCGCTGAATTCATGCGGGTATCTTTCCATGGATTCCGGTCTCAGCCCGACATGTCCCAATAATTCTTCAATCCGGCTCTTTCGGTTTTCTTTAGGTACTACATTTTGGATGGCCAAAGCTTCTCTGAGAATTTGGCCGATCGTCTGTCTCGGATTAAGGGAGGCAAATGGATCTTGAAAAATGACTTGTAGATCCTTCCTGGTACGCCTCATTTCTTTTTTTCCTAAACTCAGTAAATCCTTATCCTGAAAGTGAATGCTCCCGCTTGTTGGTTCATCCAATCGAAGGATGGCTCTTCCGGTAGTCGATTTTCCGCAGCCGGATTCGCCGACTATGCTTAAGGTCTCGCCTTGATGGATATCGAAGGTAATATCATCAACGGCTTTAACATGATTGATGGTTCTTCCGAAAAACCCGCCCTTGATCGGAAAATATTGTTTCAATTGATCCACTTTAAGCAGAACCTTTTTCTCTGCAGCTGGTACACCCATCATTACATTCCCACCTTCTCTTGAGCGTCATATTCCTTCTCCCATTGGGGGGTGAACATCCAGCAGCTGACCTCGGTACTTGGGCCGATAGCCTGGAGATCCGGTACGGCCTGTTCACAAATGCCCCTCGCATGTGCGCAGCGGGGAGCGAAGCTGCAGCCCTTGGGCATGTTGTAAGGACTTGGAACAGTCCCGGGGATTGTAGTCAGTTCTTCCTGGTCCATGTCCAGACGCGGAAGGGAGTTCAATAAGCCAATGGTGTATGGATGTTTTGGGTTTGTGAATATTTCCTTGGCCAAAGTGTATTCGACGATTTTTCCTGCGTACATGACGGCAACCCGGTCACAGGTTTCGTATACGACACCCAAATCATGAGTGATCAAAATGACAGCCGTCCCGAAATCCTTTTGCAGCGTCTTGATCAGTTCGAGGATTTGGGCCTGGATCGTCACATCCAGTGCTGTTGTAGGTTCATCCGCTATTAAAACCTCAGGGTGGCAGGCAAGTGCCATGGCAATCATGACCCTTTGCCTCATTCCGCCGCTTAGCTCATGCGGTTCCTGTTTTGCCCTTTTTTCGGGTGAGGGGATGCCGACGAGCCGAAGCATGTCGACCGCTTTATTCCATGCTTCCTTTTTTCCCAGCTTTTGATGGAGCCGGATCGCTTCTGCGATTTGCTCGCCCGCTGAATATACGGGATTCAATGATGTCATCGGCTCCTGAAATATCATCGAAATTTCATTCCCACGTATGGACCACATCTGTTTTTCAGACTTCGTAAGCAGATCCTCCCCTTTAAAAAGGATGCTGCCACCGGCAATCTTGCCGGGTGGCGATGGAATGAGCCTTAATAATGATAGTGATGTTATGCTTTTCCCGCTTCCTGACTCCCCGACGATTCCAAGCGTTTCCCCTTTATTAAGGGAGAAACTGATTCCGTTGACTGCTTTACTCGTTCCTTCGTCAGTGAAAAAGTGGGTCTGCAGATTTTTTACCTCCAGAATTTTATCATCAATCTGTTTCATCATCATACCTCCTTAGTTCAAGTCTATTCTTTTGTTAAAGTATCGATAGAGGACATCCACTGCTAAATTCATGAATACGAAGATAACGGAAGCGATGAGGACCCCGCCTTGGACCATCGGCAAATCCCTCGTTCTGATTGCATCGACTATCAATCTCCCAAGTCCATTGATGGCAAAAACGGACTCTGTCAATACGGTGCCGCCAAGGAGTGCGCCGAACTGGAGGCCAACGACTGTAATGACGGGGATAAGCGCATTTTTCAGGCCATGTTTATAAATGATGATATATTCTTTTAATCCCTTGGCTCTTGCGGTCCGGATGTAGTCCTGGCGAACGACTTCAAGCATGCTCGACCTGGTCATCCTGGCGACAATGGCTGCCCCTCCGGCCCCAAGGGTTATGGCTGGGAGTATCATGTGCCTGAAAGTTCCCCAACCTGAAACCGGAAACAAATGAAGGTTCACGGAAAAGAAGTAGATAAGCATAAGGCCCAGCCAAAAACTAGGTAACGAGATTCCCAGTAAAGCAACGATCATGATGGAAACGTCGGCTGCCGAGTATTGCTTGGTAGCCGAGATGATTCCTGCGATCATTCCAAGCACGACGGTTATGAAAATGCTGGCAAGTGCCAGTTCAAGGGTGATGGGCAAACGGACCATGATTTCATCCAAAACAGGGCGGCTGCTGCGGAGTGATTCCCCGAAGTCACCTTGAACGGCATGAAGGATATAGTCGACGTATTGATAGAGGATTGGACGATCCAAGCCAAGCTCATGCCGCAGCGATTCAATCGTTTCTTTAGTTGCTCCTTCACCTGCAAGCAGTGTTGCCGGATCTCCAGGGACCATTTGCATGATGAGGAAAACAACAAGACTTACTCCCAGTAAAACCGGTATGGTTTGAGATACCCGTCGGATAATAAATACGAACATTTTCTCTCCTCCTTATTTTTTCATTCTTGGATCCAGGGCATCTCTTAGTCCATCCCCGAAGATGTTGAAACCAAGTACCAGTGTTGATATCGCTATCCCCGGAAACAAAGCGATGTGGGGGGCGCTGAACAAATAATCCCGACCGCTGCTCAGCATCGCTCCCCATTCTGGCGAGGGCGGCTGGGCTCCAAGTCCCAGGAATGATAATCCGGCTGCCGACAGAATGGCCGTTGCCAGACGTAATGTGGCTTGAACGATGACGGGTGATAGAATATTCGGAAAAATATGCTTGCATATGATCGTGAAGTCAGTGGCTCCCAATGCACGAATGGCATCGATATATTCCAGCTTCCTGACTGACAATGTGGAACCGCGTACAATCCGGGCAAACATCGGTATGGAAAAGACTCCTACCGCTACCATTACATTGATTAAACTTGGACCAAGGGCACTGATGATGGCAAGGGCAAGCAATATTCCCGGGAAAGCCAGCAAAACATCGACAATCCTCATAATGACGGTATCGATCCATTTTCCGTAATAACCGGCTGTTAACCCGAGGAGTATGCCAATGAACGCCCCGAAGAATACAGAGACAAACCCGACCGTTAATGAAAGCCTTGTCCCATATAATAATCTGCTTAAAATATCCCTTCCCTTATCATCCGTACCCATCCAATGTTCGGCTGACGGAGGCTGGAGTTTGTTGACTAAATCAATTTCATAGGGATCCTGCGGTGAGATCAAAGGTGCAAAGATAGCCAATAAAATATAAAAAAGTACGATGTACCCGCCTACCAATGCCAATTTATTTCGTTTGAATTTTTTATAAAAGGCTTTCCAGTGTCTTAGTTTCGGAGATTTTCTTTCGTTTACATTCAATTCGGTATTATTGATTACGACCTCTGGCTTCATTGGACTTCCTCCTTTTCTTTCATTCAATTTATTCAAAAAAGGAATTGAAGTAAATATGATGCGGAAAAGCAGTAAAGATAGTTAAAAAATGAGTAAAGATTCTGAAAATATAAAATTCCGTTTTTTTTTATAATTTACAGTAAGCCCGATGTACCCATAGCTGAAAGTTACTTGGAGAAACAAAGGGAGGATGAAAAGGGAGGAAATAGAATGAGAAAAGGTATGATTGGGTTGCTTTTTGCCTCTTTATTAGGCATCTCATCCGTTTTATCAGGATGTGCAACAGAACAAACCGGCAGCAAGGAAACAGAGGAAAAAGCGAAAGAAGGAGGAACGCTGATCGTCGCGCGATTATCTGACGCGACCACCCTGGACCCTCATTTCATAACAGACATTCCATCTGCCAACGTCATTTATGAAAAGGTTTATCAAACATTGGTCGTTCCTGACAAAAACATGAATCCTAAACCGCTGCTCGCAAAAGAGTGGAAACAGCTGGATGATGTCACTTGGGAGTTCAAATTGCAGGAGGGAATCAAATTCCATGATGGGGCCCCATTCAATGCCGAAGCGGTGAAAACCAATTTCGACAGGATACTGGATCCGGCAACAGCTTCGCCGCAGGCTGGTAAATTGGAAATGATCAAAGAAATTAAAGTCGTTGACGAAACGACCGTACAATTCAAGCTGAAATATCCTTATGCTCCGCTGTTATCGATTTTAGTGAGTAATGAAGGAAGCATCATCAGCCCTAAAGCGATTAAGGAAAATAGTGACAAATTGGCACAAAACCCAGTTGGTACAGGGCCATTTGTTTTTAAATCGTGGAAGCCTGGTGAAGAAATCACTCTTTCGAAAAACAAGGATTACTGGGGGGATAAGCCTAAGATCGATGGGGTGGTATTCAAGGTTGTCCCTGAAGATGCCACGAGGATTGCGATGATTGAAACGGGTGAAGCACATGTGACAGATCAAGTGCCAGTTACCGAGATTGATAGGATCGAAGCGTCGGGCACGATGGATTTATATCGCACGGAGGGCCTTGCCGTTGAATACTTAAGCTTCAATGTTAAGAAAAAACCTTTTGATGATGTACGGGTCCGTAAGGCGGTCGCTCATGCCATCGAGGTCGATTCCATTATCAAAGGGGTTTATAACGACGTCGGTACGAGGGCAAATTCGACAATGAGCCCAAAGGTGTTTGGTTATGATCCGGATATAAAAGGCTACGACTACGATATTAATGAATCGAAGAAGCTCTTGACTGAAGCGGGGGTCAAGGATGGTTTGGAGTTTACATTGACGACGAGTGATCGTAAGGAAAGGATCAATATGGCCGAGGTGATTCAATCCCAGTTAAAAGGAATTGGAATCAAGGTCAAGATTCAAGTCCTTGAGTATGGGGCTTACATTGATGCGACAGCCAACGGCGAGCACCAGGTAGCGATAGGCGGCTGGGGCAATGCCACCGGGGATGGAGATTATAATCAATTCAATCTTTTCAATAGCAAATCCCAAGGTGCTGCAGGAAATAGTTCATTCTACAGCAACCCGGAAGTGGATAAATTGATTGAAAATGCACGTAAAGAATCGGATGGCGATAAACGTAAGGAACTATATTCCAAGGCACAAGCAATTGAAAGGGAAGAAGTTCCATATGTTCCTATCCGTAACTATGAACACTTGGCCGTATATGGCGGGACGGTTAAAGGACTTTGGCTGAATCCGGCAAATTATTTAATGCTTGATGACGTAACCGTGAAGTAGGAATTCATCACAAAAGGAAGGCAGCATAAGGATGTTATGCTGTCTTCTCAATTAGGAGGGGGAAATATGATAGATTTACTGCTAATCCATGGGACCGTGATAACCATGGATCAAAACAGGAGAATTCTGCCGGATGGCGCCGTAGCCATACATCAAGGAAGGATTTTAGCCGTTGATTCCACCGAAAATCTGAAATTGCAGTATGAGGCTGTAAGAGTCATCGATTGCAGCCATCAATGCATATTGCCGGGGTTGATAGATGTTCATGGGCATGGGGGACATTCCATGTTCAAAACGATCGCAATGGAGAATATTGATTTTTGGATGCCCATCATGACGAATGCGTACAAGCATTTTGTTACAGATGACTTTTGGTATTACGAAGGAAAGCTATCCTCACTTGAGAGATTAAAGGCGGGCGTGACAACTGGGGTGAGCGTGTTAGGATCCATGCCGCGGTCCGATGAACCGATTTTTGCCATCAATCATGCAAAAGCATACGCCGAAGTGGGGATCAGGGAAGTGGTATGCACGGGTCCTTGCAACCCCCCATGGCCCCATTCATTCAGCCGGTGGGTTGACGGAAAGAGAGTGGTAAAGGAAGTTTCCTATGAAGAAGTGCTACAGGGGGCGGAAGCTGTAATCGAGGCGCTGAACCATGCGAATGAAGACCGCACGAGAGCCTTCATTACACCATTTGTCATCGTGACTTCCGTGGATCCCTCGAATCCCACATCTCCTGACAGGCTTTATGGGCTGACTGATCATGACCTTTATCAAGCGAAGAAAATAAGGGAGATTGCCAGGAAATATAACACACGCATTCACTCTGATGCCTTTGGCGGGATGATTCATTTAGCGATACAGGATAAGGAAAATGCCCTATTGGGTCCAGATGTCCATTTACAGCACTGTCGGGGCATTTCTTTCGATGAGGCAAGAATACTGGCAGAAACAGGTACCAACGTCAGTGCATCACCTGGATTTGGCCAGGTTCATGCCCGTACCCCGATAACTGAATTATTGGAGATGGGTGCAACTGTGGCAATCTCCACGGATGGGACTTCCCCTTCCACAAGTTTCGATATGTTTCAGGCAATGAGGAAAACACAGTTTGTTCACCAAGCAGCGCTTAGGGACTACTATTATTTACCGCCAGGCAAGCTGTTGGAAATGATCACGATTGATGCTGCGAAATGCATTGGCTGGGATGATGAAATAGGCTCCCTTGAAATCGGGAAAAAAGCGGATGTCATTACGGTCAATCTGCATCAGCCTCATCTGACCCCTGAATTCATGCATGTTCACCGGCTTGTATTTCAAGCAGTGGCGAATGATGTGGAGCATGTCATCGTGGATGGGAAATTGATCATGGAAGGGAGGAATGTAAGGACGGTCCATGAAAGTACAGTGCTCAACGAAGCGAATGAGGAGGCCTTTTCAACGATAAAGCGTGCGGGGCTCGAAAAGTATATGCAACCGACGAAATATTTCTGGGGCCATGCCAGGGCATATGTAGATGAAAAGCGATATGACGAACGAGAAGACGCTGCCGCGATGGTGAAAGGGGAATAAGATGAAAACCAAGCTTAAAGGAAGATATGTAATTGGGTATGATGGATGCGATCATGTCATTTTGGAAAACGCGGAAATCGTTTATGAAAAAGACACGATTCTGTATGTCGGAAAAAATTATCCAGGAGAGGTGGACGAGGTAATGGATGCCGGTAACGCCATTATCAGTCCCGGGTTCATAGATTTAAATGCATTAGGGGACATTGACCATGATATTTTACATTTTGAGGCCGGTGCTGACAGACAGAAAAACCTTCTCTGGTCAGAGAATTTTATAAAAAGCGGACATCCTGAATTAATGACCGAGGAAGAAGAAGCTTTTAAATCACTGTATGCTTATTCACAACTCATTCTTCATGGCGTGACGACGGCGATGCCCATTACTTCCGTTTTTTATAAAAGCTGGGCTGAAACCTATGATGAATTGGCAGCTGCGGCAGAACATGCAGCTGGATTGGGGTTAAGGATTTACCTTGGACCGAGTTTCCAATCAGGAATGAGAGTCGTCCAGCCTGACGGGAATATTAAACTGCATTGGGATGAAAAAGCCGGGGAAGCGGGGTTACGAAAAGCGGTCGAGTTTGTAGAAAAATTCGATGGAGCTTATGAAGGCATGGTCAGAGGGATGCTTGCCCCAGAACGTATTGAGTCCCAAACGGCAGATCAATTAAAACAGATTAAATATTACAGCGAAAAATTGGACGTACCGATAAAGCTGCATGCTGCACAAGGAAGTTTTGAATTCAACACCATCTGGAAAGCCCATCAAGTTACACCGATCAGATATTTGTACGACCTTGGCTTTCTCGGTCCAAGAACAGGGATCCCGCATGCCCACTTTGTTTCAGGATATAGTAAAGCGAAATATGGACAGGGTGATGACTTGGCGCTGCTGCGGGAAACGAATACAACGGTGATTCATTGCCCTCTGATCATCGGGAGGCATGGGGAGGCGTTAGAATCTTTTGCTAAATATAAACGGGCTGGGATCAATATAGCCCTTGGTACGGACACATTCCCTCCTGATATGTTCCAGAACGTCAGGACAGGCAGCATGCTCTCACGGATGGTGGAAGGAGAAACGGAAGGCTCTGTCTATGCCGATTTCTTTCGGTCAGCCACACTTGATGCGGCCGCTTTTCTTGGCAGGAACGATTTAGGACGCATCGCAGCGGGGGCCAAGGCGGATATCATCGCGATTGACTTGGACAGTTTTCAAATGGGGGTAATCGATGATCCCATTCGAACCATGTTCGTAAGCGGGTCTGGAAGGGACGTTAAATTATCCATCATAAATGGAAAGATAGTCATGAAGGATCAAATGATCCCCAATCTGGATTTTACGGAAATCAAATATAAGGGACAACAATATTTTAAGAAGATGAGAAGAGGATATATGGAAAGAGATTATCAGGAGCTTCCCGAGAAAGAATTGTTTAAGCCATCATTCAAGGTCGTGGAATCGATAAGCGATACGGAAGCGATTCATGACAACAAGTAAAGAAAATGAAAAACATAGTAAAGATATTCGAAAAAAGTAGTCAGAATATTTCCTATAATTAGATAAATGTTCGAAAAATGAAATTGGGAGGTAGAAGACCATGGGGTTAAAACGTGGGACAGGTAAGCTTTTTCTAGTCATGATCATGGCTATCATCATTACGGGCTGTTCTTCTAACAATGACGTAAACACAACGGCAAGTGATCCGAACCGGGCATCAAACGAAGGGGGGACATTGGTCATTGCCCGCTTATCCGACGCTGAGAATTTGGATCAGCAGTTCATGTCCACGATTAACGCCGCTAGCGTCACTCACCATAAAGTCTATGAAGGTCTTGTACAACGGGATGAGAATAGTGAGATACAGCCAATGCTAGCAGAAAAATGGAAGCAAATAAATGACACGACCTGGGAATTCAAGCTTAGGGAAGATGTAAAGTTTCATGATGGCACGCCATTTAATGCAGACGCAGTAAAAAAGACGTTTGATCGACTATTAGATCCGAAGGTCGCTTCTCCCAGGGCGGTAGTGTTCGAAATGGTAAAAGAGGTGAAACCGGTTGATGAATTTACCGTGCAATTCATTTTAAAGGAGCCATTTTCCCCTCTCCTTTCCATATTGGCGAATCACGAAGGCGGAATCATCAGTCCGAAAACGATTGAAAAGTATGGCAAAAAGATTATCCAGGAACCGAATGGAACCGGTCCTTTCGTTTTTGATTCATGGTCCCCTGGCCAGGAAATCACATTGACGAAAAACGACAGCTATTGGGGAGATGAGCCAAAAGTGGATAAGGTCATCTTCAAGGTCGTCCCGGAAGACTCCACGAGGATATCGATGATTGAAACCGGTGAAGCGCAAATCGCAGAGCCTCTTCCTGTAGCTGTCATGGACCAGGTCGAATCTTCACCGGCAATGGATGTTTACCGCAGTGAAGGGTATGGTACCGAATATTTAGGATTCAATGTCAATAAAGAACCGTTCAATGATGTAAGGGTCCGTAAAGCCATCGCCCATGCCATAGAAATGGACTCGATCATCAAGGGTGTCTTTAATAATGTGGGAGTGAAGGCGAACTCCTTGATGGGCTCTAAAGTATTCGGTTACAACGAAGATCTCGAAGCCTATGATTACAACCTGAAGGAAGCGAAGAAACTGATGGCCGAAGCTGGATATTCAGAAGGCTTGGATGCAACCATCCTGACAATGGACAGTAAAGAAAGAGTTAACTTGGCCGAGGTCCTGCAATCCCAACTAAAAGGTATCGGGATCAATTTGAAGGTACAGGTGATGGAGTACGGTTCGTTCGTGGAACAAGTGAATAAAGGGCAATCGGAAATGTTCATCATCAGTTGGAGAAACGCGACAGGGGATGCCGATTATAATCAATATAATCTATTTCATACGGAATCACAGGGAGCGGCAGGAAATACATTCTTTTACAGCAATGAAAAGGTTGATCGTTTAATAGATGCCGCCAGGAAGGAAAAAGAAGAAGGGAAACGCAAAGAACTGTACGCAGAGGCACAGGAAATCGAGATGGGTGACACCCCGTATATTCCTGTAAGGGTCATTGAAAATGTTGCTGCAGTCGCTAAAGAAGTAAAAGGATTTTCAATCAGCCCTTCAGGCTATCTGGAAATAAATGACGTAACGATAAAGTGATGAGGAAATAAGAAGAAAGGTTCATCCATTTGGGTGAGCCTTTTTCTTTGGCACAATAAGTAAAAATAACATAAAAACGAGTAAAAATTCTGAAATTATTTGTTGATTTTTAAAACTATAATGTAAGTGATGCATATTCAATCTGGAGTGGAAGGGTGAGTTTAATGTCTCAATCGTATTGGTTGACGAATGTACGCTTGGAAAATGGTTTTACTTATAATGAAAATGAAACGATCACCGGCACTGAAACCGGAAATTACCACATCAAGATTGAAAATGGAAAAATATCCTCGATTTTATTAGCGAAGGAATCGATAACGGATCAGGATCCACAGCATGATGTTCACGGTCTCCTGATGGTCCCCTCGTTTAAGGAAATGCATATCCACATTGATAAAACCTATTATGGCGGTCCGTGGAAGGCTTGCATGCCTGCCATTAATGGCGTGAAAACCCGGATAGAAGAAGAGCAGGTCTTACTGCCAGAATTATTGCCTACCGCTAAAGTAAGAGCGGAAAAAATGCTAGATTTATTATTGGACTTCGGATCTACCCATATACGCACACATTGCAACATTGACCCCGTTATAGGTCTGAAAAACTTGGAAGCCACCATTCAGGCATTGGAAGGATATAAGGATAAATTGACATATGAAATCGTCGCATTCCCACAGCATGGACTATTACGCAGCAATTCCGTCGGTTTGATAAGGGAGGCCATGAAGAATGGCGCGAATCTGGTAGGCGGTGTGGATCCCGCAACGATTGATGAAAATATAGAGCGGTCACTTGAAACGATCATGGATATCGCGGTTGAAAATAATTCCGATATCGATGTCCATTTACATGATCCGGATCACCTTGGACTCTTCACGATGCAGCGCCTCGCTTCACTAACGGAAGACGCAGGCTGGCAAGGAAGGGTCACGGTTAGCCACGCAAGCGGTTTGGCAGATCTTTCAATCCCGGAGGCAACGGACATAGCCGAAAGGTTTTCGGAAACAGGAATTTCCATTACATCCACAGTGCCGATCTTCAGAACGATTCCCATCCCCCTGCTTCATGAAAAAGGGGTGAAAGTCGAATTGGGTAATGACAGCATCACTGATCATTGGACACCCTTTGGCATCGGGGACAATCTGGAAAAGGCTGGTCGGCTTGCCGAGAGGTTTCGCATGATTGAGGAACGTTCCTTAGCGCAAAGCCTGCAATTCATAACAGGAGGGAAGACCCCATTAAACCAAGACGGGGTCAAGGCATGGCCTAATGTCGGGGATGAGGCGAATATCGTGTTGCTTGAAGCCAGTTGTTCTGCGGAAGCGGTGGCTAGAAGGGCAAAGCGTGCCGCTGTCATCTTCAGGGGCAATGTTGTTAGCGGATCTATTTCATCTTTTGAGACGACAGGTGTTTAATCTTCTATTAAAGAGAGTGATTTGATGAATGAAGCATACTGGCTTACAAACGTTACACTTGATAGTGGATTTGTCTTTGAGAATGAACGAATTGATAGGACGAAGACAGCTGCATACAACATGTATATAAAAAATGGGATCATAAAGGAATTGCAATTGGCTTCAAGTATGCCTTTGAAAACGGATGATCCTGTTCACGACGCGGGAAAGCTGCTTGCACTTCCTCCTTTCAAGGAGATGCATAATCATCTTGACAAGACTTATTTAGGACTGCCCTGGAAATCATGCATTCCGGTTCCGAATTTAATCGAACGCTTAAAGTTAGAAGCAAAAGAGCTTGCTGAACTGGCTGAAACCGGTCGGCTCCGGGCTGAACGGATGCTTCAACTATTGTTAAGCGGCGGGGCGACGCATGTAAGGACGCATGTTAACATCGATCCATACATCGGTATGAAGAACTTGGAAGAGATTCAAAGCGCATTATATCGTTTCAAAGGGAAAATGACATACGAGATCGTGGCTTTCCCACAGCATGGACTGCTAAGAACGAATTCAAAAGGGTTGATGAGACAAGCGATGAAAGAAGGGGCGTCTTTGGTGGGCGGCCTGGATCCTGGCGGCGTGGATAATAATATAGAAGCTTCCCTATTTGAAATGGTCGATTTGGCCGTTGAATTTGATGCAGATATTGATATTCATATACATGATCCCGGTCATTTAGGTTTATATACGATCAAGAAACTGGCTTCTTTGATCGATGAAGCAGGGTGGAAAAACAGAGCGGCCATCAGTCATGCTTTTGCGCTTGGTGATGTTTCAATAGGAGAATCAAATGAACTGGCCAGTGAATTATCAAACCTGGGTGTAGCCATCATGTCTACAGTTCCAATCAACAGGGTCATTCCCCCGATTGATTCACTGCATGAAAAAGGTGTCCATGTTGCTCTCGGATGCGATGGCTTTTATGACTCCTGGTCCCCGTTCGGTACAGGAGATATGCTGGAAAAGGCTGGCCGATTGGCCGAGAGGTACAACTGGAAGGACGAGTATGCATTGTCTCAATCGCTCCAATTCATTACGGGAGGGGTCAAGACACTGGACCCTGAAGGAAATCGTTTATGGCCGCAAGTGGGAAATGACGCAAGTATGGTTTTTGTGGATGCATCATGTGCTGCCGAGGCGGTTGCCAGGAGATCGAAACGTGCTGCGGTTATGGTCAATGGAAATCTGGTTTACGGCGGACTCGATCGCGAATCTGCCTTGAAGTCGAATTGAAGGTCTATTTCAAGAAGGGATGAAGATCATGAACACAATCTATTGGTTAAAGAATGTTCGTTTGGAATGTGGTTACCGGAAAGAGAATGAAAGAGTTACAGGAACGATGACCGGGCTATTTCATCTGTTGATGGAGGATGGAAAGATCACGAAGATTGTCAAAGATGGGGAAGCCATACATGAAGATTTGCCCGTGGAAGATGCAAAAGGATTGCTGGCGTTACCATCCTTCATCGAAAAGCATGTTCATCTTGATAAGACACTGATGGGGGATGTTTGGAGAGCGTGCACTCCTTCTTCAAGTGTCATTGAACGCTTTGAAAATGAGAAGAGGGTTTTGCCGTCCATTGCAACAAGCACATGTAAACGTGCTGAATCTTTACTGGAAATCCTTTTAGCTTCTGGCTCTGCACATGTACGGACTCATGTTGATATTTATCCGGGAGTGGGATTGCAAAACTTAGAACAGGTACAACAGGCGCTTGCTGGCTATTCTCATAGACTCAGTTCAGAAATCGTCGCATTTGCGCAGCACGGATTATTGCGGTCCGGTTCCGTCAAGCTTGTCAGGGAGGCATTGCGAAACGGTGCAGGAATCGTCGGGGCGGTCGATCCAGCCACAGTCGATAACAATATTGAAGCATCGCTGGTTCAATTGATGGATTTAGCAGTGGAAGCGAACGCTGATGTAGACTTGCATTTGCATGATCCAGGCCATCTGGGCACGTTCACCATGAAACGTTTGGCAGCTCTGACCAAGCAAGCGGGCTGGGAAGGCAGGGTAGCATTAAGCCATGCTTTCGGTATCGGGGACGTATCCAGGGAAGAAGCCTATGATTTGGCTGATATTCTTAGGGATGCGGGGATTTCCATCGTCACCAGTGTCCCTATTAACAGGCAGATGCCCCCTGTTGATTTATTACATGAAAGAGGGGTTGAAGTATCAGTAGGAAATGATAATATCTTTGATGTATGGTCCCCTCTTGGGAATGGTGACATCTTGGAGAGAGCAGGAAGGTTAGCAGAACGTTTCAAATGGATTGATGAAGTCTCGCTTTCCCGAGCACTCGGGTATATAACCGGCGGAAAAACCCCGTTGGACGAAAAGGGTAACCAGGTATGGCCGAAAGCGGGAGATGCCGCAAGTCTGGTGTTAGTTGACGCAAGCTGTTCTGCAGAGGCAGTTGCCAGGCGTTCTGAACGTAAAGCGGTCATTTACAAAGGAAACTTGGTTTCCGGTTCACTATATAAACAAAAGCAGTCAATTGAACGGTAAGACTAAACGAAAAAGGATTTCTGGATACTTCCGGATTTCCTTTTTCGTTTTGGTTATGGAACGGCTTCCGATTCCATGTACTTTTACTTACTTATGTTATATGCTGTGGAAGTGATTTTTTTCTATATTGGTTAAGGACTTCCTCCCATGTCATTATCGATATTCCACCGAAATATTTTTAACGGACTGGCTTCTGCTTGTCCATTTGCCTTGCAGCCTTAGTCAAGCAAACAAATTAGCAGGGAGCCGCAGTCTTTGTTACTATTAATGGTAACGTTATCATTTCGCATGCGTCTGCAAAGGTCATCTGACATAGATCATGTGTCCAGCAATGGCAGCAGACCATCCTGTAACCGCGTTTATTAGCATGGTACTTTCCTATCGCCTTTTTCAAGGGAAGGGCAATTGAAATTCACCATGAGCTTCAAAAAGTATCATGTTCAAAGGAGATGGAATCTATGAAAAGCTGGAGATCTTCTGTGACTCTATTTTCTTCTTTTCAATGGTTGTTTTTTATTTTTGCAAATACGGTAGTAGTGCCCATATCGATTGGCGCAGCTTTTGATCTTCCTCCCAATGTTACGGAAATGACCATGAGAAGCTCGCTCATTTTCACCGGGATCGCTTGCGTGTTTCAGGGGTGGAAGGGGCATAAGTATCCACTTATGGAAGGTCACTCCGGTCTATTGTGGGGAGTAATGTTGAATTTAGGGTTATCAGCACCATCCATAGGGCTCGGTTATGCTGAGATAGGAGGGGGAATTGCTACTGGCCTTATAGCAGCTGGTGTCGTGACCCTCATTATTGCTGCCTTCAACCTGATTTCTTATGTCCAGAAGATTTTCACCCCAATGGTCATGACGGTTTATTTATTCCTTCTGACGTTCCAGCTCATCTTTGTCTTTTTCAAGGGGATGCTGGGGATTACGGAGAATGGGGAAATTAACATCCCGGTCAGTTTCCTATCAGTGGGTATTGTACTTTTAGTAAGCATATTAAAGATAAAAGGACCAAGGACCATAAGCAATTTCTCCATATTGATCGGGATTATGGTGGAATGGGTTTTTTACGAGCTGCTATTTCCGGAGGCAGGGGGAGAAATGGGATCGACGGGTGCCGCTTTTTCATTTTTCCCATTAGGTGCTCCAAATCTGGAATTCGGGATAATAGCGATATCCTTTTTTGCAGGATTACTTAATTTGTGCAACACGTTCGCTTCCATTCAAGCCGCATCGGAATTAATCGGTGATAAAGCTGAACACAAGCAGTATCGAAATTCTTTATTCATGACTGGCGGTTTTACCATTTTCGCCCCGTTGCTTGGACTTGTTCCGTATACACCTTTTACTTCATCCATCGGATTTTTACAGAGCACTCAAATCTATGAGCGGAGGCCCTTCTTACTTGGAGGCATGTTATTAACCATAATTGGGCTCATTCCTCCTTTCATCTCTTTCCTGGCCACCATGCCGATAACAGTCGGGAATGCAGTATTGTTCGTTGCTTACCTTCAGCTGTTCGGTACGGCTTTCAACAGCGTCAAGGGTCAGCATTTCACTTCAGACACGATATTCAGGCTTGCCGTACCAGTATTGATTGGAGTGAGCTTGATGAACATCCTGCCTAATGCATTTTCGAACGTTCCCACGCTTTTACAGCCATTTTTGACGAATGGGCTCATAATGGGCGTATTGATATCAATCGTGCTGGAAAAATCGGTGAACTGGAATCGTTATGAACAGCTGCAGAACTAATATGACTTCGAAAGTAATGGCTATACATAAAGGATCCTCCTATTGAAATAAGGAAAACAAGAAAACCAGAAGGGTGTTAACCTTCTGGTTTTCTGTTTTTTCAGTGATCATTCAGGTATTCATCGTAAACGGTCATTGCTGAAATTAGGCGCTATAATCAGTGGCAATACCCACTCCCCTGACATATTTTGTTGGAGGAAGTATTTGACGTGGTGTTAATTCCCTGACCATTTCGTTCAGATTTCCTGTTCTAAGCACTACCTTATAAATAATAAACGGAGGTTATATAAAATGTATGAATTTCAAAATCAATTGCAAAACCTGAATGTCGATGATTTCCAGGTAACTCAGCCAATTCCTTGGGATCAAAACCAGTACAATCTGGATGATTCGTCCCGGCAATTCATTGGTGTGGGCGGCTTTGGTTGTTTTGGCTGTTTCTTGTGCTTTGGCTGCTTTGGTTGCGGCGGTCGCTGTGGTGGATGCGGACGCTGTGGCGGATGCGGACGCTGCGGAGGGTGCGGCGGTCGTTGCGGACGTTGCGGCGGTTAAGGTTTCAGGTCTTATAAAGAAAAGTCCCTGCGTTGCTGCAGGGACTTTTCTTTATAGAATTAGACATAAGGGACAAATTGTCGTACATAGGATTAAAGTGAAGTGCTGTGCTAAAAGCAGTACTTAGAATGCATCGGGTTAGGAGGAGCGGAATGGTGAATTTGACCCCTTCTATGCGTTTGAAAGTGAAGAGAGATACGTTTTTTCTTCCGGAACCGAATAGAGGTGTGTATTTCAGGAATAACATAAGTTCGTTCCGTATGGAGGGCAGCTCGATCGTCCAGTGGATTGAAAAGCTATTACCGATGTTCAACGGGAACCATACATTAAGCGAGTTGACGGATGGATTGCCTGGCTCATACCGGAACAGGGTGATGGAAATTGCCGAGGTTTTGTACGGTAATGGGTTTGTACGGGATGTAAGTCAGGACAGTCCCCATCAATTAAGGAATCAAGTACTTGAAAGGTATGCTTCACAAATCGAGTTCCTGGAAAGCTGCGGCGATTCCGGGGCTTACCGTTTTGAAACTTATCGAAAGAAAAAGGCGTTGGCTATAGGCTCTGGCCCATTGTTCCTTTCGTTGGTGTCCTCGCTGATTGAATCCGGATTGCCCGCATTCCATATCTTCATTACGGACACGGTACCGACCAATAGAAAAAGATTGAAGGAAATCGTGGCGCATGCGCGTAAGACAGACGACGAGGTTTCCATAGGGGAGGTCGTGCTTGAAAAGGGAGAAGAGATTGAATGGCAGGAGGTCGTGCGGCCTTTTGACTCAATTTTATATGTGTCACAAGAGGGTGATATAGAGGAGTTAAGAGAACTTCATTCGGTTTGCAGGCAAGGGAAAAAAATCCTGTTTCCTGCATTGATCATCAATCAAGTAGGCATGGCTGGTCCGCTTGTCCATCCGGATTCCAAGGGGTGTTGGGAGTCAGCTTGGCATCGCTTACATCAAGCTGAGCTGGAAAAGAATCAGGCACGATCTCCCTTTTCTGCCACAGCCGGAGCGATGTTGGCCAATATAATGGTATTCGAATGGTTTAAAGACGCTACAGGCGTTACGACAGCAGAACAAGCCAATCATTTTTATCTGTTGGATATGGATACAATGGAGGGAAAATGGCATCCGTTCATTCCCCACCCGGGAGTGACGGGAAAAGGGACTGCTGCATGGATTGAAGATTTTGATCAGCGGCTCGAACAGAAAGCGGACCCGAGTGAGCCGGGGAAGGTGTTTATGTATTTCAGCCGGTTGACATCCTCGGAATCCGGGATCTTTCATCGTTGGGATGAGGGAGATTTAAAACAGCTGCCGTTGGCCCAATGCCGAGTTCAGGTTGTTGATCCGCTGTCGTCCGGTCCGGCCGAACTGCTGCCAGAAATTATCCGTTCAGATCTGACGCATGAGGAAGCGAGAACGGAATCCGGTCTTTCAGGAGTTGAAGCATATGTATCCCGAACACTCAGCCAGCTCATTCCGACTCTTACACCGCTTCAGGGGGCAGACGATATAAAGGAATCGGTTTGTGTCGGAGCAGGGGAAACATTTGCTGAATGTGTTTGCCGTGGACTGCAAAGCTGTTTGGATAAAGAGTTTGACAATAAGCGGTTCAATCAGGAGAAACTCGTGTCGGTGCAGTTGGCTCAAGTGGAAGATGAACGCTGCAGGTATTATCTACAAGCGCTGACCCGGCTGCAAGGAGAACCGATCATCGCGTTGGGTGAGGAAGTGTCCGGTTTCCCGGTAGTTTGGGCAGGAACGAGCGACGGCTGGTCCGGAGCTGTCGGTTTGAATGTAACAATCGCATTACGGAATGCCTTGCAAAAGGCCGTCATGAAAGTCCAAAACCAGACCGTTTGCTTAACAGCTCCAGGTATAGTGGCATCGCCTGTTCTTGAGGAAGAAAAGATGCCCCTGAATCTTGTGATTCCTTCATGCGAGGTGAAAGGGAATGCTGAACTAGTACAGTCGGCCATTCAAGTTTTAAAGAAGAACAGTAAGCGAATCTGTGTTTTCGAATTAAATCTGGAACCTTTCTTGAAGGAAGAAATGGCAGGCGTGTTTGGGGTGTTTTTGCGAGAGGAGGAATCAGGGTGAAAACTGACGTATTGGTTGTCGGGGAAGGAGTGTTGGCCGACCATGTTTTTGAAGACCTGTCCGGCCAATATCAGGTGAATCGCCAAACCGATTTCGAGGCAGGAATACCGCAAACGACGGCTATGGTCCTTCTGCTGCAAGATGCCTGGAATCCAGCTGTCCATTTAAAGGCGGAAGAGGTGATAAGGCAAGCGGGCATTCCATGGCTGCGGGGGTTCGTATCATTTGGAGAGGGAGTGATAGGTCCGTTGGTGCGCCCGGATGTTCCTGGCTGCTCACAGTGTGCGGACCAAAGGCATCTCATGGCCGGGCGTGATCGAAAAGAAATGTGGGAAATCCGCAAACAGCTGGAGGGAAATGGGGGGATAGATCGTGACTCGGCTGCATCACGCACAGGCCTTTTACAGATGGCCCACTTGATTTGTGCAGAGGTAAGGAAGGCGATGAAAGGAGAATGCGCCCGTTCGGAAGGGTGTGTATCAATCATCAACTTGAAAACGCTGAATGGCTCGTGGCACTCATTTTTACCAGATCCATTGTGTCCGGTTTGCTCAACATTACCTGATGACTCGAAGGAGCGTGCTAGGATTTCGTTGCAGCCAAGTCCGAAAATCAGTCCCGACAGTTACCGTACCCGTTCAATGGAAGAGCTGAATGAAGTTCTGGTCAAGGATTACTTGGACCATCGCACAGGTTTCTTGAATAATAAAATGATAGACCTTGTGCCGCCATTTGCTGATGTAAGTGTTAATTTGCCTTTATTCATAGGAGATGAGGGAGCGGCAGGCCGTACTCTCTCATATGCGGTCAGTGAGATGACTGCCATATTGGAGGGATTGGAAAGGTATTGCGGTATGGAGCCCCGCGGTAAACGGACAGTCATACATGACAGTTACAACAACCTTAAAGATATTGCGCTCGATCCCATCAGGATAGGGGTACACTCGAAAGAAAATTATGCACAGCGGGATTTCCCGTTTCAACCGTTTAATCCTGACCGCTCGATAGATTGGGTGTGGGGCCACTCATTTTTGCAAGAGCGGCCGATCTTGGTCCCGGAATTGCTTTCCTATTACAGCTTGGGCTGCGGTCATGGGTTTGTCTATGAAACTTCCAATGGCTGTGCTTTAGGGGGAAGTTTGGAGGAGGCCATTTTCTACGGCATCATGGAAGTGGTCGAACGTGATTCGTTTCTTCTGACCTGGTATGCGCAGCTGCCCCTCACACGCCTTGACCCATATTCTGCAAATGACAAAGAACTTGAGCTGATGATTGACAGGGCGAGGGCGGCAGCGGGGTATGATATCTATTTGTTTAATTCGACTATGGAACATGGTATCCCGAGCGTATGGGCGTTGGCAAAAAACAGGAAACAAAAAGGATTGAATATCATATGTGCGGCAGGGGCCCATCTGGACCCGATCCGGGCCGTGAAAAGCGCGGTCTTCGAGTTGGCTGGCATGATGCTGACACTTGACGATAAATTGGAAGAGAATCAGGATGAGGTTGAGAAAATGCTGCATGATTCTTCACTTGTACGGAAAATGGATGATCATGGCATGCTGTACGGTTTACCGCAAGCCGAAGAGCGACTGCAGTTTCTGCTGGATGATGATCGCCCAATGCGAACATTCGCTGAAGAATACGGGGAAAAGGTGAACCATCCGGACTTGACGGAAGATTTGCAGGAAATCCTTCAGGAGTTTCGCCGATTGCAACTCGAGGTGATTGTGGTGGATCAGACGACACCGGAAATTGCGCGGAATGGATTACATTGCGTGAAAGTGATGATACCGGGGATGCTGCCGATGACATTCGGCCATCATCTTACCCGAATAACGGGGCTTGAGAGAATACTGAGGGTTCCGATGGAACTTGGATATGCTGAACGGCCGCTTGAATTCGAACAGCTCAATCCGCATCCGCATCCTTTTCCATAAGCGGTGATTTAGGAGGTTTGAGGATGAATCTAGAGGCATTTTTGCACAATTTGCATTTTGATATCGAAAAGGCAAGTCCGCCGGATTGGGAAGTGGATTGGGATGATGCACCGCTGACGTATAAGCTTTACCGTGACTTGCCTGTTTTTCCGCTATCACTGGAGGTGCCGCTGACGCTAGAGGGGTGCGGCGGGCCTTCAAAACAGGACCTCAAAGGAATCGGTCATTTCCTCTGGTATGCATATGGCCTGACCCAAGTCAGTCAGGTAAAGAGTTCCTCGGAATCTGAGGAACTCATGCAGTCATTCCGGCGTTTTCCGCCATCAGGGGGAGCTTTGTATCCAAGCGAATTGTACGTGTACTTGAAGATGGAGGGATTACCTGCTGGTGTATACCATTATGATGCGGCACACCACCGGCTGGTTTTGCTGCGGGAAGGGAATTTTGATTCATATATAACAAAAGCTCTTGGTGAAAACTTTGATATGTCCGCATGCTTTGGCACGGTTTTTATATCGACGATGTTTTGGAAAAACTTCTACAAATATAATAACTTTTCATACCGTCTGCAAGGTCTTGATGCAGGTGTGCTTCTTGGACAGTTGCTCGAAGTGGCGAAACGGTTTGGAATCGCCGCTGGGGTGTGCTTCCAATTCCTTGATCGGGCCATCAATCATCTGCTCGGGCTTTCGGAAGGGGAAGAGAGCACGTATGCGGTGATCCCCTTATCGGCAGAACCTTCTTTTAGATTTAGAGAAGAAAGGAGTATGGACCGGCCTGTCACCTCAACGGAATTATTGCCGGAATTGACGGATATTCAGCCTGAACACTATGTTCGGTCGCAAAGAATCAGGGAATTTCCGATGCTGACTAAAATGAATGCAGCATCCATGATCGAATCCACCCAATCATTCCGGCGGATCAATCCGAAGAATGGGGCGAAATCTGAAGGACATATTGTAGCTCTTCCTATCGTGAAGCGGCTGTCCTATGACTTGGCATCAGTTTGCCGGAAGCGATTTTCACCTGAAATGGACTTCGTACTCGGAAAAGTCAGTCAATGGCAACTGGCTGCTCTCCTGCAGGAGGCAACCGCTTCGTTCTCCTATCGAAATGACTTGGATGGAAAAAACGAGAACAACGAAAATCGCGTTTCAATATATGCATGTTTGTATAATGTGGAAGACATTCAAGATGGTGCATACCATTACGACAGCACGACACATTCATTACAACAGATACAATCAGGAGATCAGCGGCTCCGATTGCAATACGGAATGTCCCTCGATATCATGAATTTTCAGCAAGTGCCGATTTGCATACATGTAGTTGGTGAGCGGGACCATTCCAAAACGCAACTTGGATATAGAGGATACCGCATCAAGCAAATGGAGGCGGGGATGCTCGTTCAGAAATTACTGCTAGCTTCGTCAGCCCTCGGAATGAACGGGCACCCGCTGCTCGGCTTTGATGTGAATATGTGTGATGAACTTTACAGGATAGGCGGTCAGAGGAAAACGAGCCTGATCCAAATCCCGATCGGATACTATCGGGATCGCCCTTGGCTGAAGGGGAGTCTGCATAGTTGAAAAAGATGAAACGAAAGCCTCCATTTCATTTAAGGAATGGGGGCTTTCGTTTTTATTTTGTAGTACAGCTTTTATCCTAAAAGTGCAATAATCTCGGCTGAAGATTATACTAAAAATAAAAGGTTTTACTGCTTTTGGGAATGAATAAGTATATAAAGTTAATATTTTAGTACGCTTTTAACTAAACATTTTAAAGGATGTAGCTTATGGAATGGAAAACTGACAGAAAATCCAAGAAGCCTTTATATAAACAAATAGCGGCTTACATCGAGAGTGGCATTGCTGATGGAACATTTTTATTGGAAAAGCCGCTACCGTCTGAACGCTTCTTGGCAAGTGAACTGGGAGTTAACAGAAGCACAGTTGTTAAGGCTTATGATGAATTGGAAGCAAATGGACTTGTTGAACGAATAAAAGGAAGCGGAACGATGGTCAGCAAGGATATTTGGGGAATTAC
This sequence comes from Bacillus sp. ISL-4, assembly GCF_018613275.1. NCBI lineage: Bacteria > Bacillati > Bacillota > Bacilli > Caryophanales > Bacillaceae > Bacillus > Bacillus sp. ISL-4. The sequence goes on from NZ_JAGGQN010000002.1 coordinate 39,758, forward strand.
ACGAAAACGTATACCTAGTTGGAATAGATATATCGAAGCGGGTTCTTTTTTGCCCAATATGCCAGTAACCCAAAGAATACGTAAAGAGACGGAAGGGCATAACCTTATTAACTTAGCTAGCGGGGAGCTTTCAGAAGACTTATTTCCAGTCCAATCCTTACGTGAAATCATTTCTAATAGGTCCTTCATTGGTAGTTTGGGTTATGATCACCCTCAAGGAAATGCGGTTTTAAGGGATACGATAACCAAACATGTTAAACAGTATAGGAGAATTGATACGCATCCATCTTCCATACTCATTACTTCTGGTGCACAGCAAGCCCTTCATCTGGTAGTCCAGTGCTTGTTAAAGCCAGGAGATGCCGTTGTTTTGGAAGATCCATCATATAGTTACAACCTTCCCATCTTTCAATCCGCGGGGCTAAGGATTTTTCCTTTACCAGTTGATAAAGATGGCATCAACCCGGAGGATTTACTGGAACTCCATAAAAAACATCGGATCAGGATGATTTTTTTGAACCCTGTATTTCAAAATCCTACAGGAACTGTCCTTCATATCAACCGTCGTAAAAGGATTCTGGAACTTTCATCTGAATATGGAATACCGGTCATAGAAGACGATCCTTATAGTTTAACTTCCTTTGCCGGTGAAGAAATTTCCACTCTTAAATCGATGGACAACAACGGAAATGTTTTATATATAAGCTCTTTGTCAAAAATTGTTGCTTCCGGATTAAGAATTGGGTGGATTATAGGACCGAAACCAGTTATAGAGAGACTATCTGATGCTAAGCAGCAGGTTGACTTCGGCCATGGCTCATTCACTCAATGGATAGCAAATGATTTTTTGGATTCAGAGTATTTTCCTGCCCATATTGCCTACTTAAGGGGGCAACTGGAAAAAAGAAGGGATGCAATAGTTTCGAGTCTTCAACAATTCCTGCATAAAGAAGTTGAGTATTATTCGCCAAATGGTGGAATTCATTTGTGGTGTAAGCTGAAAGTGCCATTGAACGAGATAAAGTTACTGGAGGAATCCATCAAAAGGGGAGTCATATACGTTCCCGGTTCAACATTAGGTACAAATAAGGAATATGTACGCTTTACTTTTGCAAGGGAAAATGAGGCTTCCATTCACGAAGGCATCAAAAGGTTTGCAGAGGCTGTAAAAAGTTTATAATGATATTCTCAGACTGTAGACAAACTAGATGAAAATCGAGTTTGTCTACAGTCTTTTTAGCGGTTAGTGCAATTTGATCGTTTGATTTCCCCTTAAGGCACTCGCTTTCCGCGGGCGGTCCGGGAGCCTCCTCGACGAGGTCTCCCCTGGCCACGCTTTCCCGTTCACCCTCCGTTCCAATCAACTTAGTTTTAACTTTTAGATAGAACTCCTTTGCTTAAAGTCTTTATTGTTTTAAAACAGTCTTAATAAAACCTGAGGAGATGAGGATGCTTTCTAAACATGATTCTATTCAGTGTGATCAACTTGAAATGATTACTTTAGATCAGCTGGTGCCTGAGAACCATTTGGTTCGTAAAATTGGGACTGCCATTGACTGCACTTTCATTTATGATTTGGCGAAAGATATATATTCAGAGATAGGACGCCCAAGTATTGATCCAGTTATATTAGTCAAAGTTAGTAAGTACAGAGCACGTATTCGTCGATTCCACACATGTTAATCTCTTAACTATAGGCTAAAATTCAAAGGGAATTTCAAAAGGGGTCGGTATTTTTTAAAACCGAACCACTATTGTCTTTTTCGAGGAGGGCAAGTTAGTCTTTAGTTCTTGAAATATATCTTAGTCATTTCTACAGTGGCGCTTTTACTTTTCTATGTATAAACGAAAGAATTCAGCAAGTGGATGGTGTAAATTTCACTTGATTGGATGGTCCTAAAATTGGTTGTTCTTTTATTATAGAGAAGTAGGGTTTTCTAATATATTTACGAAGAGCGATCTACCTGGACCATTTAATTTTGATATGCCAATTAGGAACGATTTTTTATGAAGTTACACTACGAAATACGATGGAATAATTTGAAATGGTTCAGAAATAGATAATAATATGGGGAGGCGTTGAATCATGACGATAAGCGTAATATTAGTAGTAGCCATTAGTTTAGTTGCCCTGGTTGGCACCCTTTCGTTAGCGGGGAAGAGTGATAGTGATTATTCTGCAGCAACGAGAGGGAATTTGTTGAACCTTAGTTATATTTATATTGGTCTTGCCCTAATATTAACTGTGGGCATCATTTACTTCGTAATAAAATTAGCCTAAGATATCACGTGAATGATTATTATAATAGCATATCAAAAAGCATAGAAATATAGGCTTACTTGTATAAAGCTCATGTTTTGTACGAGTGATTTACAAGGCATACTCTATTTGTGGCAAAATGTGAATTTGTTCACATATGTGGCGAAAATGTGAACGAAAAGAATCTAATTGATACGTGGAAAAATCACCATTGTAAGCTGAGTGAACAAGAAACATGTTAATAGAACGGTCACTTCAAAGAAAAACTGACCGCCTCTTTCAATTAAACATTAATTATAACGTAGCGGAGATGATGAAATATGACAGTGCCTGTATTGATTTTGACAATTATCTTAAGTTTACTTAAATTATTAGTTACCTGCCTTCCAACCGATGCAGTGAATTGGATTCTGAGTAAATTTAAAATACATTCAGAAATTAGTGGCGCGAATGCAATCGTAACCTTTGATGGAAAACGTTTGGAAGGTGAAGACAAAATTCAAGTAATTAATTATTTTAACGAAGCTAAGTTTTTGAAAAAAATTCATATATTCCCAGGGAACGAGCAATTGTTTTTACATCCAGAGAACAGTGGGATTCCAATAATGATTGATACTAAAAGAGGAAAAAACGATGTTCGATTATTTGTGTACATTTACAACGACCATGTGGATGTAGTCAAACAGTACAAGAATAAAGTAGTTGCGTATAGTCTTCTTTCCGAAGTCCTCCAAGAACGTTCCATGCCAGTAATAAGGAATTTAGTTTAATACGAACATAAAAATAGACGTCTTTTAAAGTGGACTGCACCCCAATTGTTAGTAACATCGAAGCAATTGGAGATGCAGTTTTTTTTTATGATTCGTGTATGGGTAAGTAAATGTACTTTTTACGGATCGTCCGAAAGTCAGTCTTTCTCGGTCAATACCTTCAAAGTCTTTTCCCTGATGCTTATCCTGTTTTTATAATCTTTAGCAACCAACTCTGTATATATTAAATCAAAAAGTAATAGCAGCGGAAGCAATGGAGAGATGTTTTGCCCCATATGCATGCTGTTCTTGCTCGTAACCAATAGCGATATATCGCCAAGCTGTGAGAGCTCGGAATTCTTATCTCCAGTAAAGATCAGGATGCGTGAGCCTTGCTTCTTTGCGATTTTAACTGCAGAAATCACTTCTTTCGTTGTTCCGGAAATGGAAATACCGATGACAACACTATTCTCGTTACTTAAAGCTGCATCCATCATTGACTGGTGGGGATCTGTAATAGCTTCAACAGTTAAGCCGATACGGAAAAACTTTGACTTGAACTCCTGGGCCGCTATACCTGAACTCCCTATTCCATAAACATGAATCTTATTTGCCTGTGTAAGGTAAGATACAGCTTTTTGGATATCGTCATATGTGGTTATATGAAAGGTATTGTCAATGATACCTAAGTGATCTTGATATAGTTTAGCGAAATAATCCACCTGCTTGATGTTCTTCATATTTTTCGGTGTATTTCGGAGATCCACGAACCGTTTTAACTCATGCCTGAATTCATTGAACCCGGAAAAGGCTAGTTTCTGGCAAAAACGCGTAATGGTTGCAGGTGAAATATGAAGCTTTTTAGCTATTTGACTAATGGTTAACTGACTTACTTCTTCAGGGCGCTGCAGAATGTAAGTGGCCAATTCTTCTTCTGTTTTAGTGAATTTGTCCATGCTGCACTCAATGCCATATATGAGGTTTTCTGCGAGATATTCCATTTGATCACCCATTTCAAATTTCTTATATGTATTCATAGTTTAATGTATCCATTAGGGGCGTCAATAACCTGAGGAACCATGAATCGTAAAAAAGACCCAAACTGTTGCCAGTCTGGGTCTTTTCATTACTATGTGCAACGTTTTATTCTTGGATAGCATCCACGAATCTTTTAGTGATTTGCTGCGGCCTGGTAATGGCACCGCCCACTACTACTGCATGGACATTCATATCCAATACAGAGCGGGCGATTTCTGGTGTTATGACATTTCCTTCCGCGATCACTTTCGCTTTTTTCACTGCTTTCACTATCTCTTTGAGCACAGCATAGTCATCCTGATATATTTTCTGGCCGAACGTTTCGTTTGTATAGCCGTATAAAGTGGGCGCTACGATATCGAATCCTAAATCGTCAGCGAATATGGCTTCCTCAATGGTGGATACATCCGCCATTAGTAAAACATCGGGATATTTTGTTCTTATTTCACCATAAAACTGCTTTAGCGTTTTACCGTCTGGTCTTACCCGGGATGTAGCATCCGTCGCAATGATTTCCGCTTTGGTTTCCATCAATGCATCAATTTCGGCCATGGTGGGAGTGATATAGACATCGTTTTGTCCATAAACCTGTTTAATGATCCCTATGACTGGAAGGTCCACATTTTTCTTGATTTCCATTATGTCAGCTACAGAGTTTGCGCGAATGCACTTTGCACCGCCTTCTTTGGCAGCAATGGCCATGCGTCCCATAATATATGAGCTGTGCAGCGGCTCATTTTCCAATGCTTGACATGATACAATTAAGCTTTTGTGAATTTTATCCAGCACCTGTTGCATGTTTAACACGTCCTTATCGTTATCTATGTTCTCAATGACCCAAGTATTCTTCCACTTCATTTTTGATGATCGTCACTTGGGGACCGTAAACTATTTGAATGCCATTTCCTTTTTTTACGACGCCTTTTGAACCGGTTTGTTTAATGACGTCCTCTTTCACCAATGATTCATCCTTTACCGTGACACGCAGACGGGTTGCACAGCAATCGACTATATCGATATTTTCCTGTCCGCCTAAACCATTGACGATGGTCTGGGTTCTCTCTGATGCGGTTACTTGTGTAACGGCGGCCTGTTCATCATCTTCACGGCCGACCACTTTCAAATTCTTCTTCCTGATCAAGAATTTAAAAGTGAAGTAGTATAGGAAAAACCATGGAATGCCGACTAGCAGTACATAAATCCAGTTTGTTTTACTGATACCCTGGAGTATCCCGAATAAAGTAAAATCAATAAATCCTCCAGAAAAGGTTTGACCGATCGTTATATTGAATATATCTGCCATCATGAAGGCAAGTCCATCAAACAAGGCATGAAAAACATAAAGGATCGGGGCGACAAATAAGAAACTGAATTCAAGCGGTTCGGTGATGCCTGTTAAGAAAGAGGTCAAGGCAGCTGAAAGAAGCAAGCCGGCCACAACTTTCTTATTTTTAGGTTTAGCGCAGTGATAAATGGCCAGTGCAGCGCCGGGTAAACCAAACATCATCGTGATGAACCGTCCGGACATGAACCGGGAAACACCTTCATAGTACTTGACGGTAGTCGGGTCGGCCAATTGCGCAAAAAAGATATTCTGGGTCCCGCTTACAATCTGCCCTTTAATCTCCATCGTTCCGCCTAAAGCTGTTTGCCAGAAGGGAAGGTAGAAAATGTGGTGCAACCCTAACGGCCCGAGCATCCGTAATATGAATCCGTAAAAGAAAGTCCCGATCGTACCTGTGCTCGTTACCAGCGCACCTAATTGGTTTATGAAAAGTTGGAAATAAGGCCATACGATAAAAAGCACGGCTCCAACCAAGATGGATGCGAAGGAAACGATGATCGGAATGAAACGGGAACCACCGAAAAACCCTAAAACTTGCGGAAGCTGAATTTTATTATATTTATTGTGCAAAAGTGCGGCAACGATACCAACTACGATACCGCCAAACACACCGGTCTCCAGTGTTTGGATCCCGACCGCCATTCCCTGTCCGGCACCTGCCAAATTCTCTTTGGCAAGTTCCCCGTTTATTTGAAGCAGGGCATTTATTGAACTGTTCATGACGAAGTAGCCGATCATGGCTGCCAGTGCAGCGGTTCCTTTATCCGAACGTGCCAGTCCTACTGCAACACCTACGGCAAAAATGACCGGCAAGTTGCCGAATACGATGCTTCCTGCAGAACTCATGATCGGGCCTGCAGCCAAGCAAAGTCTAAAAAAGGATAGGCCTCAACTGTATTTGGATTGGAAAGAGCACCGCCAATTCCCAGCAATAAACCGGCCGCTGGCAAAACGGCAATCGGGAGCATAAAAGATTTACCGAACTGTTGCGCTTTCTCAAAAGCTTTCTTCATAATAATTCCTCCCTCATTTAACGAGCCTTTGATACTCTCTATTTTTAATCGCTCTGTACTAACTATATTAAATCCAGATGATAGCGTTTTCAATACGATGCAAGGTTATATCAATTGTTTTCAATCCTGCGCTTATTTCTCTGAAAAAGTTTTCATTAATAGAAGTGCTGGATTGGATATAAAGTTATATAAATATATTGAAATCCCCATATGCTTATTTTTATAATTCGTGTATTGGTCAGTAAATGTACTATTTAATTAAAAAAAAACATTTTTTTGTTTGAAATCCGAATATTATCTTGTGCAATTAAAAAAAAGTATATATAATTACCTCAAACGATAGTTTGGCAGGTGATAGTCATCTTACCGATAAACTCTAACGAAACGAAGAAATTGCTTTCTCATATGTATAATGAGGTATCGAAGGAATTGTTCGGCTTTGGTACGACGCTGCTGAAGGTTACTGTTGAGCAGAATGTGATTACATTCCAGGCCAAACATCGACGTGCCCCGCGCTCTGAAGCTTTAGAAGGGGAAGTTCCCAGCCTGAAGCAGGAGGTTGACTTCCATATGTCCCTGCTTTATAAAAAGAAATTGAAACAAAAGCTGGAAACGCAAACGAATTGGGATATTGAAGCTGTCCTGAGGGATTATGACTCAGCGACGCAGCTGGCATTCACCAATATTGTATTGAAGGAAAAAATTATATAATCATATAAATGGATTTCCCTTCGGATATATCTGGAGGGAACGCCACAAGAGAACCAAATGATAAGTTTTATCTTTGTTTACAAAGAAAAGACAATCTTGGGTAGAATTTTAATTCTATTTAAGATTGTCTTTTTTTACATTTATATCAGTAAAAAGGAAATTTTAAACAATATAAAATTGGGGGTTTGAATGATGAAAAAAATATTGATGATGTTATCGCTTTTCACATTAGTTTTAGCTGCATGCTCTTCAAAAGAGGATGGAAAGGAAAAACCAGCCAAATTAGTCGTTTCCACATGGGGATTCGCCGATGATTTCTTCCGTCCGGAAGTCTATGAGCCATTTGAAAAGGAGCACAATGTCGAGATTGTCGTTGATTCAGGAAATAATGCAGATCGATTGAACAAAGTACGCCAAGCGAATAGCGACGTGGATGTTATCTATTTATCCGATTACTATGCACAGCAGGGCATCGATGAAGGGTTATTTGAGAAAATTGACGATAGCAAAATTCCGAATATTGATAATATATACGACAAAGCAAAAGCGCCGAATGGCGAGGACTTTGGACCAGCCTATACGATTGCGCAATTTGGCATTGCCTATAATCCTGATGAAGTGAGTAAACCGATCACCTCTTGGAAAGATCTTTGGAGCAAGGATTTGGCAGGGAAGATCACGATCCCATCCATCACTTCAACAACTGGACCGATGTTTTTGGATGCCGCTTCAAAAGTTAGCGGAAGTGAAGAGTTCAATGAAGATAAAGCCTTCGATCAAATGAAAAAGATCATGCCGAATGCGGTTAAGGAATATGGGCAAACATCAGAGTTCGTCAACATGTTTTCGCAAGGGGAAATCGCTGCAGGCCCGATCATGGAAATGTATTTTGGCGATTTACAGGAAGCCGTTCCTAATGCTAAGTTCATTTCTCCAGAAGAAGGCGGCTACGCAGTGATGAATACGGTGAATATTGTTAAAGCCAGCGATCAAAAAGAATTGGCCGGCGAATTCATGAATTACATCTTAAGCAAGGAAGTTCAGGAAAAATCAGCGAAAGCGAAAGTGGATTCTCCTGTCAATACGGAAGTCAAGCTCTCTGAAACGGAAGCGAAAGGCTTAACCTATGGAGATGACGTCATTAACAGCCTGCGTGTATTGGACATGAAGTTTGTAAATGAAGACTCTAAACAATGGATCGATCGTTGGAACCGTGAACTTACACACTAAGAAAGAAACGAGGTGTGCTTGATGAAGAGAAAAATGATTCTTGATGTGGATACTGGAATAGATGATGCGATTGGGATCATTCTTGCTGTTAAAAGCCGTCAATTCGACATATTGGCGGTAACAACAGTGAACGGGAATGTATCGCTTGATACGGCCACATTGAATACATGCAAAATATTGGATTTATTGAGTGAACAGGACATTTCAGTCATAAAAGGGGCCGATAGCCCAATTATCAGGAGCCCCTATTTTGAACACCGGATCCATGGCGAAGACGGGATTGGCGGAGCCTTGAAGGATGTGCCAGTCAAAAAGCAGCCTGATGATGGATTTGCTTCTGATTTCATCATCAATTCCATTTTGAATTTTCCTGGTGAAGTGACGCTTGTCATGACGGGACCTCTTACGAATTTGGCCTTAGCGGTGAAAAAATGTCCGCAAATCACCAAGCTCGTTAAAGAAGTCATTTTCATGGGCGGAGTTGTTCAAGGGGTTGGCAATGTCACGCCAACCTCTGAATATAACACGTATGTCGATCCTGAAGCAGCCAAAATCGTTTTACAGGCGGGATTCGCATCCATCACGCAAGTTGGTCTCGATGTCACGAGAAAGGTTCTATTGGGTGAAGAGCATATCCAATTAATTCAAAACGAAGCCCTTGCTGACTATATAAGGGAAAGTACATCAGATTATCGGAAAAGGTATTTTGAACGTAACGGTATATGGGCATGTGCGATGCATGATCCATTGGCTGTTGCGATTGCTTTGCAAGAAGATCTTGTCATCAGAGAAGAATATTATGTGGATGTTGAAACAAAGAGTGAGCTTTGTGACGGACAGATGGTTTGCGACTTTCAAAATAGGCTGATGAAGCCGCCAAATGCGCATGTTTGTCTGGATGTCGATGCGGAAGCGTTTTTCGACCTGTTTATTCGCATAATCAATTCTTAAATAATACGAACAGGGGGTTCCGAGGTGAAAAAACGCTATCTATACCTGTTGCTGTTTCCAGGCGTTCTATTTTTAACGATTTTCATGATCATTCCAATCCTAATGACGATTGGCACGACATTTTTTAATGAAAACGGCGGCTTTTCCATACAAGGATATCTCGATTTTTTCCAAGATCGATACTTTATTGAAATTCTGCTGACGACACTTAGGGTGAGTCTGTTCACGACAATCATTTGCATTCTATTAGGATTTCCAGCAGCTTATTATATTTCAAAACTGAAACAACGAAAAAAAGCCATCATGCTTTTACTGACGATCTTCCCGCTATTAACAAGCCCTGTGGTCCGCTCATTCAGCTGGATGGTGATTATCGGTAAAAACGGTGTGGTGAATAAATTGCTCATGAGCATGGGCTTGATTGAAAAGCCGCTGGATATTTTATACACGCCTACGGCCATCATCATCGGATTGGTCCATTTATTCCTGCCATTGATCATCGTGACGCTGGTGGGTGTGATGGAGAACATCGAGACTGACTTATTAAAAGCGGCGGAGAGCCTTGGAGCATCAAGGTTGGCAGTATTCTCAAAAGTGGTCATTCCGCTTTCGGTTCCAGGTTTGGTCATTGGCAGCATCCTTGTTTTTGTAGGGAGCTTCACTGCCTATACAACGCCTGCTTTATTAGGCGGGAAACAGCGGGTCATTTCGACATTTCTTTATCAAAACGCGATTACATTGAACGAATGGCAAGTGGCATCGATTGTCGCCACCATCATGATTGCGGTGACCGTCCTTATCATATCGATCATGAATGGTTTGGCAAAAAAATTAAATCCAAAGGGGTAGAGGTGTATGCAGGAAAAAAATCGAGGATTGGCCCTGTTTACTCTCCTGGTGTTCCTTTTTTTACTAGGGCCTTTGCTTATCATATCCGTTACGTCATTCGAAGGCGGAAATATTTTGAAGTTCCCGCCAGAAGAGTTTTCTTTAAGATGGTATGAAAATATTTTTAATGTGGAAATGTTTTTGGTCGCTTTTAAAACGTCCATCCTTGTTTCACTGGCAGGCAACCTTTTGGCACTGTTACTGGGAGTGCCGGCTGCCTATGCATTAAGCAGATTTGATTTCAAAGGGAAAAGCGTGATTAATGCATTTTTCGTTTCTCCCATATTAATACCGGGAATTGTGCTGGGCTTTGCGTTTTTACGTTATATTGTGGGGACTTATCAGCTTCCGATTTATGCGGCACTGTTTGTGGGACATACTGTTATCATGCTTCCGTTCATCATCCGCGTGATTTCTTCAAGCTTATCAAACTTTGACTTTTCCATTGAAGAAGCGGCGGAGAGTCTCGGAGCCAGTAAATTGGGCACATTCTTTACAGTCGTCCTTCCGAATATAAAATCAGGTATTCTTGCGGCAGTCATGATCGCCTTCTTGGAATCCTTCAATAATGTAGACATTTCAGTTTATATGACAGGCCCTGGGGTAAGTACGTTTCCGATTCAGATGCTGACGTATGTAGAGAACTACTTCGACCCTACCATTTCGGCCATTTCCGTATTACTCATGTTCATAACGGCTTTCTTCATGTTTATAGTAGAACGGCTCATGGGATTGTCTTATTTCACAAAACGATAAGGAGGTAATGATGGATGGCTTTATTCACTTTACAAGATATATCTGTAGCATATAACAAACAGAATATATTAAAAGATTTCAATCTTGAGATTGAAAAAGGGAAACTGGTATCCCTTCTTGGCCCGAGCGGCTGTGGGAAAACGACGACCCTGCGTTTAATTGCCGGGTTTTTACAGGCGAACGAAGGGAAGTTTTTATTCAAGGAAAAGGACTATACGAAAGTGCCCGTCAACAAGCGGAATTTTGGCTTTGTGTTCCAAAACTATGCATTATTTCCGCATTTGTCGATATTCGATAATATTGCATTCGGTCTTCGTCTGAGAAAGAATTCTAAAAGTGAAATTGAAAAAAAAGTAATGAATGTACTCGAAATCGTTAATTTAAAAGGGTTTGAAAAGAGATATCCCCAAGAGCTTTCCGGGGGGCAAAAGCAGCGGGTTGCGATTGCCAGGGCGCTGGTGATTGAACCGGACATCCTATTATTTGACGAGCCATTGAGCAATCTTGATGCCAACTTAAGGGTGAATATGAGGGTCGAGATTCGCCGTATCCAACAAGAGCTGGGGATTACAACGGTATATGTTTCCCATGACCAGGAAGAATGCTTTTCGATATCCGACCAGGTGGCGATCATGAATAAAGGGATCATCGAGCAGCTAAGTGATCCTGCGACCATTTACAAATATCCTGAAACCAAATTTGTCGCAGACTTCATCGGCTTCAAGAACTTCATTGACTTCGATAAGCGGACAGATCAGGACGGTAAAATTGAACTGAACAAATCCGGATACTCATTTGTGCTGCACAAGGATGCACAAATGACCAATACAACGGGAAAAATAGGCGCCATCAGGCCGGACGATCTGTGGATCAGGGAAAAAGATAACACTGGAGCTGTTCAGGAAAATAGTTTATCTGGCCGGGTTAAGGTAAGTACCTATCTGGGAAGAAGCTATCAATATGTCGTTGAAACTCCAATAGGGGATTTCACCGTGAACAAGGAAATGGCGGAATCCTATCGGACGGGTCAGGAAATCATCCTTGAAATTCCGAAAAACCAGATGGTGCTTGTTGACTAGCTTAGGAGGGTAAGTTATGCGAATGGATATGCTTGTAAGAGATATCAACGTGTTTAACAGCTATTTTAAAAGATTTATTAAAGGGAATGCAGCCATCAAGGATGGAAAGTTCTATTATATTGGAGACCGTGAATTGGATGCCTTCGATGCTGATACAATCGTTGATGGGCAAGGGAGGTATATGGTTCCAGGCCTGATCGATATCCATCTCCACATTGAAAGTACGATGGTGACGCCTGCGACTTTTTCCTACGGGTTAATCAAGAATGGCGTGACGACAATCGTGCCGGAACCGCATGAAATGGCCAATGTTTTCGGAATTTCCGGTGTGAAGGAAATGATCAAAGCGAGTAAAGATTGCGTAGCGGATATGTTTTATGCTATCCCGAGTTCCGTTCCTGCCACATCGATGGAAACAACAGGCGGTTCTATCGAAATAGATGATATAGATGAATTGATGCAAACTGAGGACATTATATGTCTCGGTGAGATCATGAATTACTATGAGGTCATATCCGACCCGGATTGCAAAACGAATAAGATTTTGTCCCATATCCGTTCCCGTTATCCAGATCTGATCATAGAGGGGCACGTTCCAAAGCTGCTCGACTTGGACTTGCAGAAGATTGTTTATGCCGGAGTGAATTCAGATCATACACACCAGACCGTGGAAGGGATGGATGCGAGGATCGCTGCCGGAATGTTCATTGAAATTCAAGAAAAATCAATGACTGAAGAAGTGATAGATTACTTGAAGGAAAATCAGCTGGATGAGCATTTCTGCTTTGTCACCGATGATGTCATGACCGACTCTTTCCAAAACAGGGGACATCTGAATGTCCTTTTAAAGAAAGCCATTCAAATGGGGATGACTCCGGAAAAAGCCATTTATGCATGCACCTATACACCTGCACAGCGGATGAGGATGTATGACCGGGGCGCCATTGCACCTGGAAAAACGGCAGATTTCCTGCTGCTATCGGACTTGGAAACATTTGAAATTGAACAAGTATACAAAAAAGGTGAGCTTGTTTATGAATCTTCACGGCCATATGTACAAGAAGTGAAGGAAAGACAATTTCCTGGGCATTTCTATCAAAGTGTGAAGCTAGCCGAACTTACGGAAAACGATTTTACCATCACAATCCCGGATATGCCTGAACGCAGCAAGTGCCGGATCATAAACGTGCAGAATGGTTCTACTTTCACATCTGAAACCCATGATCGTTTAGATGGGAAGAATGGTCAATTATGCTGGGAAGAAAGCCCTTATGGTTTAATCGCCACATTCGAACGATACGGAAAAAACGGTAATCGGGCGCACGGATTGATCACCGGTGATGTTTTGAAGCGTGGAGCGGTTGCCACAACCTATTCGCATGATAACCATAATCTTTTGGTGATTGGCCATAATAAGCAGGATATGATGATTGCCGCTAACGAAGTAATAAGGAAGCAAGGCGGAGTCTGCTGTGTTGAAGACGGCAAGGTCCTATCCATGATTCCTCTTCCGGTAGGTGGGATCCTTTCCGAAGAGCCAATGGACATCGTATCAAGGCAGGTTCAGCACCTGACAGATGCACTTAAATCGTTAGGCTACGAACATTATAATGTCATCATGTCATTAAGCACCTTATCGCTTCCTGTCAGCCCGGCCCTGAAAATAACCGACCATGGATTGATCAACGTGAATGAAGGGAAAACAGTCCCTCTCATAATGAGTGATGAAGCTTAAACCGCAAAGGGGATTATCCAATGGATAATCCCCTATTTTTAATGTCTAAACAGGCGTCAAATGTTAGTTGCACTTGCAAGACGCACGCTCTCTTATGGATAATTTAATTTTCATATAATTACCATATAGGTAAAAATATAATAAAATAGAGGGACAACAGAGGATAGAGTGGTAGGTCACAGTTTTACTTTTCCATCTAATGATAGATGGGGAAGGAGGTGGCCGCATGATTCATTTCTTATTGAACTTAATTACTGATATGGGTAAAGAGATATTTGTTGCTGTAGCAACCAGTCTTATCCTGTCTGTGTTCGCCAAGAAACGGAAAAAGAACCACTCATCCTCCCAAGATGGAAATGGTTCTTCTTCTGACGATTAAGTAAGTTAGTTGTGACCAAGTGTTAGCTTATTGGGCTGTTTTCAGTTTATGTTAATATAAGGATAACATACCCCCATTTTAAAGTGAATATTCAGACACTGAAAATGGAGTTACTTATGGGCTTGGCGCATTTTTGTATTCTTGATTGATCGACTCTTTTAATGAATGATTCAACTTTGGAGAACGTAAAAAATGAATTGACTCTTTCTTACTGATATGGTATATTAATTCCAATCTAAGAAAAGGTGTGGTGTTTTATGTCGGGAGTAGGTATCAACTAATTTAGTTGAATAAGGTATTTAATCACTGATATGTCAGTGGATTAAGTATGCCTTTTTTTACAGTGCAATTCTGCATTGTGAATACCTACCTTAAGACTGCTTCCTTTTCCATAAATCGTGTAACATGCAGGTGTTACGGCGAAAAGCATGGTGGGATTTGTCCTATCATGCTTTTTTGTGTACGCAGGTCTATTCGAGCTGCCCAATTTGTTATCGATTTTAGGTCCTTATCTATAGATAAGGACGTGCCCGCAGGAGCTTTCTACTCAAATGGCTTGTTCATTTGAAGGTAGGGGGACCATTGCGGGCATTTTTTGTATTCGGGAATTTTAATCACTCACTCATTCAAGGAGGATCATTAAATGAATACAATGACTTATGAAAAATTACAATATATCCAACTCAAGGAAATGGTGAAAAACCATTGCGTAAGTGGTTTAGGAAAAGCGTTATTGGATCAGCTTAAGCCGAGCAGCACTTTGAAAGTCGTAAAAAATCGTTTGAACGAGACAACGGAGGCAAGGAACTTACTGAATGCAGAAAGCCATATTCCCTTGAAAGGCATTTCACATATTGGACTCCATATCGACAAACTGGAAAAAGGAATGATTTTGGAGCCGTCAGAGTTAGTGGCGATAGCAGACTTCTTAAGAGGCTGCAGGAATATCAAGAAATTCATGACCGATAAAGAGTTCTTTGCACCAACACTGCATTCCTATGCCCGCTCCATGACTGAATTCAGGAGCATTGAAGAAGAAATTCAATTCACCATAAAAGGAAATGCTGTTGTTTCCGAAGCAAGCAAGGACCTGAAACGGATCAGGAACCAAATCATCAAGGCAGAAAGCAAAATAGAGGAACGGCTGAATAAGTTCTTGAAGAGCGGAGCCAATAAAGAGTTCATTCAGGAATTTTTCATCAGTAAAAAGGATGAGCGCTACACCATCCCGATCAAAGCCTCCTATAAAAATCAAGTGGCCGGAACGATCGTGGAAGTATCTGCAAAAGGGGCTACCGTGTTCATCGAACCTGCCTCGGTGACGAAATTGAATGTAGAATTGGCCAGTTTAAAAGCGGAGGAATCGATGGAAGAGTATCAACTTTTGGCCACATTATCTGGAACGGTTTTCGAACAGCTGAAACCGATCAAGATAAACATCGAGTTAATCAGTCAATATGACATGATCTTCGCAAAAGCCAAGTTCAGTAAAAGCATGGATGCCATCGAACCGAAAATCAATGATCATGGTTATATTACATTAAAGGGCTGTAAACATCCCCTTTTGCCGCAGGACAGCGTACCTTTGGATTTTGAAATCGGTCAGGACTATCGCAGCTTGATTATTACAGGCCCTAATGCCGGGGGTAAAACAGTCGTCCTGAAAACGATCGGCATCCTTACATTGGCCGTCATGTCAGGGCTGCATGTTGCCGGGAAAGAAGGGACGGAGCTTGCCGTCTTCGATCAGGTTTTCGTTGATATCGGTGATAATCAAAGCATCGAGAATGCACTGAGCACGTTTTCATCGCATATGAAAAACATCTCGGAAATCATGGGGGCATTAACCAATAACTCCTTACTGCTGTTCGATGAAATCGGGAGCGGAACGGAACCGAATGAAGGAGCCGCATTGGCGATTGCCATCCTCGAGGAATTTTATCAGAGGGGCTGCATAACCGTTGCGACCACCCATTATGGTGAAATCAAGCGCTATTCGGAAATACACAGTGATTTCATGAATGCGGCCATGCAATTCAACAGTGAAACACTTGAGCCAAAATACAAGCTGTTGATCGGTCAATCCGGGGAAAGCAATGCCCTCTGGATAGCCAAAAAAATGAATGTTCGTGAAAAGGTTCTGCAAAAGGCAAAGCTCTATATCGACAATAAAGACTACGACTTGGAGCGTGTCCAGGAAGGTAAAATCAAAAAAGCGAAGCCAGCGGCCGCTCCTAAGGAAGCATCTTATGAATTTGAAGTCGGTGACAAAGTGAAGGTAAGCGAACTGAATGGATATGCAATCGTTTATAAGAAAAAGGATTCATACAATAATGTCGTCGTTCTTTTCGAAGATACCTTCAAGGAGATTCATGCCAATAGGCTCGAGCTGGAAATAAAGGCCGCCGATTTATATCCTGAAGGCTATGATCTCAATACTTTATTTGTCAGCTATAAAGAAAGGAAATTGAACCACGACCTTGAACGGGGATCAAAAAAAGCGCTAAAGAACATAGCAGCGGATATCCGGAAGAAGCTTGGTGAATAACCTGATGATTAATGCAATCGAAATATAGAGGTTGTAAAAAACGTGTTCAACCCAAAAAGTATGAGTTCTGTATTTACAGGGCTTATACTTTTTTTTGCCTTACTTTCTCGTGTGGTTTGTAACCAGTCAAATTATTACAAGATAAGATTTTAGAAGGATGATCAATCGTTAGGTGAGGTGAAAAAAGTTTGCGGTTTTTTGCAGCTTGAGTTACAATCAATTACGGATATTAAAAGTCTGTAATAGTTTTAATTATGAGGTGCATCAATGAAGTATTCAAAGGCAACCAATTATGCACTACATACAATGGTGCATTTAACGTTGGAATCAAAAGGTCAGACGGTAAGCGTGGATCAGCTGGCGTACATGCAGGATTTGTCCCCGACGTACTTATCGAAGATTTTGACGAAGCTTGTGAAGGCTGGATTAATTGAATCAGTGCCAGGGGCAAAAGGCGGCTACAGTATTTCGCGCCGCGCGCAGGACATTTCGTTTCTGGATGTTATTGAAGCGGTTGAAGGTCAGTCGGTGCTTTTCAACTGTGCGTTTGACCATGAAGAAAGCGAGTGTTTAATTGAGCGCGTGATGATCGAGGCGGAAGGCAACATGAAGAAAGAACTGGCTGGACGAACGATTCAAAGCATTGCGGAGCAGTGTCAGGAAACAAAAAAAGAAAAATAAATTTTTTTACACAAATTAAGGACATTAAGGGTCTTTAATAGATTTTATAAAGAAGGAGTGTTTCATGTGTTGGATTGTGTAATTGTTGGTGGAGGACCTGCAGGACTGAATGCCGCATTGGTCATGGGGCGTGCTGGACGGAAAACAATTTTGTTTGATGAGGATAAACCCCGTAACCGGGTGACGCAGGAGTCGCACGGATTTATCACACAGGATGGGGTAAAGCCGTCAGAGTTCAAGAAGCGGGCAAGAACGGATGTCCAAAAATATCCGTCCGTCTCCATTAAGGAGGAGCGGGTGGAGATTATTGAAAAAGCCAGTGGTGTGTTCCGAATTCAAACGAAAGGCGGAACGGATTACATGGCGAAAAAAGTGCTTCTCGCAACAGGTCTTCGGGATGTTTTGCCGGAGATTCCAGGCATACAGAATGTATACGGAACGAGTGTTTTCAGCTGTCCGTTTTGTGACGGCTGGGAAATGCGGGGCCAAGCATTGGCGGTGATTGCAGAAAATGAACGGGCTTTTCATATGGGAAAACTGCTGTCAAACTGGAGCGGTGATGTAATCGTGTTTACAAATGGCTATCAGGTGCTTGATGAAGAGAAGGATATCTTTGCTAGGCAGCACGTAACAGTCGTGGAAGAAAAGATTGAAAGTCTTAAATCGATAGGAGGGAAGCTGACATCGATCCGGCTGCAAAACGGACAGGAAATCAAAAGGGAGGCAGGGATTGTGGTCACAGACTTGGTGCAGTCTGCTCCTTTTGCGGAACAGCTCGGCTGCGAGATCACTCCAAACGGCGGGATTAAAGTGGATTCATTTGGACGAACAACGGTTGAAGGAGTATTTGCATGCGGAGATACATCACTCAGCACGCCTTCTCAGCTGGTGATTGCGGCGGCGGAGGGCAATAAAGCGGCAGCTGGAGTCATCATGGATTTAGTTGAAGCTGCATTTCTTTTGGAGGCATAAAGTCCTTGAATGCATAAGAGTATTTTTCAAAAGAAAAAGATCTTTTCGTAAAGATTGTTGTTTTTAAAACGAAACTATTTAAGGTTGATTGGAGCGGAAGTGCGAGACTCCTGCGGGAGCAGCGGGACAGGTGAGACCCCACAGGCGTTCACGCCGAGGAGGCTCACCGCCCGCCCCGCGGAAAGCGAGCAATGGAGGGGAAATCAATTACACCGCATTACTTGGTGAATAGCAACAAAGTATGCGAAAACAGCCAAAGAAAAAGAGCTAATATTTGTAAAGGAGATTGAGGCATGACAGAATTCTGGCAATCAAGTTTTATAGAAAATCAAATGATGTGGGGATTTGAACCTTCAGACTCCGCAATCTTGACAAAGGACTTTTTCCTTAAGAATAAAGTTAAGGATATTTTGATTCCTGGTATTGGATATGGCAGAAACGCAAAGGTTTTTATTGATAATGGAATAAATATAACAGGTATTGAGATTTCAAAAACAGCAATTGATTTGGCAAGGCAAAATGGTCTTAATATTAGTATTTTTCATGGTTCAGTAACCGATATGCCTTTTGATAACCAACTTTATGATGGTATATTTTGTTATGCACTTATTCACTTATTGAATAATCGTGAGAGAGAAAAGTTTATTAAAGATTGCTATAATCAGTTAAAGCCAAACGGTTATATGATTTTTACTACTATTTCAAAAGAAGCCCCAATGTTTGGAAAGGGCAAACAACTGGATAAAGACTATTTCGAGATAATGGAAGGGGTAAAAATGTTTTTTTATGATTCCGATTCGATAAAACAAGAATTTGGAAAATATGGATTGATAGAATCTTCGGAAATTGTCGAGCCGCATAAGAATATGGAACATAAACCTCCATTTAAATTTATAATGGTAAAATGTCAAAAAGAACGATCATAAACAATCAAAAATAGTGAATTGTTAATTGATATGGCTTATGAAGTGCTTACGCATTATCCATAAAAAGGGCATGTTTTGACCAATCATTTTTCAACGCATGCTCTTTTCTATTTGCTCGCGGCCGCCAACAAAGCGAAGATAAGCACTGTGGATATGCAATCGTTTATAAGAAAAGGATTCATCGATGATGACGTCGTACTGGTTAGTAGAAAAAAAGCCTATCTAAATGACAGGCTTTTTTGCGTTGTATCGCCAAAAGTCTATTTTACTTAATTCTTTTACTTCTATCATGATATAGATTAATTAATTCTGCATTTTGCTCATTCATCTTTTTCACATTCTTATTAATCGTGGCCAATTCCCACAGTACAGCTAATCCAAAGATTAGCAAAAGCGTTAATACATCCATTGTTGCCCTCCTATTGATGTTTTGTACCTTTAATTAAATGACTCTTTTCAATTTCCTTGGATTCAATTTCTCAACTTTGGAAGGCAAGTTTTTTCTTTGATAATAATTGTTTTGGAACAATGCATATATCACTAAAAAAGTTCCCAGTAATTCGAATGATGATAGTGATTTTCCTTGGATAAAAACGATGACCAACGTGGTTATTGGAACTAAATTGATGAATAGGATTCCATTGATCGGCGTTAAAAGTTTAATGCCTAAATTCCAGCTTAAAAGGGCAATGGCACCGGGGAAAATAATCATGAAAATCATTTCGCCATAAATGGATTGCATAACCTCTGCTGTAGGGACAGACAGGCCCATCGCAGTTGCGAGGAATGTTATGATTGCTGATACTGCAGTTCCTAAGATGCACGTTAAAGTTGAATAGCGAAGTGTTGACCATCCATTAAATTGGTCGCCGCCCATCGTATATATAACCCATCCTATAACCCCGATGAGAATGAAAAGGATAGGGATGAGGCTATCTTTCAATAAAAATACGAATGATATATTGCCATTGGTAATGACAAGAATGGCCCCTATCAAGGCAATGAACATGCTGGCAATGGTATATTTCATGGGCCTGGC
This sequence comes from Bacillus sp. ISL-4, assembly GCF_018613275.1. Lineage (NCBI taxonomy): Bacteria > Bacillati > Bacillota > Bacilli > Caryophanales > Bacillaceae > Bacillus > Bacillus sp. ISL-4. The sequence goes on from NZ_JAGGQN010000002.1 coordinate 60,058, forward strand.
ATTTTTGAAAACCCACAGAATTAAAATTGAAATCATGGGCATTAATGATTCCATGATGGAAGCGACAATGACCCCGTTATGTCCCAGTAAGTCTTGACCTGCGAATATGAGAAAGTTGTATACAGTGAACGCCATCGTTCCAAAAAACAATAATTTCTTCCCTTTCCCTTCCAGGCTAAAAGACTTCTTCCCCTCTTTAATTAAAAGCAATATCCCTAAAATTACGCTAACAGCTAAATATCGCAAAAAAGAGAAATAAAAAGGATCGATATACATTAAGGCCCTTTCTGCAACTGGAAACATCGCTCCCCAAGAAATACTGGCTGTCAAACATAAAAGTGCACCGATTAAAACTTGATTTTTTTTCATAAAAGCTTCCCCTCAAAAATAATGATTGATTAAATTCCTATACACACCTTATGATAAAGTCATTATCATGTAAAATGACTTAAAATGAATATAATCATCATTATTAATGATAGTTGAGAAAGGGGGGCACTTTTATGGAAATGCGGGATTTGCAAATATTCCAGTGTGTCGCTAAATATGGCAGCGTAAGTAAGGCGGCTGTTGAATTGAATTACGTCCAATCCAATGTAACGGCTAGGATTAAGCATTTAGAGCAGGAGTTACGGACGCCTTTATTCAATCGCCATAAACGTGGCATGTCTTTAACTGCAGAGGCTAGAAAAATGCTTGAGTATGTAAACAAAATTTTGCTTGATGTGGAAGAACTCAAGCAAGTATTCCTGGATAGTGAAACACCTACAGGGATATTGAACATCGGTACAGTTGAAACGGTCAGCGATCTTCCCAAGATTCTAGCCTCTTATTATAAACAGTATCCAAATGTCGATTTATCCATAAAGGCGGGGATAACCGAGGATTTAATTAAAGATGTCATCGAACATAGGCTGGATGGCGCTTTTGTTACAGGACCGATTAAACATCCGCTCATTCAGCCATACGATGTGTGTACAGAACAACTTGTTTTAGTTACAAGAAATGAAACATTTAACCTTGAAGAAATTATAACAGAACCATTTTTAGTATTCAGTCAGGGTTGTGGCTATCGCTCTAAACTGGAACAATGGCTGAAAGAAGAAGAAGTGATGCCCAAAAGGATCATGGAGTTCAATGTATTGGAAACGATCTTAACCAGCGTGACACTCGGCCTTGGCATTACCCTCGTACCACAATCAGCGGTAAATCACCTTACAGCCAATGAAAAAGTGCACGTGCATGCAATTCCGGAAGAATACGGCAATATATCGACTGTCTTCATTCACCGTAAAGATGCCTATATGACAAACTCCATGCGAAGCTTCTTACAAACCATCGAAGCTCATCATGACAACCGATTTAAGCAAAATCTTGGATACACTCCTGAGCTAATTTGAAGGAAGAGCAGCATATTCTTTACATAGAATGATGGAGGATCGCTGAAACCGATTATTAGGCTGCGAAACTATTAGGGGCTTAAAGGAGTCTATTTCTTGTGTCGTTGATTTGTATGAATTTTTTACTTAAAAATAAAGAGCGCACTAAAGAAAATAACCGGTATCCCTATAATAAAATAAAAAAATATGGATACTGGGCCAGCGGTAAAGCATAGTAGTGGTATTTATTATTGCTTCGGTTTCCTTATGCTTGTCGTTTATTAATCTTGTTACCTCTAGAAAGTATTTAGCATTGACCATAGGTGAATCTAACGATAACTTGGAAAAGCATTTGTGAATTATTTAGACAAAAAGCCAACGATTTCGTTGGCTTTTTGTCTGTACGATCATTTCAATTATCCCTACATTCAAATTAGAGAAAAAAATAACCTTCTATAACTAAACTGGTAGTTTAGTTATAGAAAAATTGTATTACTTTTCATCAATTAGGAAAATATATAAATAATAGCAAGAAGGAGGGAAAAGAGATGGAAGTAAATATGAGTGTTGAAGAAGTCGTGAATCAAATTTCTGAATTAGTAGAAAAAGAAGGGAAGCCACCTCGAAAGAAAGAGGTAAAGAAATCAGATCCGGAGTTAATGAAAAATGCATTGTATTATTTTCCTAATTGGGATACTGCAGTAGAACATAGCATTGGATCTTAACCATAAACGATACATAAACATTTATTTTTCAATTAGTATATATAAGGCAAGGGAAGTTATGAAGGCCGCCAACTGGCGGCCTTTTGAACGTGCGATTCTTTACATTATCATACATTCAAATTGGTTTTAAAAAGTACTCCTTATTCAAACTATCTAATGAAATAACTAACTTTGCATATTTTGATTGTTTCTTTATCGGGCGCTTTTCCTGAACTGGAAAGCGTCTTTGTTATAGAAAAAAGAGATATTAAATAATGCCTTATTGTGAAATGATGCTTATTAACTTAAGGGTGATTTTTCCTTGAAATTAGTAAATGAATCAATTTCATATTTTCTTTTCGGAAAGAGTGAAGTATCGATCACTTTTAAGTCTATAAAGTCTGATATTTGCAAAGAAGCATAGTGTAACTTTTTTTCATATGGAGCCGTATATTAATTTGTTAAAACACATGAAAAGAGGGTTCCGATGAAAAAGATATTGTTGATTTTGGCAACCGTTTTTTTGCTAACAGGACTTAGTGCTTGTAAAGGAGTCGAGGAGGGAAATAAGGAATCTCCACCAATTTCAGAAAAGCCAAATGATAATCCTAAGCAAACCGACGGGCAAGATGAAGATCCTCCAGGTGAATCGGTCGATGATCCGACAAAAGATCGGCCAAATACGAAAACGGATATGATCATATTAGAAGGTATGGAAGAATCATTCCAATTCACGCTTCATCATAGTCAGGCATTGGGATTCTCAACCTACATCGTGGATGACATGGTCGTTGAAGAGGCTAGTTCTGGTGAAGGAGATGCAATGATTATTTTTGCGAATTTTGCAGGCAAGAGAAATGAGGATGCCAAAGTTCAGATATTTTCCAAAAGGGAGGGTACGAATGCGACAATAGAAGAACAGGCGGAGTTTGCGAGGGAAGTTGTGATAAGCAACGACTTTGAGATTAAACAGCGATCTAATAATGCGCCTAACCGATTTGATTGGTCTGAGGTCGAATTTGACATTAGTCAGAAGGGCAGTAATTATTCAATATTGGGTACAGTATCGGTTTTTCAACATGGCGACCGCGTTTACTATGCGATAGTTCAATACCCGGAAGATTATGAAGAAGGCTTCATACCGCGGGTTGTAAGAATGTTTGATGATATCGTATGGTATGAGCACCTTGATAAATGAGTATCCGAAATTGGGAATAATTATCGAGTTTGTCTACAGTCTGGGAGCAGCTCTTTTGCTGTTCTTTTTAAGTTGTAGATGATGAAGAAGGATAAATGATTGGTTTAGGGAATAGTTATGGAAAGGTGTCATACATCTCAAAAAAACGAATTTGATAGAAAATAGGTGAAGCAAGTGGAGCTGGATACATTATATAAGACATACCAACCTTTTCTTTTTTCCATCGCATACCGGATGCTTGGATCGGTTACCGACGCAGAAGATATCGTTCATGATTTATTCCTGCAGCTTAAGCTTGATACCGAACAAATTAAGGACATGAAAGCATATCTTGCGAAAATGACGACAAATCGCTGTCTGAACTTTTTAAATTCAGCCCGTAAGAGAAGAGAGGTTTACACAGGACCTTGGCTGCCTGAACCTCGGGTAAACGAAACAGAGCAGCCAATAGATAAGGTTGTAACGGATGAAACGGTTGCATATGCCTTCCTCGTTTTGCTGGAACAGCTTTCACCTGTTGAAAGAGCGGTTTTCGTGCTTAGAGAAGCATTCGCTTACAGCTATGAAGATATTGCCGAAATGCTGGAAAAGAATGAAGTGAACTGCAGAAAGATCTACAGCCGGGCTAAGCGGAAATTACAGAACGATCTGCCAGTCCATCCTGAGGATACGAAACATGTCGATCTTTTGGCAAAAAAATTCATAAAAGCATCTACGACAGGAAACTTTGAGGAGTTTTTGGATATCCTTACAGAAGATGTTGTCCTTGTTACTGACGGCGGAGGAAAAGTGCTTTCTGCATTAAATCCGATTGTAAACAAACAGCGCGTATTCTCCTTTCTTAAAGGAGTTTCTGCTAAAGGAGGTTTCATAGGAGAACTTCTTCCGGTTATGGTCAATGGTCAGGAAGGAATCTTGCAAATGAATGAAGGAAAGCCCGTCAAAGTCATCTGCTTTGAATTGGATTCAAAACAAAAAAATATCCGAAAAATCTTTATTGTTACCAATCCCGATAAATTAAATCATATTCCTGTTCCTTAATAGGGTAGACTGAGGGCTCATAACGGGCTCTCTTTTTTGTATGTCACAAATCAAACCCCTATTTTGTCTTATAAGTGGAACCAAAAAGATTTAATGGAGGAGATAGACATGGAACAACGCATTAACTACATGAAGACAAATCGGGAAGTGGTCAAATTAATGGTGGAATTGGAGGAATACAAGAAAACAACGGGAATCGATAGCAAATTAATTGAATTGATTAAAATTCGCGCGTCTCAAATAAATGGCTGTGCGTACTGCTTGGATATGCATACAAAGGATGCCCGGGCAATGGGTGAAACGGAACAAAGAATCTACTGCTTGAGTGCTTGGCGTGAATCACCATTCTATTCTGAACCGGAAAGGGCAGTGCTGGAATTGACGGAAGCGGTCACGGCCATTTCTGCAAATGGTGTACCTGATGAACTGTATGAGCGGGTCCGCCTTCATTTTGATGAAAAACAATATATCGATCTCGTTACCATCATCATCACGATCAACGGCTGGAACAGATTGGCCATTTCAGCTAAAAGCATCCCCGGGCACTATAAGCCTGTAATGCAAAAATAACTTTGTTATTAAAATCTCTTGAATGCAACACAAATTAGCCTATAAATTAGATGATCCATTCGCGAAGCGATTTGGTCCCAGTTTTTATCCATGAATGCTGATTAATTTTTAGCAAACTTCTGCAAAACAACTAATGGACATGATGAAGTATCATTTGATTCAGTAAATAAAAAAAATAAAAAGCCACGCTTTTGTATAAATCGTGGCTTTTTATAATCATTTTTCTTTTTTATAAAAGCGTTCACCCGTATCAGGATTATAATACACCCTTGTTTTTTCTCCAGTCACAGGGTCTATATTTATTTCATCTGTCGATTGAAATCCATCAGGAACTTTTACACCGTGATTACGTTTAAACCGTTTATCATAGATAAAGTATCCAAGTAAAATGCATAAGATAACTATAACAATTTGTAATATATAGTACCCTATGATGAATTTCATTATATTGCCTCCACAATAACGGCAGTTCCATATGCAACAATTTCACTCATATTTTTACCGATTTCCCCAGAATCATATCTCATCATTACAATTGCGTTTGCTCCCATTTGATTGGCATTTTTAATCATACGGTCCATAGCTTCTTTTCTTGAATCTTCAAGCATAGCTGTATATTGCTTGATTTCTCCACCTACTAAGGATTTTAACCCTGCCATGATATCGCCGCCAATCCCTCTGCTTCTTACAATTAGACCAAAGGCGGGTCCTTTCACTTCTACAATTTTGTAACCTTCAATTTTTTCTGTGGTAACTACTAACACATTAATCGCCTCCATCTTATTTACTTTATTGAAAGTCAGTCCACAATATCATTTATATCTATGTGCTGTGCAGCCCTATTCTCCATAAACAGAAGGCATATCATCAGCCATTGTTCTACCTCCATTGAATAATGATTACCTTTTTATCAAGCACAAAAATAATACCATTCCTTTAAATTTTAACATAATATAAGTTTTATTCTTTTTAACACCTAGCATATTTCGAGTAAACATAAAAAATCCCATTTCGTAAAAAAGCAATGGGATATAATTTTGATTTAATTTATTAACAGTACATAGTCGAAACTTTACTTTAAAAGCATGGACGCCATTTTCCTTAACCATTTGTTTTCTGCTCCCGGTGTTATTGTTAGTGATAGGAAGATTGAAAAAAAAGCGTTCTATTTCAAAGGCGACCAAAGGATGTTAAAAAAATTCAATTACCGCATAGCTTTCATCTGTCAGAAACTTCTATGACGAAAACCTTGTTACATGTCTACCTGAGGATGGTGACACGTTTCTATATAAACGAATCAGTGATTTCCTTCTATTGAAAAAGCCTTGGTATTTATAGGGTTTTTTTTGAATGATCATACTGGAATTGAACCAACCACTGCCATCTCATGTTCCCTATGCTTTTTGAAGGCGTATGTCCCATATGTGACATGATTAAATGGAGGTCCCTCTGTTTGTTTCCATGATCTTGGATTATTCGTGTTAATCGTAAAAACAAAATTCGACAAGGATTTCATGGCTGGTGTAAGATGAATGAAAAAGCCAGAAATGGGGTGAATGCTTTGGTTAATTTATTACCGTCGCTGTTTGAAAAAGTGGGAATCATCGTAATTGCCGCATTCCTGCTTTCCTATATGAAACCGTTTCGGCAAATGATAGGACATGAACATGACATGTCAAAGAAAATCATGTTTATCGCACTTTTTGGAACGTTCGGCATAATAAGTAACTATACAGGGATTGAAATCGGAAATCATGCCATGCCAGAGGGGAATTGGCATGCTGAGATTGCTCCCGATAACGCGATTGCCAACACAAGGATTATGGGCGTGGCTATCGGCGGTTTGCTGGGAGGACCATTTGTTGGGTTGGGAGTAGGTTTGATAGCGGGGCTTCACCGTTATTTTCTCGGAGGTTTTACGGCGGGGGCTTGTGCGATCGCTGCAATTTTGGCTGGGGTTTTATCGGGTTATTTGGGGAAAAGGCGGCGAAAGCATGGGACGATCACCCCTTGGTTTGCCCTCCCCATTTGCATGGCATTGGAAGCGATCCAAATGGGCATCATCCTGGTGACGGCCAAACCATTTGAAAGGGCGTGGGAGCTCGTACAAGTAATCGGACTGCCCATGATCATCATCAACGGGTTCGGGACTTTACTATTCATGCTCATCATTCAGTCGATTACGAGGGACGAAGCACGGACGCGGGCCGTACAAACCAATCTTGCGTTCCTGATTGCGGATCAGACTTTGCCCTTTTTCCGGCAAGGTCTGAATCAAACTTCATGCAAGAGAATAGCCCAAATCATCTTGGGGCTGACTGAAGCCGACGCCGTGGCCATTACCAATGAACATAGCGTACTTGCCCATGTGGGTGCTGCGTCCGATCACCATGTCCCTAAGGTTGGAATAGCGACAGGCTTAACGAAAAAAGCCCTTGAACAAGGGAAAATCATCGTGGCCAAAACAAAAAAGGACATTTATTGTTTTCATGATCAATGCCCATTGCAGGCGGCAGTGGTCCTGCCGTTGCAGGTCCAACAGAAAACGGTCGGGACTTTGAAGATGTATTTCAAGCATCCGGATAAATTAAGCCAAGTGGAACAAGAGTTAGCTGAAGGGTTGGCCAAACTATTTTCCACTCAATTGGAACTCGCTAAAGCGGAAATGCAAACGAAATTATTGAAGGATGCTGAAATTAAGGCCTTGCAGGCACAGGTCCATCCTCATTTTTTATTCAATGCAATCAATACGATATCCGTTCTATGCCGGACGGATGTCGAGAAGGCAAGAAATTTATTGCAGGAGCTCAGTGCCTTCTTTCGTTCTAACTTACAAGGTGCCCGACAAATTCTGGTGCCGCTGGAAAAGGAATTAGAGCATGTTAACGCTTATTTATCGCTGGAGCAGGCGCGTTTTCCAGATAAATATCATATCGACTATCGCATTGAGCCAAGGCTTAAGGAAGTTCTCATCCCTCCATTCACGTTACAGCCACTTGTTGAGAATGCGGTACACCATGCATTTCCACCTGTGAAAGGCAAAGGTGAAATCATCATTCACGCATATTTTAAAGACGATACGATGCGCATTGTTGTGGAAGATAACGGAAAAGGGATTTCAAGCGGGAGAATAGATGAATTGGGTAAGCATGCTGTAGAATCGACTAAGGGTACAGGAACGGCCCTTCATAATATCAGTGAACGGCTGGAAGGGATCTATAAAGGACAGGCCAGCCTCTCGATCGCAAGTGAACCGGGGCACGGAACACAAGTGAAAATATCAATACCACTCAACGAAAAAGGAGCATATGTCAACGATGATGAAAGCATTTATCGTAGAGGATGAACCACTGGCAAGAGATGAATTAAAATATTTATTGAAGAGAAGCAGGCAAGTCGAAGTCGTGGGTGAGGCCGAGGGGATAGAAGATGCCATGAGGGATATCTCCCGACTTAAACCTGAACTTGTCTTTTTGGACATTGAGCTTGCAGAAGGCAATGGCTTGCATTTGGCTAAGCAATTGGCGGAACTTGACCCTGCACCTTCGCTCATTTTTGCGACCGCTTATGATGAGTTTGCCCTCCAAGCTTTCGAGTTATATGCATTTGATTATCTATTAAAGCCATTTAATGAAAAAAGGATTCGTCAAACGTTGGATAAGCTCATGAAGCAGCGGCAAATCGGGAAAGACGAATCCAGGACAGCACCTCCGGCCAGCCGTACGGCGGTGGAACAGACAGGTAAATTGGCTGTATCGATAGATGATCGGATCGTTTTGATTGACCGGGATAATATTTTGTTCATAGGACTCGTGGAAGGAAAGACGATCATTAAAACCGAAGAAAATGAATATAAAATCGGTGAGCCCCTCATCGTGCTTGAAAGGAAGCTCGATAATCGCTCATTTTTACGGGTGCATAGGGGTTTTATCGTGAATGTCATCCATATATCTGAAATACAGCCTTGGTTCAACTCGACTTATAATCTCATTATGAGTGACGGATCAAATATTCCGGTAAGCCGCACATATGTGAAGGAGCTAAGGCAGCTTATCGGTTTTTAAAAATTTTCATAATTCTGCATTTTACCTTCTTCATATTGCAGTCCATCCCCCGATATCTGCATTATAACTTGAAAACCCATTGAAGCCGCTTTCACTGTGATATCATCATTTTACGATGTAAGAAATAGAGGGGGTTCAAATATGAATGCGGTTACAATTGTCATAGGCTCCATTTGTATATTAATGATTGCCTACCGTTTATACGGGACATTCATAGCACTCAAAGTATTAAAACTCGATGATTCCAAGCCGACTCCGGCCCATAAATTAGAAGATGGAAAAGATTATGTTCCAACAAATAAATGGGTGGCATTCGGCCACCATTTTGCAGCCATTGCAGCGGCAGGTCCTTTGGTGGGTCCGATCCTTGCTGCACAATTCGGCTATTTGCCAAGTTTATTATGGCTTTTAATCGGGGCTGTAATCGGGGGAGCCGTCCATGATGCTGTCGTGCTTTTCGCGTCGATGCGGAAAGACGGCAAATCCCTTTCGGAAGTTGCGAAAGAAGAACTTGGACCTGTAGCAGGCTTCTGTACAGGACTCGCGATGCTTTTTATCATTACGATCACGATGGCAGGACTTTCAATGGTCGTTCTGCATGCTTTGGAAAATAATCCATGGGGGACGTTTGCAGTAGGGATCACCATTCCCATCGCCATGGGTGTTGGGCTTTACCATAAAAAGACCGGCAATCTGAAAGGTGCGACCATCGTCGGGTTTGCGCTTATCATGGCCGCGATTTTACTTGGTCCGAACATTCAAGGAACAGCACTTGGTGACTTATTGACACTTGAGGCGAGCACACTTGCCATCATCTTGCCGATCTATGCTTTCTTCGCTGCCGCATTGCCTGTTTGGCTGCTGCTGGCACCTCGTGATTACTTGAGTACATTTATGAAAATCGGTGTTTTTGCCGCATTGATTATCGGCGTTTTCGTGGTGAATCCAGAAATCCAGTTTCCTGCGTTTACCGAATTCATTAATGGCGGGGGCCCGATTGTAGCCGGACCCGTTTGGCCATTCATTTCAATTACGATCGCCTGTGGGGCGATTTCAGGATTCCATGCATTTGTCGGATCGGGCACAACTCCAAAAATGTTAAACCGTTGGAGTGATATCAAATCCGTCGGTTTCGGAGCGATGCTTGTGGAATGTGTCGTTGCCATCATGGCATTGATTGCTGCGGTTTCGCTGCAGCCAGGGGATTATTTTGCGATTAACTCCTCACCTGAAGTATTTCAAACATTGGGTATGGAAACCCTGCACCTTAACGAACTCAGTGAAGAAATCGGCATTAATTTGGAAGGTCGGACAGGCGGGGCAGTTACACTTGCTGTCGGCATGACCTATATTTTTACCGAAATACCCTTCTTTAGCAAACTGGCTTCGTTTTTCTTCCAATTCGTCATCATGTTCGAGGCCGTGTTCATATTAACCGCAATCGATTCAGGGACACGTGTTGCCCGTTACTTAATCCAGGACTTCTTCGGGGAGTTCTATAAACCATTAAAAAGGGTAGACTGGCTGCCAGGTAACATCTTTGCCAGCGCGTTAGCCTGCTTTATATGGGGATACCTGCTATACTCTGGGGACATTAGTTCGATCTGGGCACTCTTTGGCGTATCCAACCAGCTCATGGCCTCGATTGGACTCATCATCGGTGCGACCGTCGTATTGAAAATTGCAGACAAACGCTGGTATATGTGGACATGCCTCGTACCCCTTGCCTACTTATATGTAACGGTAAATGTAGCAGGGTACTGGATGGTCAGAAACGTATACCTGAACCCGGACTCAGCAGGATTCAGCATCTTGAACGGAATATTATCGATCACCATGTTGATCCTGGGCTTGATCATCCTGGTTGCCGCCTTGAAAAAATGGCGGGAGCTTTGGAAAATCCCTCAAGCAGAACTACTGAAAAGATCAGCATGAGCATAAAAAATCCGGGCAGATTGCCCGGATTTTTGTTCGCTGCGAATGTTAGAAAATGCCATTAATTCCGTTTTCCTTAAAATCAGACACAAAAACCTGAAAAAGGAAAGTATCAATAACCCCAACTTTGTTAATGATAGCAAATGAGGAGGTGTGATAAGATGGCAAAAGATGTTCTATGTGAAGTAAATAATTGTAAATATTGGGATTCTGGAAACAAATGCAGTGCAGATGCTATTTATGTTGTCAGCCATAAAGGGAATCAAGCAACAAATAGCAAAGAAACGGATTGCAAAACATTTGATCCAGAAATTTAAATCATCGGGGGTAACCATCAACTGGTTACCCCTCTTTCTTTTTATTATTGATAATAAAAATCATTTTCATTCAAGATTCTAGAAATTCATTTTATTTTTCTTCCTGAAAAGGATATTTTGGCGATAAATTCAAGAGTTTGGACGATAAATTCAAGAGTCTGATCGATAAAATTGAAAGTTTGGGCGATAAATTTGAAAGTTTGATCGATATCCACGTGAGATAGGGCAAAATCCTCGAGAATTGGCGCTTTACTCGTGAGATCGAGCACTTTACTCGTGAATTAAGCTGTTTTACTCGTGAGGTTGGTCAATTTACTCGTGAATTAAGCTGTTATACTCGTGAATTCGCACATTACTCATGAGTTTGAGCACTTACTTTTGAAATGGTGAGTCCATCACCAATTGGAATTAGCATGGATTCCAGTTGAGGGTGATTGGCCACAGTTTCATTGAATGCCTTCATGAATGCAGTGTAATGTTTAGGTTCAGCATCCGGATCTGCGACACTGCCCCTCGCAAGTACGTTATCCATGACGATTAGAGCATCCGGTTCTGCCAGCTGAATGCAATATTGCAGGTAATTTTCATAATTGTCCTTGTCTGCATCTATAAAGAAAAAATCAAATTTCTTGTTATCACGAACGAGTTTTTCAAGGCTTTGCAGAGCTGCTCCGGTCATATATGATACTTGATTGCCGAATCCCGCTTTGGATAGATTGCCATAAGCTAACTTTGCGTACTCCTCCTTTAATTCAAGGGAGGTTAATTTTCCTTCGCTGCCGAATCCCCTGGCAAGGCAAATCCCGCTATAGCCCCCAAGAGCGCCTATTTCCAAAACATTTTTAGCTCCTGAAATGGATATAAGCATTGTAAGAAGTTTCCCAGATGAGGGGGATACCGATATGGACGGCATTCCGTTTTCTTGTATGGACGTAATGACTTCTTCCAAAAGGGCATCTTTGGTATAAAATACTGAATCGATATAACTGTTAATTTGTTTCATTCATTTCCATTCCTTTCTCACCATTATTGGAAGTTTCCTTTTCTTCACTTTTCTTATCGGCTGCTTCATTTTCTTGTATTTCAAATAATTGAATGAATTCGTTGATTAACATATCAATGGCTTTTAATTCACCGACTAAAATTTGATTAATGGATTGAAACTCAGGTTTATCTAACTGTTCCTTAATGGTTGACCGTTTAACATTCATCATTTCTAAAAAAGCAATGGCCCTTCCGCGGCGAAATGTTTTTGGGCCACGATGGTGTGAACCATGGTCTTTTCCTTTGTGATGGCCATCTTTTTTGAGTTTTTCATTTCTCATGTTAAAACCTCTTTCCGTGTATACATATGTATACAAAATATCAACTGATAATATAATAGAAAAATCAAAATACCGTTTATAAAAAGTTTGTCTAAATTGTGAAATCGTTATTTAGAGAGGCAAAAAAGTACTTACATCCAAAGAATTTTTTTTGTTATAGTAACAAATAGACCGGTTGGTATGGTGGGGGTGTGCTACGGAAATGGATACAAAATCGTTGATAATCGAAAAAACAACGATTCTTTTCCAGCAAAAAGGATATAAAGGTGTTGGACTAAGCGAAATCTTAAAGGTTTGTAATGTTACGAAAGGTTCGCTGTATCACCATTTTCCTAATGGAAAAGAGGAATTATTAATCGCTTGCCTTCATTCTTTGAATGAAGTAATTACGACGGATATCGTGGATATTTTTGAACGGTATCCGACAACGTTAGAAGCGACAAATTACATGATTGAAAAGTTAATCGTCAATTTAGAAAGGGAAGGGACGATTACGGGTTACACATTTAGCAGCATGGTAAGTGAAATGGCCACATTAAGTGATCCTGTACGAAGTGCTTGCGCCGAACTATATGTGAAAATTCAAGGGATTTATTTTAATAAGCTTATAGAAGATGGATTTTCAAAAGAGTTAGCTTCCAATATTGCATTGATGATGACAGCCTCTATCGAAGGGGCAATGATGCTTTGTTTGGCCGAAACATCGGCAAAGCCGCTAAAAGTAATTTCGCAATTGTTACCCAATATATTGAAGGAGTTTTAACAAGTGGAAAATAAAAATATTAAAACAGGACCGATAATGGCTGCTCTTTTGGTAGCAGGCTTTGTTGGGCTATTTAGTGAAACCGCATTGAACATCGCCTTAGGTGAATTGAGCCATATTTTTGGCGTGGATGCGACGACGATACAGTGGCTTGCAACAGGCTACTTTTTAACGCTTGGTATTTTAGTGCCAGTAACAGGAATTTTAATGCAAAAATTCACAACACGCCAAATGTTCATGGCGTCTTTATTTTTTTCGATCATCGGAACGCTCATCGCTGCAGCAGCACCGGTTTTTAGCGTGTTATTGACGGCCCGTGTCATTCAGGCAGCTGGACTGGCAATCATTTTGCCATTGACGCAAAATGTCATTTTCACGATTTTCCCGCCGAATAAACGCGGCGGGGCAATGGGTGTGATGGGCTTAGTCATCTTGGCAGGTCCAGCATTCGGTCCTACATTAGCAGGAATGATTTTAGATACGTTATCATGGCCTTGGATATTCTGGTTTACGATTCCATTCTTGTTATTCTCGCTTATCTTCGGCTATATCTATATTCCGAATGTCAATGAAACTCGACAAGTATCAATCGATATCTTGTCAGTTGTGTTATCGACGATTGGCTTTGGTGGAGTTGTATACGGTGTAAGTGTAGGCGGGGATCATGGTTGGACGAGCATGACGGTAATTGGCACGATCATCGTTGGATTGATCGCCTTAATCCTTTTTGCAATCCGTCAAACGAAGATGGAAAACCCGATGTTGAATTTAAAAGCATTCAAATACCCACTGTTTGTGCTAGGTCTTGCGATGAACGTGATTACATTCCTTAACATGTTATCGATGCTGGTTGTGTTACCAATGTATATGCAAATGGCGTTATTGGTTTCTGCGTTCGCCACTGGGCTGATCATGCTTCCAGGCAGTCTATTGAACTGCGTTTTTGCCCCAATCATCGGCAAGCTGTTCGATAAATATGGACCTCGTGCCGTAATTACACCAGGAACGATTCTTGTTGTCATTGGCTACGGGCTATATGCAATGTATGGAACAAACACAGCACTCTGGATCATGGTTGTTACGCATATCGTGATGATGCTTGGTATAGGCATGGTACTCGCTTCAGTACAAACGAATACATTGAATGCATTGCCAAAACAATTCTATCCGGATGGCATCGCGATTACGCAAACATCACAGCAAGTATCAGGGGCAATTGGGATAGCGGTCATGGTTTCGCTATTCTCTGCGAAGCAAAATGGCTACTTGACTGATGTGGCAAATGAATTGCCGGCAGCAGCTGCCTCAGGTTCATCACTTGTATTTAAAATTAGTTTGATTTTTGCCATCGTGAATGTGGTGCTTTCACTGTTCATGAAAAAACCGAAGTAACAAAGATAAAAAAACAGATCACCATTCAAGCAGGTGATCTGTTTTTATTTTTGAACTTTACTAAGTAGATCTAAAAGCTGTTGTTTTTCCGTCTCATTCAAGTTGGCAAATTGTGATGCCTGAAAAAGCTCCTGTTTTGGAACAACTTCATGAAAAAATTCTTTTCCTTCCTCAGTCAATGACAGGTATTTTGTTTTCCATTCCTGTTCCCGTTTAATCAATCCCAACTCTTCCATCTTCCTTAATAGTTGAGTGATATTGCCTTTTGTCACAAAAAGCTTGTTTGCCAGTTCTTGCTGAGACAATCGTTCATGGGAACCCACTTGGACCAAGATATCGAATTGGGCTGCCGATAGATTCCATTTCTTTAAATGTTGATTGGATTCCCGGATACTCTGGTTATATATTCGTGTTATTCGGAACCATAACATTAAACCTAGTCGTTCCTCATTATTAGATGCGGAGGGATTCGCTGTGTTTTCTTTCATGAATGTCACCTCATTCTTTCTTCGTCACAATCAGTTTATGAATTAGCCAATATGGTGTCAAATGCAAAAACTTCCATCTTCGAATTAAAGAAACCAGTGTGATCGATTGATACTGGTTTCTTTAATTCCTTTATTATGTGGTCGTTAGTTTAGCAAAGATGATAAAAAACAGTGTTAATTCGCCTATTATCACAATATTCGGTACCCCGACAAACAAATTAAAAATAAGAAAGACTGCTAAAATCCCTAAAAATAATCCTAAATGATATATTTGCAACCGCTGGTGCTTATGTCTATATTGGTGGAAAACAAAAGTGGTCGACAAGAAATAGAGCAATACGGAACCGAAAACAAAATATAGGATAAATGAATAATGTACCTCATGTAAAAACAATAACCTGATGGCTGCTGCAATCATGCTTATAGACATTAAAATAAACAGATGACCGTAAATGATGATTTGACCGGAAGATTGTACAGACTTGTCGACTTTTTTCTCCATGTTATCGAAATATTGCCACCACATAGCTATTATCAGGGCAAATGAAATGATAGAAAAGGCAATCGAATCCCAATTTCCTTGTTTAGGTTGAATGACCGCAAGAGTGCTCACAAGAGCTTCCCCAAAGAGAATGATGGTAAATAGACCAAAGCGCTCCAACAAGTGGGCCGTATTTGTAGGAACCTTTTCTAAGCACTTTCTTCCAAGGATTGGGACAATGATATCGATCAGGATGCCCAAATACAGCACAGCATATCGAAGCCAGGAATCAAAAAGGACAGAGAATAATGAAATGGCGATTCCAATCCAAAAATACCTTCCCAAAAAGAGTGCTGCCTTTTTTCGAACTCCCTCTTCTATCCGCTGTACAACAAGATATTGGATGGCGGTCACGGCTCTTAAGCCAATATAACCAATTAAAAAAGAAAGATAATAAGGATCAAAATCAACAGATAAGCTTGATGTCATAATGAGGACAAAAAACATTTGCAGTATCAAAAATAGCCGTTGATGAAATACATCCTTTCCAAAACGGTTAATAAATATGGTTTGCCCTACCCAAGCCCACCAGATAGGAATAAAAATCAACACGAACTTAAATAAATACACTGGATGGATATATCCATCTTCAACATGCAGTAAAACATGAGTGGCGCCCGCAACGGCCGCCACAAATAACAAATCATAAAAGAGCTCTAGCCATGTAACTTTCTTTTCATCCATTTCCGCACTCCTCCCAATCGCCTTATAGTTTATAGTATGTTGTAAATATTCAGAAAATGGAAGGGGGACTTTGGTGCATGCAAATTAGAATTCATGATCATTTTTAGGAAGTTCTTTTTACCCAGCTATTATGTTTTTCCATATTTAGTGATTAGGAATAACGTCACTTTTTCATAGTTGGTATAATATGGTACTATAGGAGATGATTTCAAACAGGGAGGGAAGTAGATGACCAGAACCATCGGCCTTATTTGCGGCAGTTTACGGGAAAATTCTTATAATCGAATCATTGCTCAATCATTGACAGATATGGTTGATTCTTATCAATTTCGTTGGATTGAAATTAATGATCTTCCGTTGTTTAACGAAGACTTGGAAATAAGTGGCGTTCCAGAAACAGTGACGTCATTTAAATCCGCCATTCAGGACGTTGACGGGATTATTATCGTAAGCCCAGAGTACAATTCTGGAATACCAGGCGTATTAAAAAATGCATTGGACTGGGCATCAAGACCTCGGGAGTCCGCTGTTCTTACAAAAAAACCAGTTGGCCTGATCGGTGCTACTCCTGGGGGAATGGGCACTGCATTTGCTCAAATGCAAATCAGGCAAATACTGGAGGCCATGCAAGTTCATGTTCTTCCATTTCAAAAAATGCTGATATCGCAAGTACATAAAAAGATTGATTCTGATCGGAAAGTTCTTACTGACGATCAAACAAAACGTTATCTTGAGCGTTATTTACAACAATTCATTCATTGGATCGATCACACTCCAGTTCTAGATTAATGAGCCATAATCAATGAATCTTATTATATATATGATTGACAGGTTATAAGTTTATAGATAAACTTATAAATAACAGTCAGTTAAGTTATAAACTGATTGCAACCAACGAAGGGGTTGGGGGAATTTCCCTACATATGAACTTTCTTCGATAGCTTTAATAAAAGGAGGACTTTAAAAATGTCTGATCTCTATTCTCGTATTTCCAAGATGATGCTGCCGTTCTACTAGTGGATCATCAAACCGGTCTTATTTCAGGGCTAGTGCGTGATTATGGTGTTGATGAATTCAAGAACAATGTTATGGCTCTTGCCAACACCGCAAAGTTTTTTGATTTGCCAGTCATTTTAACAACAAGCTTTGAAAACGGACCAAACGGACCGCTTATGCAAGAATTGGAAGAACTCTTTCCTCACGCACCAAAAATAGCTCGGCCTGGACAAATTAACGCATGGGATAATGAAGATTTTGTTAAAGCAATCGAAGAAACTGGAAAAAAACAATTAATCATCGCGGGCGTGGTTACGGATGTCTGCGTTGCTTTCCCGGCACTTTCCGCTTTGAACGCTGGTTATGAAGTATTCGCTGTCACGGATGCTTCTGGAACAGTCAGCAAACAGGTAGCTGATGCGGCTTTAGCACGTATGGCCCATGGCGGTGTACAGCTTATGAACTGGTTTAGCGTAGCGTGCGAATTACAACGTGATTGGCGCAACGATGTCGAAGGGTTTGGTGCTTTACTTTCCAGCCAGCTTCCTGGTTATCAAAATATAATCGGAAGCTATAGGGGAGCTCAGCGCGATTTCAGCAAGATATAAAGATAACGCACTGATTGAATGAAGGAGGGGACATTTGTCCCCTTTCGGACTGTAGGCAAACTTGATGAAAATCGAGTTTGCCTACAGTTTTTTTATGATTAGTAGAATTTGTCCTCTCCAGGCACTCGCTTTCCGCGGGCGATCCGGGAGCCTTTCTAAGCAGGAGTCTCGAACACCCGCTCCAATCAACCTTGTTTTTAAATTCAGATGGAACTGAACTATGATTTTAGGACAAGAATCCTTAATGGTTTTTTACTGTTTTATGAACCCTTATTGATTGAAGAAATTTGCGACACTCCTGCCGAATAACTGGCTAACCGAAACCCCACAGACGCTTGCTTTGATGAGGCTTGGCAGACAGTCGGCGGAAAGGGAGCGGATTTCTGAAATCAAGCTAGAACTTTTCTAAAGGGTTTGTAAAATATGAACGTTGTTTTTCCCTTTCATTTGATTTGGTGAAGAATGCGTATTCCGAATTCTATCGCCAAAGTTTATCTCCTTTAAAACGGCCATCATTCCAAACCCTCAGCTTCACCCCGCCCCCAGACTTCTATATCATGCATTCCAATATGCCTCAAATTTGTACATAATAACTTTTCTATATTGTAAATCGCTTACGAAACAAATAATGTCTTAAGAAAAGATGCGGTATTGTGCACAAATGTTTAAAGAGTATATTATTGTGCAGTACCTATGACAACATTCGGACTTAGAAACGCTACATTTTTAATAAGAAGTGAGATATCGTAGAAGCAGGGAGAGGGATTGAGAATGTTTTTAGATGAAAGAAGCGCCAATTTACTAAAACTATTACAGCATTCGCCCATTTCAAAAATGAAAGAACTTGAAGCCCAAACAGGTCTGACGAGAAGGCAAATCCAATATGGTCTGAGCAAAGCGAATGACTGGCTCCAATTTCATGGATATCAACCGATTCAATATAATCGTGAAATGGGCTACTCCTTTTCTGAAACGATCAGGGATGAAGAATTGAATGTAAAACTGACAAAACGCAATTATATATTTTCAGAGGCAGATAGGGAAAAAGTTTTTTACCTGATGATCCTGTTAAGCCCAGAAGAATTGTCCGTCTATCATTTCCAGACGATCACCGGGCTTTCACGTAATACGGTGTTGAAGGATTTAAAAAGACTTAAAGAGAAAAACAGGGACATATCGCTCAAGATCCAGTATTCCAAACAAGATGGCTATGTGGTGATTGGGGAACCCCGAGTAAAGAGATATATCATTGAACGTCTCGTGCATGATGTACTGAACAGTCCCAATAGTGAATTGATCATGGAGTGCATATGGGGAAATCATGAAAAGCAAATCAGCTCGATCCGGTTACAGCTTGAAAGGATCGAACGTAAATTAGGCATCACCTTTACGGATGAACGGCTTCATGAACTGAGCTATTTATTTCTATGTACTGATCAGCTCATAGGAAAAGGGGAAGAGTTACAGGCAGACCAGAGCTGGGCGCCGTTTGTTGCGACGGAAGAATACAAAATGGTTGAGGAAATGACCAGAACGAATGCCTTTCAATCAGTATGGAGCGAAACGGAAAACTTATACGCCACCTTACATTTACTGAGCATGAATCGAACGAAGGATATTTCGCCTCTTAAGGATGATGAAGCCATTCAGCACCTTTTGCAGGAAATCGTGGCAGAGTTCGAGAGGCTGGCATTTGTTCACCTGAAAGACAAAGAACAGCTATGCCAACAATTATACGTTCATTTTAAACCGGCATATCATCGCCTGCGGTATGGTCTCCCGCAAATGAACCCGATGACGGGACGGGTGCAGAAGGTCTATCCTGAATTGCATCATTTGACAAAAAAATCCCTGTGGGTGTTGGAGAAAGAAATTGGCTGTCCGGTATCAGAAGAGGAAGTCGCATACTTCACGGTCTATTTTGGCGGATGGCTGCGCAGGCAAGGGACGACATTGGATGATCGAAAACGGGCAATTGTCGTATGCCCGAATGGCATTGGCATCAGCAATATCCTCATTTATACATTGAGGGAATTATTTCCGGATATATTGTTCCTGGACGTTCTGTCCGTTAGAAAGGCGGCTGAATACCCACTGTCGTACGATCTTGTTTTTTCAACGGTGCATATGAGAACAAAAGCGGCATTATTCGTTGTACCGCCCATTTTGGAAATGCAGGACAAACATACATTGCGCCAGCAGGTCATGCAGGAATTGTATGGATATACGACGGAAAGTGTGGATGTTGCAGCTTTATTAAAGATCATTTCCAAGTATGCAACCATCCATGAACAGGATCAGCTTGAAAAGGCTTTGAAGTCGAATGTGTATACCCATACACCAAAAATAACCCAATTTTCTTTAAAGGAGGCAGAGAAGCCTGTGTTAGAAGAACTCCTCAATATGCAAACGATTCAATTACAGCCGCATGTTTCCGATTGGAAAGAAGGCATTCAAGTCGCGGCCAAGCCTCTCGTGGACTTAGGAACCGTAGAGGAACGATATGTGGATGCCATGATCGAGGCGATAGAAATGAATGGACCATATGTAGTGATAACGCCTGGAGTGGCGATTCCCCATGCACGTCCGGAGCAGGGGGTCCGGTCTTTATCCATGAGTTTGCTGAAATTGGATGAAGCCGTGGACTTTGCGCCGGGTAAACCGGTACGCCTGATTATCATTTTGGCGGCAGTGGATAACGATTCGCATCTGCGGGCATTGATCCAGCTCACTCAATTATTGAATGAACCAGCCAATATAGAAGAAATTTTAAGCACTTCAGATAAATCGGTCCTTATGGAGTACGTTCATAAATATTCGAAGGAGGAAGCGGAATGAAAATCATGGTAGTATGCGGGAACGGATTGGGAAGCAGCTTCATTATGGAGATGAATGTGAAAAAAGCGTTGACGGAAATGGGGAAGACGGCCGAGGTGGATCATACGGATCTGGCATCCGCAAAAACGGTTCAGGCGGATATTTTCCTGGGAGCGGCGGATATTGTCGGTCAGCTGGATGATGGAACCCGGACGATCGTCACATTGGAGAATATGATGAGCATCCCTGAAATCAAATCTAAATTGGACATGCATGTAGGATAAAAAAAGGAGAGATTGATATGAAGAAAATCATGGTAGTATGCGGAAACGGATTGGGCAGCAGCTTCATCATGGAGATGAATGTGAAGAAAGCGTTGACGGAAATGGGTAAGACAGCCGAGGTGGATCATACGGATCTGGCATCCGCAAAAACGGTTCAGGCAGATATTTACCTGGGAGCGGCGGATATTGTCGGTCAGCTGGATGATGGGACCCGGACAATCGTCACACTGGAAAACATGATGAGCATTCCTGAAATCACATCGAAATTGGCTTCACATCTATAAGGAGAAAACATAAAGAAGAGGGGGAGAGGCAATGCTGGAACTTATCATGAATGACATCTTGGGTACACCTTCCATACTTGTGGGGCTGTTTGCCCTCATTGGACTGCTGTTACAGCGGAAATCCAGTGCGGATGTTGTATCTGGAACGCTAAAAACCGTCATGGGCTTCATTATCATTGGAGCGGGAGCGGCAGTGCTCATTGGCGCCCTTGATATATTCAGTAAAATGTTTGATCATGCATTCAATGTACAAGGCGTCATACCGAATAACGAAGCCATTGTCGCAGCCGCCCAAAGTGATTTTGGGACTTCGACTGCACTTATCATGGTTTTTGGTATGGTTGTCAATGTTTTGCTGGCTCGTTTCACGCCATTTAAATATATATTCTTAACGGGACACCATACCTTATTCATGGCTTGTTTACTTGCAGTCACGCTATCGGTCGGCGGGCTCAACGGATTTCCGCTTATCTTGGTCGGTTCCATTCTATTGGGAATATGCATGGTGATGTTCCCAGCCCTCCTTCAGCCATACGTACGGAAGATTACCGGAACCGATGATTTTGCCATCGGCCATTTCGGGACAATCGGATATTTTGTATCCGCGACAGTTGGAAAATGGTTTGGAAATAAGGAAAAAACGACAGAGCAAATCAAGGTTCCTAAATCTTTAGGATTCCTGAGGGACACATCAGTTGCTGTATCGCTTACGATGACGATGTTCTTCGTGATCGTCGCTTTGTTTGCCGGACAGAACTATATTGAAACGGAATTATCCGGCGGTTCGAACTTCATCGTATTCTCTTTCATCCAGGCGATAACATTTGCTGCAGGAGTCTACATCATCCTTGCAGGGGTACGGATGTTAATTGCTGAAATCGTCCCTGCATTCAAAGGGATTGCCGATAAAGTCGCGCCGAATACAAAACCTGCATTGGACTGTCCGACCATCTTTCCATTCGCTCCAAATGCAGTAATCATCGGGTTCCTATTCAGTTTCTTGGCTGGACTATTATCCATGTTCCTCCTTCCGGTACTTGGATTGAAAGTAATCGTTCCGGGGCTCGTACCGCATTTCTTCACCGGAGCTGCAGCAGGGGTATTCGGAAATGCCACAGGAGGCAGACGCGGAGCGATGCTTGGATCCTTTGCCAACGGGCTCATCATTAGTTTCCTGCCGGCAATACTCCTGGTCTTCTTGGGGGATGTAGGGTTTGAAGGTACCACATTTGGTGATTCGGACTTCGGTGTGGTCGGTCTCTTGATCCTAAGCGTCATGAAACTTTTAGGATTATCCTAAACTGTTATACTGATAAGGTAAAGAAACAAAAATAAATAAATGAATGAAACCAACAGCCTAAAATCTTTATAGATAATGGGCTGTTGGCATTTTCATCATCATTTGGATTTTTGAGGTGATTTGCATGACCAACAAAGCAATTGTGCTCGATTTGGATGGCACGACATTGAACGAAAGAAATACTGTGAATGAAACGCTGGAACAATACATAGGCGAACTCAGGGAAAGAGGGAAGCTGATTTTCATTGCAACAGGAAGGACGCTGGAAGAAATGAGGGACGTTTTGCCGTCCGGCATGGAAGCCGATGGAATGGTGACCGCCAATGGAATGTCCGTATTTATCGGAAAGAAACAGATTGTCGAACACGCCCTGTCGACGGAACTTGTGGAGGAATTAGTCGCCAAAGCAGGAGCGGAAGAGATTTTTTACGAAGTTCATCCGAACGATGGAACACGGATGGCATTACTTAAAGATAAAGACTATATGGTTAAACAAGGTTTGATGCCAAAGCCTGAGACAGTCGATGAAAATGAATGGCTATCAAGACAGGATGCAGTGGAAGACAAAATAAGATGGTCAGAACAACTGGATATAAGCAGCGTAGCCAAAATCTACTTCTTCAGCAATGAAATGAATACGATTCGAAAATGGAAAGCGGAATTGGGGAAAATCAAGCAGTACAATGCCTTTACCACAGCTTCCTCCACCCATCATAATGTAGAAGTGACCGTGGAAGGCATCACAAAAGCAACAGGCGTCCAACTGCTGCTGAAGCATTTCCAGCTAGTACCGGAAAATATCCTGGCAGTAGGCGATGGCGAAAATGACCTCCCGCTATTTAAACTCGCCGGGCATTGCGTTGCCATGAAAAACGCCACGGACCTGGTCAAAGAACAAGCCGATGAAGTGACGGAGCATTCATATAGAGAAGATGGACTGTATCGCTTTTTAAAGGGGATGTTTCACTAAAATAATCTGGAAGGCAAAAGAAGATCCAATCTTGCTTATGATATTTGAACGTGGATTGGTACGTAGGGCACTCGCTTTCCGCGGGTCCGCCCTCGGCACACTTTGCGTTTGTGGCCTCTCCCTTGGACGCGCTTTGTTGGATACCAAGGGAGAATATATCCATTAAAGTAGACAGCATTTCTGCTGTCTATTTAATATCTACCTAATTTTAACAATATTGGTATGAGATTCATCATCATGTTCCCAAACTACGGACACAACTGTGCCTTTTGATGGCTTAGGTCCTAAGTGAAAATCATCTGAAAAAGGATGCAGAACAGTAATTTTACCATCTTCCGCCCTTCCTTCTTCAAAACTATCGATAGGTTCACTGGAATCTATATTTTTCGAATAAGTTACCTTCCACATTCCATTTTCTGAAGTTCCTTATATTACTATACTTGAGTAATACCAATAAACGCAGATTGCTATGAGAGCTAACGGTATTATAACTTTCAAATATTTACTTCTAATCATATAACCCACTCCATGCTATCCTCCAATATTGATCAATTAGTTGTAATTTATCTATATTTTACATAAAACGGAAAAAATGAATTTGCTTTTTTTGTTAATGTAATTTAAGCAAACAACAATCTTTACGAACAAAAAATTTAGGTTTTATAATTTGAACGTTGATTTCCTCTTCAGGCACTCGCTTTCCGCTTCCTTTAAATAAAACTTGTCATATTTATTAACTGGTGAATATTGATAATCTAAGGCTATCATAGGTGTCTTTTTACTTCACGAATCAGAAGTTGCTGTAAACAATAAAATGCATGCAGGTTGCCTTAATGGCCAAAATGATTTTTATTCACAAAATTTTATTAATATTGACGGTATCAGTCTATGACTTTATCATAACAGCAGGATAATGATAATCATTTTCAATTATGAAGTATTCGTTGGGTAAGAAGTTAAATAGGTATAGATGACGGAAAGGGTGCGAAAAATGAGAGAATCTAGAAAAGTAAGAACGTTTGGGGGAGGAGCATTAATCCTGTTATTCACGATTATGATGATGTTATCAGGATGTAATAATTCTCAAAAAACAACAGAAGCAGAGAAGACATCTGCCGAAACAAGTAATCAAGAAACAAGGACGATTAAGCATGAAATGGGAGAAACGGAAATTAAAAATACTCCTAAAAAAATCGTCACGCTTGAGTTATCTTTCGTTGATTCTTTAAATGCTCTAGGGATAAAACCTATCGGGATTTCAGATGACAACAAAAAAGATATGATTACAAAACTTGTAGGTCAAGAAATGGATTATACTTCTGTAGGAACACGTGAGCAGCCTAATTTAGAGGTGATCAGTTCTTTACAGCCGGATTTAATCATTGCAGATGCTGAGCGGCATAAAGGGATTTATAAAGATTTACAGAAGATTGCTCCTACCATTGTCTTAAAAAGCCGGGAATCTACATATCAAGAAAACTTGGATTCTTTTAAAACGATTGCAAAGGCAGTGAATAAGGAAGATGCTGCAGAAAAAAGATTGAGCGAGCATGAAAAAACGATTAAGGAACTTAAAGCAAAACTTACTGTTGATTCAAATATGACGGTTTTACCTGCAGTTGTACGAGATACTTCATTCCAAGCTCATACTTCTTCTTCTTATGATGGGGAATTACTTGAACGCATGGGATTGAAAAATGCCATTCAGCAGAAACAGCCACATGCCGAGATGAACCTGGAGCAGCTTGTCGAGATTGATCCGGATGTGTTGCTTCTAGCGAATAATGAGGGTAAGTTACTTACTGATGAGTGGAAAGACAATCCTCTTTGGAAAGACCTGAAGGCTGTAAAAAGCGGACAAGTGTATAGTGTTGATCGAGATTTATGGACGAGATACCGTGGTGTTGTATCAGCGGAGGCCATTGCTAAAGACACTTTAAACATGCTTGGTGAAAAATAAAGGAACAAAAGCGAAGTAAGAGATCCCATTCTTACTTCGCTTTCCATTAGGTTTAAATTTAGTTAGGAAGTGTGTTGTATAGCGATGGAAACTGTAGCTAGAAGTAAACTGAAAGTGTATTGTACCGCTATCGCTGGAATCGTTTTGCTGATTTTAGGAATCCTGACGAGTATTTCTGTGGGAGCGGCCGATATAGATGCATCAATGGTTTTGAAGTCCTTTTTTGATGCCGACTCGTCCAAGGAACAAACTATTATAAGGACCCTTCGATTGCCCCGGGCTTTAGTTGGAGCATTGGTCGGTGCCAATTTAGCGGTGGCGGGGGCTCTCATGCAGGCTATTACCCGGAATTCATTAGCTTCTCCACAAGTGTTTGGAGTTAATGCCGGTGCCTCATTTTTTATTGTGTCCGCGTTCGTTTTCTTTCCTAACCTTTCTTCCATATCTCTAGTTTGCGTTGCATTCATTGGTGCAGCAGTGGGAGGGATGGCAGTCTATTCTTTTGCTTCGGGAGGAGGGATGACCCAAGTAAAGCTGGCATTGGCCGGAATGGCTGTTCACTTTTTTTTATCTTCTTTAACGCAAGGAATGATCATCTTTAATGAACAAGCGAAAGATGTGCTCTATTGGTTAGTCGGGTCTATTAATGGGAAAACATGGGCACACGTTAACATGATTCTTCCTTGGTCTTTCTTCGGGCTACTTGTCGCTGCCTTGTTCTCTCGATCTGTTTCTATCCTTGTCTTAGGAGAAAATATGGCGCAGGGACTTGGGCAGCGCGTGAACCGAATCCGTATTTTGGCAGGAATATTGGTGATCATTTTGGCAGGATCTTCGGTTGCCGTCGCAGGACCGGTAGGCTTTGTAGGTTTGATCATTCCTCATATCGTCAGGAGGCTGGTGGGAGGGGATTATCGGAGAATCATTCCTTTTTCTGCATTGTTCGGCGCATTACTCTTGGTTTACGCAGATATTCTCGCCCGGTTTATCGCTTATCCTTTTGAGTCGCCGGTAGGCATCGTAACAGCTATAATCGGTGCGCCATTCTTCCTTTACTTAGCGAAGAGAGGGAGGAATATTAAGCAATGAAACTAAAACGGACATTTGGGTTGAAATCAACTTTACACCCTTATTCAATTCTCCTGATGCTGACGGTTATTATGCTGATTTTAGCATTGGTGAGCCTGGGCTTAGGGGCCATTTATATCTCACCTTTAGAAATTCTCCAAAATTTCCTTGGAAATGGCATGCAAAGCCAGGCGTTCATTCTGCACAACTATCGCATACCACGTATTTTAATTGCCGTGATAGTGGGGGCCGGATTGGCAACGGCTGGAGCCATTCTGCAAGGGGTCCTTCGAAATCCGTTGGCTTCTCCAGATGTGATTGGGGTAACAAAAGGGGCCGGTTTGGCAGCGGTTATAGTCATCGTTTTATTTCCGCAATCGCCCATTATCATTCTGCCTCTTTCAGCTTTTATCGGAGCGGCGGTCATGGCGGCAATTTTGATGATATTTGTTTATAAAAAAGGTGCTCAGCCAAATACAATAGCTTTGGTAGGAATTGCTTTAGGGGCCATATGTCAAGCGGGGATAGAGTATTTCATGGTCAAGTTCCCGGATGATGTAAACACGACACTGCTGTGGTTGACTGGCAGTCTATGGGGAAGAGGATGGGATCAAGTATTCATTTTGCTTCCATTTCTTGTCCTTGTCCCGGTATTGATTGCCTTAACTTCTAAAATGGATGTACTTAGCCTTGGCGACGATATAGCTACAGGTCTCGGTGAAAGATCAAAATTACTGCGTTATATATTGTTAAGTGTTTCTGTCATATTAATCGGAGTCTGTGTAGCGGCGGTTGGTTCCATCGGATTCATTGGTTTAATTGCCCCCCATATCGCACGGAGGGTGGTAGGGTCAAAATTCAAGGTTTTGCTTCCTGCTTCAGCTCTTTTCGGTTCCATCTTTCTACTCGTTGCCGATAGCCTGGGAAGAGGATTATTCCCTCCAATAGAAATACCCGCGGGAATCATCACTGCGGTGATTGGAGTGCCATATTTTTTATATCTATTACGCCGAGAACGAAAAATAACATAAGGAAGGCGGAATATCATGACAACATTATCAGCAGAGCATCTTTCCCTCTCTTATGGATCAACTCAAATCATCGATAATATCGATTTAGAAATTCCTGAAGGTAAGATCAGTATAATCATAGGTTCCAATGGGTGTGGCAAATCTACCATCCTACGGTCTCTAGCCAGATTATTAACACCTCAGCAAGGCACGATCTATTTAGATGGAAAAGCCATTCATCTTCAATCTTCCAAGGATGTGGCAAAGAAATTGGCTATCTTACCCCAAGCTCCGGAAGCTCCTGAAGATATAACCGTTAAAGAACTATGCTATTATGGCAGGCATCCGCACAAAGGCTTATTTTCCAGACAAACCCCGGAAGATCATGCCATAGTCGACCGTGCATTATCCGCAACAAAAATGACGGAATTCGCTGATCGGACATTGGATGCATTATCTGGAGGACAAAGGCAAAGGGCATGGATTTCGATGGCTTTGGTACAAGAAACCGACCTATTACTGTTGGATGAACCGACAACCTATCTGGATTTAGCGCACCAAATTGAAATATTGGAATTACTGCGCGATTTAAACTTCACTCATGGGCGCACGATCGTCATGGTACTGCATGATTTGAATCAAGCGGCACAGTATGCCGATCATCTGATCAGCATCAAGAAGGGGAAAATCTATAAAGAAGGACCTCCTGAAACGGTCTTTACAAAAGAGATGATCAAGGACGTCTTCGGACTGGAATGCTGCATTATTGAAAATCCTGTTGATCAAACGCCCCTATGCATTCCAATTGGTTTATCTCAAGATCAGTGATTTAGAGTCAGACTATCGGAGGCAAAAAAACATCAGGGGGATTTCACATCCCCCTGATGTTTTTTTGTTTATCATGTATCTTATTTATTCCCTGGAGCAGGTTGGTCGACCCCTTTAATTCTATGTTTATGCCCATCATCTTCCGTTGTGTAAAAATCGTAATAGTGAACGTGCATACCATTTCCAACCGGAATGGGTGGTCCCGAATAAGCCTTATAATAATGGGTATGTCCATCCTCAAATAACACATATCCTTCAGTATAATGAATATGTTCTCCCTCTTGTGATGGAATTGGCGGGGAAGTTACATCTAAACATTGATGGACATGGCCGTCCGCTATGGAAGTATAATCAACAGATCCATGATTATGATGTGGTACGAACCCAGATACAAAATCATTTTTTCCTACTTTATTCAATCTCTTCACCCCTTGTATAAAACAAATGTTTTATAAACCATATGCTTGGAAAAATAAGAAGATTCATAACGACAAATTTATGGAAAGAGGATTAAAACGTGAAAAACCACAATACATGAGCATAAACCCAGAGTTAAAAGCTCTGTAAGTGCCAGGTGGGTTCAGTTTAAATGATAAAATAGAAAGACTAATATATTAAAGGAGACCTATTATCTTGGAAGCCAAATGTGTTAAATTCTATGAGTTCGGGAATCCGCAAAAGGTTTTAAAGGTTGAAAATAAATTTATTCAAAGTCCTTCCGAAGGGGAGGCCCTCGTTCGGATGACTACACGTCCCATTAACCCGTCTGACTTGCTGCCCATTCGCGGTGCATATTCCCACCGAATTCCCTTGCCTTCCATACCTGGTTATGAAGGGGTCGGCATTGTAGAAGAGGTGGGTCCATCGGTTTCGAAAGAGCTGATAGGCAAGCGTGTTCTGCCTTTGCGCGGTGAAGGGACCTGGCAGGAATATGTTAAAACATCTGCGGATTTGGCCATCGTCATTCCCGATTCGATCGAGGATTATATTGCAGCGCAATTATATATAAATCCGATAACCGCATGGCTAATCTGTACAGAAGTATTGGCATTGAAACCGGACGATGTATTACTTGTAAATGCTTGCGGATCTTCCATTGGCCGTATCTTTGCTCAGTTATCCAAGATACTTGGATTTAAGCTGATTGCTGTAACGAGAAACAGTAAGTATACGGAAGAACTGCTTAAGCTTGGTGCTTCATATGTAATCGATACGTCCCAATCATCATTGAATGATACCGTGATGGAATGGACGAATGGGCGCGGAGCGAAAGCGGCCATAGATTCAGTGGGCGGCATCGATGGTTCAGAGCTAGCTTTTTGTGTTCGGCCTAATGGCATCTTATTAACGATCGGTCTTTTATCAGGACAGTCTGTAAATTGGGCAAAAATTTCACAAAGGACAAAAGTGAATGTTCAAATGTTTCATCTTCGGCATTGGAATCAGCAGGCTTCCATTCAAACTTGGCATGAAACGTTTAACCTTTTGATGGGTTTCATTAATGATAAAAGATTGAAGTTCATGATGCCGGCTTCCTACTACAGCCTTCAAGATATGCAA
Source organism: Bacillus sp. ISL-4 (assembly GCF_018613275.1). NCBI lineage: Bacteria > Bacillati > Bacillota > Bacilli > Caryophanales > Bacillaceae > Bacillus > Bacillus sp. ISL-4. The sequence continues at coordinate 90,144 of NZ_JAGGQN010000002.1, forward strand.
GAAGCCATTATGGTCCCGAGCAATGGAGGGAAGATTTTCTTAAGCAACTGATTTCGCATGCTCAATTGCAAAGGCGGTTGGCTGATTGAACGGATATATTGAAGGGGTCATTCATCTTGGAGCTCTTCCAATAGGTTCCTAAGGTAAATGGAAATGGCCCCTGATAATATGGAATTACTTGATTACCTGTAAGGTACTAGTTTAGAATGCGGAATAGAACATGTTGCTACATGATACGACTTTGGAGGAACTACTTATGAAAACAATATATGTGAATGCTACATTTTTTACTATGGACAAGGAAAATCAAATCTTTGAAAACGGCATGATGATTGTACAAGATGATACCATATCCTACATCGGCAAGCATGATGAACAACAATTGGCAGATGCAGATCAAGTGGTCAACCTTGGCGGGAAATGGATCATGCCAGGCCTTGTGAATGCCCATTCGCATATTGTAATGACCCTTTTACGCGGTATCGGGGACGATATGCTGTTGAAGCCATGGCTTGAAACGAAAATATGGCCGCTTGAAAGCCAGTTTACAACGGAAATCGCCTCTGTAAGCACTCAGCTTGGCATTATGGAAATGATGAAATCAGGAACCACGACATTTTCGGATATGTTTAATCCTAATGGAATAGATGCAGGTGCTGTCATGGAGACGATAGGTGAAACGGGAATGCGCGGAGCCTTTTCCTACACGATCTTCAGCTTGGGTACCGAAAAAGACCAAAAAGCGAACCTCATGGGGGCAGAAATGTTTTCAAAAAACTATAAAACGTTTGCCGGTGGCCGCCTGACTACCATGGTCGCACCACATAGCCCATATGCCTGCACACCTGAAGCAATCATGGAAAGTGCACGGATTGCAAAAGAGAATGATTTGATGGTGCACATCCACGTATCGGAAACGGACTTTGAAATCCTCGACATCGAAAAGCGTTACGGCTCCCGTCCTGTCGAGCACCTTCGCCGTCTAGGTCTGTTCGACCAGCCTACCGTGATGGCACATGGTGTGGTTCTCAATGACGAAGAGCGGGCGATACTAAAACAGCATGATGTCCGCGTTGCCCATAACCCAATCAGTAACCTGAAGCTTGGATCTGGAATTGCCGATGTCGTCAGTCTTCTTGATGCAGGCATTAAAGTGGGAGTAGCAACAGATGGCGTCGCCTCCAATAACAACTTCGATATGTTCGAAGAAATGAGGACAGCTGCATTACTGCAAAAAGGAATCTATAAGGATGCCACCAAATTTCCTGCCCAAACAGCACTCGCCATGGCCACAAGAATGGGAGCCGAAGCGATAGGCATGGGCCATACAGGATCACTGGAAGCTGGTAAAAAAGCAGATTTCATCACCATTTACCCATATAACAAAGAACACCTGCAGCCGCTGAGTGAAGCCTATTCGCACCTGCTTTATGCAGCACGCGGAAATGATGTATGTGATGTATACATCGATGGCAAAATGGTCGTGAAAGATGGCCGCTGCTTAACAATCGATGAAGAAAAAGTAATCGCCGAAACGAACCGTCTGCAAGGTACCCTATCACGATAACACTGATGGGAAAACAAACGTATGCACAGAAAAAGGAGCTGCCATTTGCAGCTCCTTCTTTTTATGGAATCAATGATGAAGCTGGGTGTGGGAGTGATGTAGGACGGAATGATCTTTTTTGAGGACCCTATTATTCGGTTTTAGTAAGGAATAGTTCGCATCGAATGGCAGTCAAAAAGGAATTACCGCTAGTATTGTGGAATAAATTGTTCTTAACACTTAGAAATCCGTCGTGAGTCCAGTTTCTTAATAAGAAAATAGGTTAGGTAAAAACGGTTAAAAACGAAAAAGAAAAAAATGCTGCTGACCGCAAATATTAACCAACTGGTAATCAGCAAGCAACTGGATAAAAAATCTTTGCCAGCATGGATCATGAATTTCACCAATAGCTGAAAAAGGAGGACCAGATGAATGGAAAGTGAATCTTCGTTGTTAAAAGAGCATTTGTATCTGCTGGAGGAGAAATTGTTAAAATCTGAAGTCCGTACATCACCAGAAGAGCTTTCATTATTATTGAAAGATGATTTCTTTGAGTTCGGCAGTTCGGGTAACATCTGGTCTAAAACCGATTTTGTGGGGCAAGAGGGAGCCGGAGCGGTGAAAATGACACTAAGTCAATTTGATATGCATCCATTGTCTGAGGACACCGTGTTAACGACATACCGGATTTTTGATGAAGATAAAGTGGAACATACCTTAAGGAGTTCAATCTGGACATGTACGAATGGAAGGTGGCAAATGTTTTTTCATCAAGGCACAAAAACGAAAGGGCCCCGTTAAGCCTATTTTTATGAAAAAGAAAATATCATAAATGAGCGTAAGTAAAATGATTTTTGTTGAGTTGAAAACTATTTCACTAAATTGATAGGGGTGAATGAAGTTGATCTTTCGTACCATTGATACGGACAAGGATAAAGATATTATCATTAAATTCAGGAAAGATTCCTATGTTGTAAGTTTTGGATCTGAAGATGGTTTTGGAGATGAAAATACATATCTGCAACGAATGAAAGAGCGGGTCCGCAAATTCCCGGATGGACAGGTGATCATTGAAAAGGAACAAGAACCGATTGGACAAATGGAACTTCAAATTCGTGAGTATGAAGGAACAGAGATTGGCTATGTGAATCTTTTTTATCTTATTCCCGATTACCGCAGTAAAGGCCTTGGCAAGGAATTGGTTCACTACGCAGAAAACTTTTTCAGGCAATTTAATGTCTCTGAATATCATTTAAGGGTTCTCTCCGGATAATGGAAGGGCGATTCGTTTATATACGAATTCAGGCATGATGAAGATAAGGGAAGAAAATGAAAAATACCTTGTATGGAGAATGAGTAAATCATTATAAAAATGAAATAAAATTATATTAATATAACTTAAAAAGCATCAATTCACTATACTATGAAAATATTTAGAACGAAAAAAATATGGTTGACTTTAGAGAAATTAGAATATATAGTGAAGGACATAATTAAATATAACGTTAATTCTTATCAAGAGATGTGGAGGGACTTGGCCCTATGATACCTCGGCAGCGGGTTTTTACTTTTGTAAAAATACTGTGCTAATTCCAACGGACGAAAGTTTGAAAGATAAGAAGGAGCTTTCCTTAGATAATTAATTTAAGAGTTTACTCTTTTTTATGTCTAAAAGAGGCCTCTTCTGTCTGATGACGGAAGAGGCCTCTTTTGTTTATTCAAAATGTATATGGTTATTTGGAGTATTGGTGTATTTACTCGTGAGTTTCGAGCATTTACTCGTGAATTTCGCAGATTTACTCGTAAATTCCAAAAATTTAACCCTATCATTATGAAACTTTGCAAAGCTCTTCTCTGGATAATGAATTCGTACAAATAAACAGCATGGGGGGAGATTGGATGATTGAGTTTCAAAATGTTAAAAAGGTTTATCAAACAAAGAAACAGACTGTCGAGGCTTTGAAGGGCATTAATTTGACAGTTGAAAAGGGGGATATATTCGGTGTAGTCGGTTATAGCGGGGCCGGGAAAAGTACGTTGATCAGGTTGGTCAATTTGCTTGAGCATCCATCAGATGGTTCGGTGATTGTTGGGGGCAAGGATTTAACCAAATTGAACCCGAGGGAATTGCGGGCAGAAAAGAAAAAAATCGGGATGATCTTTCAGCATTTCAATTTGCTAAACTCAAAGACTGTTTTTGATAATATCGCCATGCCGCTGATTTTATCGGGAACCCCTGGTAAAGAAATCAAAAAGCGGGTAGGCGAGCTGTTGGAGTTCGTTGGCTTATCAAGCAAAGCAAAGAGTTATCCGGAACAATTATCCGGCGGTCAAAAGCAGCGGATTGGCATTGCGAGAGCATTGGCTACCAATCCATCGATCTTATTGTGTGATGAAGCTACGTCGGCATTGGATCCACAAACAACGAGTGCAGTTCTGCAGCTCTTAAAGAAAATCAATAAAGAATACAATATTACGATTCTGCTAATCACTCATGAGATGTCTGTCATTAGGGAAATTTGCAATAAGGTAGCGGTCATGGAGGGCGGATGCGTCGTTGAACAAGGTTCGGTTTTCGAAGTGTTTGCGAAGCCGCAAACGGATATTGCAAAAAACTTCGTGAGAACGGTCATACATGACGAAATTCCACAAAGTTTCCTAAAAAGCATAGGGTCCCATATCCCGGTTATTTGGAAAATTAATTTTATTGGGACTACTTCGGGAACTCCTTTACTTTCAACGATCTCGAAGAAATATGATGTTCATTTAAGTGTTTTATCAGCCAATATTTCTGAAATTCAGGAAACGCCTTTCGGGAATTTGATCATCGAAGTGACCGGGAACAAAAATGAGGTGGACAAGGCTTATCAGTATATTAAAGATGAGGGGATTCTCGTCCAGGAGGTGCAGATAAATGGGTAATACGCTTTGGGGAATGGAAATAACGGCAGATCAGCTGTCAACAGCTTTCGGTGACACACTTTATATGGTAGCCATCTCATTGGTATTTTCCGGATTGATTGGGCTTCCGCTCGGTATCCTGCTTGTCATTACAAGAAAGGGTCACATCCTGGAGAATAAATGGGTCTTTAATGTATTGAACCCGATCATCAATATATTGCGGTCGGTTCCTTTCATCATCTTGCTTGTAGCACTTATTCCGTTTACGAGAATGATTGTAGGCAGTGCGATCGGAACGAATGCGGCCATTGTTCCGTTAATCTTTTATGCGGCTCCTTATATCGCCAGGCTTGTGGAGAACTCCCTTTTGGAAGTGGACAAAGGGATCATCGAGGCAGCTCAGGCGATGGGGGCGACGACATGGCAAATCATTTATCGCTTTTTGATTCCCGAGGGACTCAGTTCGTTGATTCTTACATTTACAACAGCGACAATCGGGCTTGTTGGATCTACGGCCATGGCAGGTGCCGTCGGTGCAGGCGGGGTCGGAGATTTAGCTTTGGCTTACGGTTATCAAAGGTTTGATACGATGACGATGATCGTCACAGTGGCGGCGCTCGTGATCATCGTTCAATTATTGCAATCCACTGGGAATTTTGTTTCAAGAAAAATCAGAAGAAGATAAAAATAACAGGAGGTAGGAGAAATGAAGAAAATCTTATTAACGATCATAGTATTGGCATTGGCCATCGTGTCTGCAGCATGCGGGAAAGAAGAAGGTGCATCAGGCGGTTCGGATGATGTGAAAACAGTAAAAGTCGGTGTCAGCAGCGGGGATACAAGAACATGGGAATACATTGTCGACATAGCGAAAGAGGAAGGGCTTAATATCGAATTGGTCACTTTCAATGATTATATCCAACCGAACCTTGCTTTAAGTGAAGGTGAAATTGATGCCAATTCATTCCAAACGGTCGCTTACTTCGATGAATTCGTTCAAGACCAAAATCTGAAATTAGAGGCAATCGGGTCGACTGTCATTGCGCCTATGGGCCTTTATTCGAAAAAACATAAAGATCTCAAGGATCTTCCGGATGGCGCTACGATTGCCGTTCCGAATGAAGCAACAAACTTTGGCCGTGCACTGCTTCTTCTTCAGGAAGCTGGATTGATTACATTGAAAGAGGAATTCAACGGATCGGGATCATTGGAAATCATTAAGGAAAATCCGAAAAACTTGAAAATCCAACCTGTTGCTGCTGGCAATACACCGCGTCTATTGGATGATGCCGATGCGTCAGCCATCAATAATAACTTTGCCGTCGAAGCAGGCCTTACTTTAAAAGATTCTTTATTCCATGAAAGTAAAACGGCGAAACCATATATTAATATCATTGCAGTTAAAAAGGGTAATGCCGATCGTCCTGAGCTGCAAAAATTAGTGGAGCTTTATCAATCGAAAAAAGTGGAAGCGTTCATTGAAAAAACGTTTAAAGGAAACACCATTCCTGCATATGTTTCTGTAGATGAATTATTGAATTACCAGGATGCTTGGACAAAACCAGCTAATGAAAAATAATGATTTAGAACAAGTGAAGGAATGCCGGATGGATTCACGATGCCTATCCGGTTCCTTACACCAAAAAGGGGAGATAAGAATATGGCGAGAGAATTAGTGCAGCATCAGCAGATCATTGAAGATCACATCGACCTTCATTCCAAATTATATATCGAAACGAGTCAAGCCATTCATGCCAAACCCGAAATTGGGAATCAAGAATTCTTCGCTTCGGATACATTAACCGGAATACTTCGAAATGAAGGATTTGAAGTGACCCGCAATATAGCCGGACATGAAACAGGATTCATCGCCAAAAAAACCTCTTCAAAGAAAGGGCCCACAATTGCCTTTTTAGCCGAGTATGATGCATTGCCCGGTTTAGGTCATGCTTGCGGCCATAATATCATCGGCACAACGAGTGTTGCAGCAGGCATTTCCTTGGCTCAAGTGCTGGAGGATACGGGCGGAGAGGTGATTGTTTTCGGAACACCGGCAGAAGAGGGCGGGCCGAATGGAAGTGCAAAAGGCAGCTTTGTGAAGCACGGTCTATTTGATGGGGTGGATGCGGCAATCCTTATCCATCCTGGAGGGCAAACGCGTGTCACAAGTCCATTTTTGGCAGTCGACCCCCTTGATTTTCATTTTTACGGGAAGTCAGCACATGCAGCAGCTGCACCTGAAGAAGGCGTGAATGCACTTGACGCGGTGATTCAGCTGTTCAATGGCATTAATGCTTTGCGTCAGCAGCTCCCAGCCGAGGTCAAGATTCACGGAATCATCACCAATGGCGGGGAAGCGCCTAACATCATTCCTGAATATGCTTCGGCCAGGTTTTACATTAGAGCAACAACATGGAAACTTTGCCAAGAAGTATCCAATAAAATACGTGCTGTTGCCGAAGGGGCAGCACTTGCCACAGGAAGTACGGTTAAAGTTGAACGTTTCCAAAATGAAGTACTCGATTTTGTCATTAATCCAGTTCTGGATGAACTGTTAAAAGAAGAACTGGCTCAATTAGGGGAAGCAGTGGGTCCTCGAAAAGAGAGTGGCTTTGGCTCGACGGATGCAGGTAATGTAAGCCATGTAGTGCCGACAGCACATCCTTATATAAAAATTGGCCATGATGAGCTGATTGCCCATACGAATGAATTCCGCGACTGTGCCAAATCTCCTGCTGGAGACAAAGCCATCCTGACCGGAGCAAAAGCCCTTGCACTTACAGGGTATAAATTGATTTCGGATAAAGACCTGTTGGATAAAGTGAAAGCAGCATTTCATGAAGCGAAGCAAAAATAAATAAGATGCAGGAAAAAAATTGTTGACTGCGGATCACGGAGTTAGTATTATAGAAATAACAATACCGAGTAATTAAATAGGAATTATAGGTTAATTGACCGGAAAACCGGAGACTTTTCTTTCATGTAAAGAGGTGTCTCCGGTTTTTTTTGTGAATGGGCAAGTCGAAAGATTCTCTTTCAATACATCCTATAAAGGGGGATTTATCATGGGGATATTATTACGTAAAGCGATTGAGAGAAAAAGAAACTTCCTAATCAACAAGTTGATTAACAAGGGAGTTTATAAAAAGAATGACATCCATCTTTTTGAATTAACCTTAACCGATTTAGAGAATGAATATATTAAAATAAGTAAAATCGAAGAGAAGGAATCCGACGATCATTCCCCCTGTCTGAGGATACATCATTTCATATAATATCAGAATAAAAGGAGAGGGTGAAATGAAGAAGGGCGTGGAAGAAAGGCGGAAGGAATTGATCTATAAACTTATGATCCATACTGTAAATAAGAGTGTGGAACAGCTGATGAAGTTAACCTTAAAAGAATTGGAAATAGAATATAAAAAGGTTCAAAATGACTGTCATCCCCATAGTGATGCGGGTTCGATACAATGGATCAATGCAAAACGGCATTAGGCTGAATGTGAACCTCAATTCAACCTAAAAAATTTCATCATTTTGCTAACGGCTTTCTGTGCTGATTCTGCATGATAGTTTGAGTTGTAAGGGTCGCTGAATCCGTGTTTTCCGCTGAATTTATGAACTTCGACATTCTTTATTTCCAAAGCTGAAATTAACTCGTCCACATTAAATGATGGCTCTTCTAATGGGAAAAATAGCAATGCAGGGCATTGTGGCGCTAATTCTGCATAATTCCTAATACGCGAACCGTAGTATCCAACTATTCCATCGACATATTCTTCCTCACTGCACAGCCAAGCTACAGTTGCCCCTGCACTGAATCCAAGGATGAAAATCTTTTGGTATTCATCTTTTATATCCGATAATATTTCCTTTATTTTATGTAAGGCGCCTGTGAAACCTACGTTCTCCATAAAATGCCGATAAGCAGCTTCCTCTTGGGAATAATCAAAAGGCGTCTCACGTTCTAGCAAATCCGGAAAGATTACATCAAAACCCTGTTTTGATATTGACTCACAAAAACCATGAATATGTTGGTTCAGTCCATATATTTCGTGAATGACAATGATGACAGTATCGGAATTTTTTTCTTGGTTTTTATGAATCAGAACGGAGTTAATATCATTATTCACTGAACTAACCTCCTTGTTTTTAATGGATTATATAGAATGTTCAGGAAATGTACAAGAAGATTTAATATGCTATCAAAACTGCATAGGAACTAACATGCGTGTGACGAAAATGTAAGATAATGGATTAAACTGTTAGGAAGAACGATGGAGATTTACTTCCTTTCTCTTTAATATGTAAGAAAAAGAGGAAGGTTGGTATGACATGGATTTTTTTGAGCTGAATATCGATGTATTTAGAATGATCAATGACTTAGGGAAACAATACGCTTATTTAAACCCCTCTGCCATTTTCATTGCGGAGTACATGGTTTTTTTCTTAGCTTTAGCTGTCATCGTAATATGGTTTACTCGAAATGAACAGAGTAGAATGATGGTTGTTTGTGGGATGGTTACATTTGTAATAGCTGAAATGATGGGGAAAATGGCAGGTAAATTGCATTCAAACAATCAGCCATTTGCTGAATTGACCAATGTTAATAAGTTAATTGAAAAGGCAGTGGATAATTCATTTCCAAGCGATCATACCATTTTGTTTTTCTCGTTTTGTGTATCATTTTGGCTTTTCAAAAGAGGATGGTGGTTGTTATGGATCATGCTGGCTTTCCTTGTTGGCATTTCCCGTATTTGGGTAGGTGTCCATTTTCCGGCGGATGTGCTGGCAGGAGCTATCCTGAGCACCATTTCAGGATTGGTGGTTTACCTTGTTGTTCCTAAAATAAACTTGATTCATAAATTATTAGGGGGTTATGAGAGGTATGAACAAATGATTCTATCCCCGTTAACTAAATCGAAGGAAAAAAAAGCAAAGGATTTGTAAGCGGAATCAAAAAACAGGGTTGCTCAGGCAGCCTTTTTTTGTTGAACGAAGTGCAGTTTGAAAAATACAAAAATATCCATGTGATGATGCTGATGGTAAAATAAAGTGAAAGCAATCCATTGAAATGAGGGACTTAATATTGATTGATATCCAAGAAATCAAAGACATTATCAGGCATCGCTATCCGTTTCTTTTAGTTGATAGAGTTTTGGAATTGGAAGAAGGAAAGAGAGCGATAGCCATTAAAAATGTCACAGCAAATGAAGAGTTTTTTACTGGTCATTTTCCAAATTACCCAGTAATGCCAGGTGTTTTGATCGTGGAGGCATTAGCACAGGTAAGTGCTGTTGTTATGCTTACAAAAGAAGAAAATAAAGGGCGGATCGGGCTTTTGGCTGGAATCGATGGATGTCGCTTTAAAAAGCAGGTAAGGCCAGGGGACCAGTTACGTTTAGAAGTAGAGATTACTCGCTTGAAAGGTCCTATCGGTAAAGGAAAAGGAAGGGCTACTGTCGATGGAGAAACTGTATGCGAGACAGAGCTCATATTTGCTTTTGGTGATTAATCTATCATGTGCAATAACGGGGGAATGATGGTGATGCCGATAAAAAAAGCCTACGGGTATGTGACAAGGATCAAAAATGGAGAAACACAGGTATTGGTTTTTCAACATCCCATTAGGGAAGCGGGGATACAGATACCAAAGGGAACCGTGATGCCTCAGGAAGATCCTTACCAAGCAGTTATTAGAGAAATGAAAGAAGAAACAGGTCTGGAAAATTTTCATGTGGAGAATTTGATTGCGGAAGATTTTTGGGAGAACGTTGATGGTGCCATACATAATAGATATTTTTATCAAATACGTGTATACAATGTTTCTGATGAATGGGATCATCAGCCAACGGGTGGAGGAGTTGAAGAGGGGCTGACATTTCATTTCTTCTGGATTACATCCCAGCATGAAGTGCAACTTATTAAAGGGCATGGAGATTATTTAAACCAGATATTCAATTAACCCTTCAGTGCGCAGCGGTTTATCACAACCGGCCAAGGTCATTATTGATCTTGGCCGGTTTTTTTAAATGATTAGGTTTGTTTTTCGGTAATGAATGTTTTTACGGTTGGCGGTTCATATGTATTAAATTGATCAAGGAGTCCATTTGGTTTAACATCTACCAGAGCCATGGAACGGAATTTTTCATGCAGGAACTGTTCGTCGGACATATGATTGAATAAAGCGACCAAAGGATCATAATAGTGATTGATATTTAAGAGTCCGCAAGGTTTTTGATGAAGACCTAGCTGAGCCCAAGTGAAAATCTCAAAGAATTCTTCCAATGTTCCTGGCCCGCCTGGCAAGGCAATGAACCCATCTGCAAGCTCAGCCATTTTTGCTTTTCTTTCATGCATGGATTCCACGACGATCAGTTCGGTTAAGTTCTTATGTGCTATTTCTTTTTTTTCTAGAAAATCTGGCAAAACTCCTATTACATTTCCGCCTGCTTCCAGAACGGAATCTGCAACTGCACCCATGATTCCTACACTTGAGCCCCCATAGACAAGGGTAATATTACGTTTTGCCAGTTCCGCACCCAGTTTTTTAGCCTCATCTACATAGACAGCAGATGCACCTTTGCTTGATCCACAAAATACAGCTAGACTTTTCAAAATATCACATCTCCCATTTAGTATTTAGTAATCTTCCCTTCTTATCATACAAAATTCAGGAAGATTTGTTAAACTTGAATTATCTAACTGAAAGGTGGATGAATATGAACGTCACTGAATTTCAACAATGGGTAAAAGATTATTATGAAGCACGAGGATGGTCAGAATTGGACATTTTCATTCGCATCGGCTTTTTGGCAGAAGAAACTGGCGAGGTGGCACGAGCCATTCGCTCCCTTGAAATTGGCAGGGATAGACCTGATGAGGTTATTGGTTCGTATGAAGAAAACAAACAGGAGTTAACCGAAGAATTGGGAGATGTGCTAGGAAACTTGATTGTGATTGCGAACAAGTACAATATCCCATTAGAAGAAGTGTTCAATGCCCATAAAAAGAAACTATCTGAACGTTATTATCATGCATAAATTCCTTTGATTTAATTGATTAACATGAAAATCATCCTGTTTTTAACTTGAAGAGCTGTGACTATCAGCTTTTTTTTATGGGCAAATGATAGTTTGTAGTACCCATTTAATTCCTCAAAAAGAAATAATTACAGACTTTTATCCCCCTCCGTTAACAAATAATTCACAAAATATGGGTAGTATGCGCGATTGAGATGAGATTTTATTGGGTATACACTTACACTAAATGGAATGAACATTCATTCCGCATCTTGTGAAAAAAGGGGTGAATCATTATGATCACTGCAGTAAATAAACGAGACAGTATAGTATCTAGCGCTTTAGTGCTATTCGCAGAACGGGGATATGATGCGACAACGATCCCGATGATTGCTACATCGGCAGGAGTTGGAGCGGGTACCATTTATCGTTATTTCGAGAATAAGGAAGTGCTGGGCAACAAGATTTTTCAAGAGTACTTGGATATTTTCACTGAAACGGTCAAGAGTGGATTTCCTCATGATGATTCAATTCGCAATCAGTTTCACCATATTTTTAAATCAATGGTTCACTTTACAACCGAGCAGGACCAAGCACTTTATTTTATTAAATTACATAGTGGGGCCCATTTTTTAAATGAAGATAGTCATGCTAGCTTTCAAAGGCTATTGGATATATTCAAAAATTTCTTTGAGTCAGGAAAAGAGAAAAAAGAAATAAAGGAGCTTCCTTCTTCAGCTTTGATTGCCATCATTTATGGAGCCTTTCTTGAGCTTGAGCGACTTGTTCGCATCGGGGAGTTAGAACCTGAACCAAAACTTTTGGCAGATGTGGAAGAAAGCTTTTGGGATGCAGTCCGATTGCACGATTGAAAAATTTTTAACAATCAAACGGAATGAACGTTCATTCCGCATTCTAAACTATTGTAAAGAGGTGCTAATAAAATGGAAAACACAACTCAGTTTCCACAGCCAAAGACATATGGCCCCCTAGGCAGCCTGCCTATCATTGATAAGGATAAGCCGCTTCAGTCTTACATGAAGCTGGCACGAGAACTTGGGCCGATTTTTCAGTTTCAATTTCCGGGTCGAATCACTACATTCGTATCAAGTGCTGCCCTCGCAAAAGAAATTTGTGATGAAACAAGGTTTGATAAGAAAGTCGGTCCAGCCCTACAAAAAGTGAGAGCATTCGGAGGAGATGGCCTTTTCACAAGTGAAACGACGGAGCCGAATTGGAAAAAGGCCCATAACATCCTGCTGCCCAGCTTTAGCCAGCAAGCAATGAAGGGATATCATGCCAAAATGGTGGATCTTGCTACCCAACTTATTCAAAAATGGGCCCGCCTGAATCCGGCTGATGAGATAGATGTTCCTGAAGATATGACACGATTGACGTTGGATACGATCGGACTCTGCGGGTTCAATTACCGTTTTAACAGTTTTTATCGGGAGACCACCCATCCTTTTGTCACCAGTATGGTGCGTGCGTTGGATGAAGCGATGAGCCAAACGCAGCGGCTTGGCATCCAAGATAAACTGATGATCAAATCTAAAAAACAATTCAAGGAAGACATTCAATATATGTTCTCTCTAGTGGATGAATTGATTGCTGACCGAAAACAAAATGGAGATCAGGGAGAAGATGATCTTCTTTCCCATATGTTGAAAGGAGTCGATCCTGAAACGGGCGTATCACTGGATGATGAAAATATTCGTTTTCAAATCATTACTTTTTTAATCGCTGGGCATGAAACGACGAGCGGTCTCCTATCGTTCGCCATCTATTTTCTCATGAATAACAGAGACAAGTTAAAAAAAGCGCAGCAGGAAGTCGATGAAGTGCTGGGTGATGATGTTCCTGATTACAAACAAGTGAAAAAGCTGAAATATGTCCGGATGGTGCTGAATGAAACGCTTCGTCTGTGGCCGACAGCTCCGGCGTTTTCCGTTTATGCGAAAAAAGATACCATGCTGGGTGGAAAATATAATGTGAAGAAAGGTGATGTGTTCTCGCTGATTATTCCCGAGCTTCACCGTGATCCATCTGTTTGGGGTGATGACGGTGAATCGTTCATTCCTGAGCGGTTCGAGGATTTGGATTCCATCCCTTATCATGCTTATAAACCGTTTGGAAACGGGCAGCGCGCCTGTATCGGACAACAGTTTGCCCTTCATGAAGCGACACTGGTGCTCGGCATGGTTTTACAGCACTTTGACTTGATTGATCATGAAGAATATCAATTGGATGTTAAAGAAACTTTGACTCTCAAACCGGACGGATTGACCATGCGCGTTTCACCGAGGAAGCCGACGATGTCATTTACCGCTGCTTCTCCAGAATCAAAGTCAGCGGACAAAGGAGTCACGGTATCTCCAATCGAATCAGCACATGGGACACCATTACTCATCCTGTTTGGATCAAATATGGGAACAGCGGAAGGGGTTGCTCGTGACCTTGCCGAAACAGGGAAGCGACAAGGCTTCAATGCCGAGGTTGCCCCTTTAAATGATTACACCGATCGGCTTCCTAAAGAAGGATCTGTTCTTATAGTCTCGGCATCTTATAATGGAAATCCCCCGGATAATGCAGGTGACTTCGTTTCATGGCTGAAGGAAAGTAAGGGTAACACATTGGATGGTGTTCACTATGCGATCTTCGGCTGCGGGGACCGCAATTGGGCCAATACGTACCAACGCATTCCAATCTTCATTGATGAGCGGCTGGAACAAAAAGGAGCAGTTCGGCTGTCAGAAACAGGCTATGGAGATGCAAGCGATGACTTTGAAGGGGATTACGAGAAATGGACAGAAGCCCTTTGGCCGAATCTTGCCGAAACCCTGAACATTGAAGTGAATGGGAATGATCGGGTAGTCAGCTCGATTACGATGAACTTCGTAAGTGATGTGAGCGGCACACCACTTGCCCGCACCCATCATGCTTTTACTTCCATTGTAAAAAGGAATTTTGAATTACAACATGTAGATAGCGGAAGAAGTACACGGCATATAGAATTAACTCTGCCAGAGGGAATACACTATCAGGAAGGCGATCATCTCGGGGTACTTCCGCAAAATCCATCGGAACTTGTCGAGCGAGTGCTCAGTCGATTTAACCTAAACGGTCAAGATTACGTAAATTTGACTGGGGATTTCGGAAAAGCTGCCCATCTTCCTACAGGAAAACCGGTAAAACTAGAAGAGTTACTATCAAACTATGTGGAGTTCCAAGAACCCGCCACTCGGTCTCAAATTCGGGAGCTTGCCACTCATACGGTATGTCCTCCGCATGTAAAAGAACTTGAAGATCTTCTTTTGGACAGTACCTATAAACAAGAAATCCTGAACAAGCGCATAACCATGCTTGACCTTATTGAAAAGTATCTTGCATGTGAAATCCCATTTGAACGTTTCCTGGCTTTACTGCCACCTTTAAAAGCAAGATACTATTCTATCTCAAGCTCACCACTCCACAACGAAGGAGAAGCAAGCATCACCGTCAGCGTCGTCCGTGGAGAAGCTTTGAGCGGAAACTGGGAATACAAAGGAATTGCATCGAATTATTTGGCAGAACGCTTCCAAGGAGACAAAATAGCCTGCTTTATCAATACGCCGCAATCCAATTTCCAACTTCCAGAGAAAACAGAAAAACCAATCATCATGATTGGCCCTGGAACAGGAATTGCACCATTCAGGGGATTCATCCAGGCACGTCGCGTTTTGAAAGAAAAAGGTGAAACTTTAGGGGCTTCTCACCTTTACTTTGGATGCCGTAATCCAGAACACGATTTCCTCTATCAAGAAGAACTCGTGCAAGCCGAACAAGAAGGCCTTGTAACACTGCACACCGCTTACTCAAGATGTCCCGGTCAAGAAAAAACATATGTCCAGAACAGATTAGCGGAAAACGCCCATGACATCCTTCCTTTATTAAAAGAAGGAGGACACCTATACATCTGCGGAGACGGAAGCAAAATGGCTCCCGATGTTGAACGAACACTGATCGAAAGCTACATGCATTTCTATCAAACATCCAAAGAGGAAGCTACAATATGGCTGCAACAATTAGAGGAAAATGGTAGATATGCGAAAGATGTTTGGGCAGGAGCATAAATAGGAGGTGCAGCGATTCTTAAGGGAATCGCTGCTTTCTTTATGCGGCAATGATAAAAAACGAGTAAAACAGCAAAACTCACGAGTAAAAAGCGTAAATTCACGAGTAAAACAGCAAAACTCACGAGTAAATAGCGGAAATTCACGAGTAAAGTGCGAATTCACGAGTAAACAGCGCAAATTCACGAGTAAAACAGCAAAACTCACGAGTAAAACAGCAAAGCTCACGAGTAAACAGCGTAAATTCACGAGTAAACAGCGCAAACACAGGTATATATCGCTCGAATTCAAGAGTAAATGCGCGAAAAATAGAAGAATTGGAACTAATGGGGAGTGCATTCATACATTGGCGGAGAGCGTTTACGGATTCTTTATTCATTGTTAATATTGAAAAAGCTAATGTTTTTTTATGGACAAATTGTATTAGAATGTTTGGTTAAGATCTTTCCTAGACCGAAATATAGTGGGAAACTCACGGGGAAACAGTACACGGCCATGTGGTTAATTGATGATAAAGGGGTCACTTTGAATAATGTTTAAGTATACGGTTTGTTTTGTAAAAAAGAATAATGAACTTCTCATGCTTAACCGGGAGAAAGCTCCTATTATGGGTGTTTGGAACGGGGTGGGGGGCAAAATCGAGAAGGGTGAAACACCTGATATAGGTGCACAGCGTGAGGTATTTGAGGAAACGGGCATAGAGGTAGGGACCTTTTTTTCTAAAGGAACGGTAACCTGGGAAACTCCAGAAGGTGAACTGGATGGAATATATGTATATTTGTATATGGCGGATGAGGATTTAATATATGAAACACCGAAAAAGACGCGGGAAGGCATTCTTGATTGGAAATCCATTGATTGGATACTTCATCCGCTTAATCTCGGAATTGCTGAGATGGTCGCGCAGTATTTGCCGGTATTATTGAAAAAAGAAGGAAACCATGCATTCACTTACAAAAATGGCCAGACATATATTTCATGAAACCAGCCTTACTTAAAAAGGGATACTGCCTACCCAGTATCCCTCTCAATAGGTTAAAGCTCATTCTCGAAGATCGTCCCCTTTTTGAATCTTGAACCCTTGAAGGCAAACTTCATCAGGATAATGTAGGCAATGCCTGCCACGACAACACCGATGATCCAGGCCAGCTCGACTTTTATAAAGGCAGCGCCGGCGCCGATAAGCATGGCGAGCAGCGCGCATGGATTATATCCTGCAAATGGCCCGTCTTCTCTGTACAAATCGGCGACATTCATTTTTTGCTTTCTTAATATATAATATTCGACTAATAAAATCGAAACGATCGGACCTAAAAATGCGGAATAAATCAGGATGAACAATCCAAGGCCCTTCGCCGAAGAATCCTGTACAAGCACCCAAGGGAATGAGCAAAAAGCAAGAATTCCGGTTATGATAACGGCAACCTTATATTTCAACTTTGTAAGCAAAGTAATGACATATGTTGGCGGAATAATATTGGCAACCATATTTACCGCAATTGCACCTATTACGATAAATGCCGAAACGCCTACTGTGATATAAGGATTATCCACCACAATGGCAAACGCCTTAACGGGATTGGAAATGCCGGTAGCGGACGCGAGCATTACACCGATTGTCAGTACAAAGCCGTATGCCAGTGAAATGGGCGAAAAGTACAAAAAACCTCGTTTTGCATCACTTATGCCAGACTTAAGCTCTCTTGAATAGTCCCCTGCGCTTAAAAAGATAGCCGCATAATTTCCTAAAAACATCATGATGAAAGCAAAGAACGGCAAGCCCCATGAGCCTTCAGCGTGCACCCATTTTTCCGCGATGACCTCGCTATGTGATGTAAGCAGAATGCCAAATACATAGACTAGCGCTAGCATGATAACGATGGATGCAAGCATTTCCACCCATTTGATGGCATGGAAGCCATACAGCGAAAGTACAATTTGCACCAATTGAATCGCGACAAAGCAAATGACGGCATTATCAACAGCACCACCCGTAATGACCTTCACGATTTCATTTAAAGCGGTACCGCCGATCCAACTTTGAAAACCGTACCAAATGATGGCCGGAATTCCGCGCAAAAGTGATGATATGATGGAGCCTTTCATCCCGAAGGACATTCTGAGCTGAACCACATAGGGAATGCCCGTCCTGTATCCAATCCTATCATTTAAAGCAAAAATCACGGAAATGATGGCGATGGCAATGGCAGCTGCAGCAAATGTCTGAACGATGTTCAACGTTGCGGTTCCCGCTACGACCAAGCTGGCCCCCAGTGTCATATTCCCTAAATTGACGCCGTCTCCAATCCACATGAATGTATAGGATATCGGGCCAACCGTCCTATCTTCTTTTGACCTCGGCTTCAGAGACTCATCCAAATCTGCATTATTGTGGAGCTCCGACTCTTCTAAAGCTTGACTTTCTAGATATGTAGACAATTTACACTCAACTCCCATTCGTAGTGTTAGATGATATGCCTAGTGATGTAATAAAAACTAACATGAGAAAAGTATACAGGTTTCATATTTAAGAATCATTAGAAGAAGTGTGAAATTTCAGATATTATTTTGTGCTTTTTAACTAAAGGAATAACAAAAAGGAGAGGGATATATTTATCTCTCTCCGCGTTATTTATTGTAGGATTATTAATTCCTAACTAGAAAGTTGTTTTTTTGAACTATACATGTAGTTACTCAGTAAAATAGATGCTAAACTTAATATCAAGAATAGTAATCCCCCTAGTAAGATGTATTGTGTGCCCATTCCCGATATAAATAATCCACCTACCGCAGTCCCGATTGTTATCCCTAAGTTACCTCCTGATAGAAACAAGCCATTAGCGAAATCAGGTGCTTCTGGAGCTGCAGATGTAATCCAATATTGACTAATGATACCTCCTACAGCAAATAATACTCCCCATAACACAATAGTTACCATCATAGATCCAGTCGACTTCCCCGTTAGGAATGACAATAAATAAACGATCCCTAGTACGCTTGGAAAAGATTTGACAGTTTTCGTGGCATTTTTAGTAAGTAACTTTCCTCCTGCAAGATTACCAATCAGACTTGCCAAGCCAAATAATAATAACACCAAACTTAACGTTTTCCCTGATATATTCGTAATGGTTTCAAGATACTCTGCAATGTAACTATTAACACCAGATGTTGCTGAACCTATAAATACGACAGTGGCAATAGCTAACCAAGTAATTGGCTTTTTTAATACGCTTAATTGAGCTCCATAAGGAAGTCTTTCCTTAACAGGTATCGAGGGTACAAATAGCAATGTAGCCAGGAATGCCATAGCATTAATGATAGCGAAGGATAACATCGCAATTTCTAAAGAAGATTCACTAGCAATATAATTGGTGATTGGTACACCAAGTATCATACCAGCATTCACCCCCAACATTATTTTAGAAACAGCCTTTGGCGCTTCTTCCTTGGTAACTGAGCTAGCTGCCACCGTCAAAGCCAATGAACAATAAATTGGATGGAAAAAGGCTGGAACTACACGAGCAATTAGTAAAATGGTAAAGTTTGATGCAAATATGGAGACAATGTTACCCAGAACGAAAATACCTAGTGCAAGTAACATTACCTTCTTGCGGTTTATACCCGAAAACAATAACGGCATAGTTGGACCGGATATTGCAACAGCAAGTGCAAAGAGACTCACTAGCAACCCTGCTTTGGATATGCTGACATGAAAGTGATCAGCAATTAAAGGTAATATCCCAACAACCCCCATTTCTGTTGTTAAGATGCCGAAAACACCTATGGTCAATATGAAAATAAACAAATTATTTTGTTTAGACATTTTTTACACCTATCTTCCTTTTAAGTTTTAGATGGCCATTAACAATTCGCATTGATGTATTAAGCCACATCTGTGTAAAATTATAAACAGAAATAGTTTTTCAACAATCACTAAATCAACATGATTCGTGTATTAGTGCACAAATCAATTGAAATTGTGTATTTAATTTTTTTAAAGGATGGTTGATTCCACAATGTCTACGGTTGACAGAAGAATACTCAAATCTCAAGAAGCAATAAAAAAAGCTTTTACTGAACTGATGTCTGAAAAAAAATTTGATAGCATTACGATACAGGATATTGCTGACAGGGCAAATGTTAATCGAAGAACGATCTATCTTCATTACTTGGATAAATTCGATCTGCTTGATAAGCTCATTGAAGAACATATTAACGAACTGAGGGAAATCTGCGAATCGACACCTGAAACGGATTCTTTGGATGGAGGTGCGAGCTGGTTCGAATACTTTGAAAGTAATTATTCATTTTTTTCGGCTTTGATAGCCAGTAAAGGAGTCCCTTTCTTCCGGAGCCGGTTACTTGAGTTTGTCATCGAAGATATCAAAAATGGATGGAATATAGCAGAAGGGAAATAACGCGGTTTAAGCGAAGATGTTATTCTTCAATTCTTTGGAACAGCATACGTTGGGGCAGTGGAGTGGTGGTTCAAGAATGAAATGCCTTATCCACCTCATATCATGGAAGAACAAGTGGGGATACTGCTAGATTCAATTGAAAAACTACCTCAATTTAGTGAAGAAGAGACAGAATAAAACATAGGGAGATGCTTTAACAAACCTGAAGGATTCTTACATTAAAAGGTTCAATATGAAAGGTTGCTGCGGCAGTTTCTTTCGGGAAAAATGCGGGGCAGGATGGGTAAAATTAAGCCTTGAATTTCATTAAAAAAAGGTGCTAAAATTGTTATATCAGTGTGTAGAGATATTGGTCGGTTTTTATTGGCCAAAAATATATGTCTCACGATACGTCTGCCATCTGAAATATTTTTGGTGGAGATGATCATATGCACGAAGAAACAAGATTACCGCGAAATGGAAAAGACTTTGTATTATTCTTGGCGATTATATCAATACTTTCAGTCAACATTATCGC
The DNA here is from genome assembly GCF_018613275.1 of Bacillus sp. ISL-4. Taxonomy (NCBI): domain Bacteria; kingdom Bacillati; phylum Bacillota; class Bacilli; order Caryophanales; family Bacillaceae; genus Bacillus; species Bacillus sp. ISL-4. The sequence goes on from NZ_JAGGQN010000002.1 coordinate 110,660, forward strand.
ACCGCTTATTATGGGATTTAAATTCGGATTCAGTAAAGAAGTGTATTTTGAAACGTTACAAGTAATTCCATTTGTGTGGATTTGTGTCGTTTTATTGGTAACACTTGTTGTAAATCCACTTGTTAATAAACTCGTACAAAAGTTTATTGAACCTACGGACGGTTTTAATGCTAGAGTGTTATTCACGATATTATTCAGCGTAACCATCCTGTCCATTTTACTGACGGTTATCGGATCTTGGATTGGCATGGGAGAAATTAGTTTGGAACCGATTCAAACGTTCTTTTATGATTGGCCGCGTAACTTTTTCATCGCATTTTGGGTTGAAGCTTTGATCGCACAGCCGATAGCAAGATTTGCAATGAAAAAATTACATGAAAGCCAGGCCAGTAAAGCAGTAAATGCGTAAACATTCAATTAAATTAAAAGCCCTTACAGCCGATTGGTTTTATTAAAAAGCCAATCGGCTTTTTATTGCAGAAAAGTGGGTTGGTCAATCAAGGAATTTCCATTTTCCACACAAATGAAAAGGTGTCAAATGGTATGATTAAATAAAAAATAGTACTTAAGGGGAAATATTCTTGAAAATAGTTAAACTCATCTTAGCAATGATTGTTCTTGCGGTATCAGTCTATCAACTAATTACAGGAAATTTTGATTTGATGCCGTATTCTATGTTGTTCTTGGGTGCACTTATGTTAGTAACAGGATTGGTCGAACTTCAAAAAGATAGAAAAGGAGGATTTTTTGGGTGCGTTGTTGTCTCATTATTTCTTTTCTTTGTTTCCATACAGGGTTTCTTTTTGAACTAACAGGTTCTTTACTTCAATAACTAAGTCGTTGCATCACCCTTTTTGTTACGCAATTAAAGGGACAGGTAAAGGTAGATTTTGTTAATAACAAACGGGAGGTTGGATGAGGAAATGAAGATAATAGAACTGCCAATTGAATTTGAATTTAATGGGCAAAAAAATTACATTAATCCTAGCTTGATTATATGGAAGAATGAACTGACTTTGGTCGATACAGGGTATCCTAACTTTTTACCTTTAATTGAATATGAAATTTTAAAGAATGGTTATGAATTGAAGAATTTAAAGAATATAATCATTACTCATTATGATATTGATCATATAGGTTCCTTATTTGATTTCAAGGAAAAGTATCCTTTGATTAACATAATAGCTAGTGAAGTAGAATCGAAATTTATTAGTGGCGAAATGAAGTCAGAGAGATTGGTTCAAGCCGAAGGAATGCTAGAAAATATGCCAAATCAAGAAATCGAATTCGGTAAATGGTTTATACAACAATTAAAGAAATTGAAGCATGTTTCAATTGATGAAAAGGTACATGATGGTGATTTGATTTTAGATAACGAATGTAGAGTAGTAGCAACACCAGGTCATACCTCAGGGCATATTTCATTATATTTTCCAAGTTTAAAAAGTGTAATAACAGGTGATGCAGCTGTTAAAGAGAATCATGAATTGGGCATTGCTAATCCGACATTTTGTTTAAATGTCGAGGAAGCAGAACAGTCTTTAAGAGAGATTAAAGATCTTAAAGCTGAAAATTACTATTGTTATCATGGTGGAACATTCACTTCATGACGGTTATAAAATTTGATTTCCACTTCAGGCACTCGCTTTCCGCGGGCGGTCCGGGAGACTCCTCGGCGCTCTTTGCGCCTGTGGGTCTCCCTTGGACGCACTTTTCTAAGCAGGAGTCTCGTACCTTCCGTTCCAATCAACTGGAACATTTTTTTAAAAGATTCGATTTTCCGATTTTTTTCAGTTGAGATACTGTTTTAATATGTCTAATCCTATTCTTAACTCATCAAATGAGTTGGTAGACGATAGTGCAATACGTAAATGTATATAAGGGGTGGTCTGCCCGCTTTGGAAACGATTGGAATGAAAAACTCGAATGCCGCGCCTTTTCAGATCCGTTTCCAGCTGTAACGCGTCGTTATGTCCTCGAATGGGAAGCCAACGATAAAGACTGAGAGGATGTCCAACATCCGTTCTTAAAGGAAAATATTCCGAATAAATATCATTTGCATTCTGGGCAAGCTGTTTCTTTTGAGAAACAATTTCATGAGCCTTTCCTGATAGGATAAGCTCTGTGATAACCTCTGCATCAAATGAAGAGGTCTTTACATTTATGTTGAAAATGGCCTGGGAAATTTTATCGCGCAAAGCATCCCCATAGACCATATAGGCAACCCTTAACCCAGAACATATAGACTTAGAGGTGCCGCAAATATACACGCACTGTTCTGGAAGCAAGTGGTACATAGGCTGCCGGTAATCGGAGATAATGCCTGCCGTCAGAAATGCATGAATATCATCCTCAATCAAAATTAAACGATGCTTACGGATGACCGCCGCTATTTCTTGCTTTCGAATATCTGACATCATGATTGTGGTTGGATTGTTGCAAGAGGGCATCAGAAAAATGCCGTTAATATTTATTTGACAACACTGCTTTTCAAGTTCGTCTGGCAGCATTCCGAACTGGTCTCCGGGAATGGGCACTAACTTAATATGGAACATCTTTGCCAACTCGATGAAGTTTGAATAGGTGTATAAGTCGGTCGCAATTCTATTACCAGGCTCAAACAATGCAGCCAAGGCAACTGCCAATGCATTTTGGGCACCGGAAACGATTGCCATATGCTCTTGATCCGCGTGAATGCCGAAAGATTCCATCCAGTTTAGGGCTGCTGTTTTTTGATGTGGAATGCCAGTCGGATCGTTGTAATTCAGCAGCTGCTCCAAATAACTTTTGTTCACAGTTTTTTGAATAGTTTCTGATACAATATCATTGGTTTGCTCAAAAGATGCCACAAAACCAAGATCAATGCTGTTTGCCGTTTTATCCGCGGAAATGGTTATAGAACGAGTGGCGTTGGGAGCCACAAAGGTTCCGCTTCCCGTAACCGCATATATTAATCCCTTTACCTCGCATATTTTGTAGGAACGGGTAATGGTGGTGAAGTTTAAATCAAGAAAATCTGCCAATTCTCGTTGCGGAGGCAACTTTGTTCCAGGTGCTAAAAAACCATTTGTTATATCTTGTTCAAGTAATGATGCAAGAGATTTATAAAAAGGACGCTTTAATGCTTTCTTATCAGGTTTCCAGGACATTGGATAATTATCAAATGAATTTACTGGCATACTTCACCTCTACGATCTTATTCCATACAATCATATCATTTTTTGTATGGAATTCTAATAATGATACGGGATGATTTATAAAAGAATTATCTATCAGAACCCCCATTTTGATGAAATGGGGGTATTTTATTTTAATTGTAATCCATACAATTAACTTGTTTTTTGTACGGATTTTGTATGTTAAGTTTAAATAAATTTAGCCATCAGGATGTGAAATATATGAAAAAAAGAACTCAAATGCTAACTGCATTTCGTGCAGCCTTTCCGTATACAATGCCCATTTTTGCAGGCTTTTTATTTTTAGGCATCGCTTATGGAATCTTTATGAATTCATTAGGTTTCAATGCGATTTACCCGATATTGATGAGTCTAACAATATTTGCAGGATCAATGGAGTTTATTGCAGCCAATTTATTGCTTGTCGCATTCAATCCGATTAACGCCCTTTTTCTAACTTTAATGGTGAATGCACGGCATTTGTTTTATGGCATTTCCATGCTGGATAAGTACAGGGGGACCGGGAAGAAAAAGCTGTATCTGATTTTTGGGCTTTGCGATGAGTCTTTTTCCATCAATTGTACCGTTGATGTTCCGAAGAATGTAGACAAGGGCTGGTTCATGTTCTTCGTGACACTGCTCAATCATTCCTATTGGGTGATAGGATCCGCGATTGGCGGCATTTTTGGCTCCCTTGTCAAATTCAACACAGAAGGACTCGATTTTGTTATGACGGCTCTCTTTGTAGTCATTTTCATTGAACAGTGGATGAAAGAGAAAAACCATCATAGTGCTCTCGCGGGGCTTGGGCTGTCAGCGGTCTGTCTTATTATTTTTGGCGGAAGCCATTTCATCATCCCTGCCATGTTTTCAATTTTGGGGGTACTCACCTTACTTAGAAAGCCATTAGAGAAAGTTGAGGTCAAGGCCATATGACAATGGATTTAACACAGCAGATCATTACAATAGCAATGGTTGTTTTAGGCACGATGCTTACAAGGTTTCTTCCATTCATCGTTTTCCCATCAGGTAAACCCACACCTAAATATGTACAGTATCTCGGTAAAATACTGCCATCCGCGGTAATTGGGCTTTTGGTCATTTATTGTTTAAAGGATGTGAGCTTACAATCCGGAAGTCACGGCATCCCTGAATTTATGGCGATAGCGGTAGTTGCCCTGCTTCACATTTGGAAGAAAATGATGCTCCTTTCCATAGCGGGGGGAACGATTGTCTACATGATGTTGGTGCAATTGGTTTTTTAAATGGATAATAATTAGCACATCCAACTCACGTCACAACACTCCAGTTTATTGAATCAGCCAAACCCGTAGACAAGATAGTAGCGCGTGCAACGGAAATTAAACGGAGCTATCGGGCAGGATTTCTTATGGAGCTAAAGGGGGGCTGTTTGACCTTTGTTCAACAATTGGGCCAGATTGTTTAGTATAGGAATTTTTTAATAATAGAACGTTCTTAGAATTAGTTATGGTAAACTAATAGTAACTTTGTAAAAAAAGACCAAATTATTTACATTGCTTTTATTTTTAGAGAAAATAAAGGTACAATTAATACTTATTTAGCTTATGGATTATAGATTATAAACTATAATGAGGTAGGATAAAATGATTGCAAAAACAGAAGAAGATTTTAATGGTTTGAAGGAAATTGGCAAAATTGTTGCCTCGATTAGAGATGAATTGGTACAAAGAACAATTCCAGGGATAACGACCAAGGAACTTGATGATGTAGCCGGAGATCTTTTAGAAAAGGCAGGTGCAGTTTCAGCTCCAAAAGGTGAATATGATTTTCCTGGCTATACTTGCATTAGTACTAATGAAGAAGTGGCACATGGTATTCCGGGTCATCGGGTTATTCATGAAGGGGATCTAGTGAATATAGATGTATCTGCTTCAAAGAACGGTTATTTCGCAGATACAGGAATCTCATTTGTAGTAGGGGAGGGTGACGAAGTATTAACGAAATTATGCGACGTTGCTAAAAAGGCATTTGAAGCAGGTCTTAAGAAAGCAAAACCCGGTTCCAAAAAAAGCAGAATCGGAAAAGCAGTATTCGAAACAGCGAGACAGCATGGATTCACTGTTATCAAAAACCTTACAGGACATGGTGTTGGACGTGGAATACACGAAGCACCTGACCATATTTGTAATTATTATGATCCATGGGATAATGAACTATTAAAGGAAGGGATGGTTATCGCATTCGAACCATTTATCTCAACCTTTGAAGAAGAAGTATTCCAAAAAGAAGACGATTGGACCTATGCTACAGAAAAAAGCTATGTAGCTCAATTGGAACATACGATTATCCTTACTAAAAATGGTCCGATTATTGTTACACTTTAATTCAATTTTCGATCGGTGAACCAACACTTGAATAAGGGAGTTGCTTTAGCAGCTCTTTTTCTTATGGAGTTAAAGGGGCAGGCTAGCATTCATGCATTCTGCAGTACAGTTTTTTTGAGGAAAATTCGATCGTTGATTGGAACATAGGGCACGCGCTTTTCCCGCAGGAGTCTCGAACCTTCCGTTCCAATCAACTTTGTTTTAACATTTAGATAGAATTCCTTTTGCCTACACTCTTTTTTGTTTTATAGCCACGTACATTACTTCTATTTCTCTAACGCTAATTTCAACCCTTTTTGATAATATTGCTTCATCATTTCTTCAGGAACCATGCTTCCGCCAGTCCCCCAAATAATATGTGTACCATTACTCATCTTTTCCGTTAAATGATGCTTCTGTAAATAATCGATGCCCTCTTTACATAATTTACTTGGTCCTATCATGCCTGCTAGTGCTGAAGGTTCTAAATGGATCCCCTCTGTATCGACTAGTTCTTTTAGCAATTTATATAACTGTTCATCGCTAATCGTATAATTGCCGCTTAAAAAGGGTTCCATCGTTTTACCGACAAACCCAGATGGCTTTCCAACAGCTAGTCCATCCGCGTCTGTCACATTATCGATGCCAACATCTTGTACAGAAACTTTATCATGTAGTCCAGTCATTAAACCGAGTAACATGCATGGTGAGTGGGTAGGTTCTGCAAAGAAACAGTGAATATGGTCTTGATACAATAATTTCAAACCAAAAGCTACGCCTCCAGGACCACCACCTACTCCACATGGAAGGTAAACAAACAAAGGATGATTTTCATCTACAATTATCTCTAGCTCTTCCAATTGTTTCTTCAATCGGGATGCAGCCACTGCATATCCTAAAAATAGGTCGTGAGAATTTTCATCATCCACAAAATAGCATGTTGGGTCACTATCTGCTTGGATTCGGCCTTCCTCTACAGCTTTACTATAATCAGCTTCATATTCAATGACATTGACATTTTTACTTCTAAGCAAGTCTTTTTTCCACTGTTTTGCATCAGCTGACATATGAACGGAAACATTAAAACCTAACTTTGCACTGATGATACCGATACTAAGGCCTAAATTTCCAGTCGAGCCTACTGCGATTGAATATTTTGAGAAAAGGGTTCGGAACCTATCACTATCTAAAATCGAATAATCATCTTGAATGGTTAACAATTGATGTTGGAAAGCTAGTTCTTCCGCATGTTTGAGAATTTCATAAATCCCGCCTCTTGCTTTGATGGATCCTGATATAGGAAGGTGACTATCACATTTTAGTAATAATTCTCCTAATATAGGTTGTTGATAATCCTGTTCCAAGGATTGTTTCATGGCAGGAATTCTCACTAAAGGAGATTCTATGATACCGTTCGTTCCTTTTGTTTCAGGGAAAACCTTGGCGATATAGGGAGCAAAACGTTTCAACCTTTCCTCTGCATCTCTTACATCTTCTTGAGTAAGGGGGGATTTTTTAATTCCGGTTTGAAATTTTTCGACATTTGGATTGAGCCAAAATACTTCATCCATCGATATGAGCTTATTTAATAAAGGATATTTGTCTTTCCATGATTGTAATTCTTTGCTTTCAATCTCTTTCATTTGTTTGATCCTCCTCATTTTCTTGTAACAAATTGTTTTGTAAATTATAATTAAATAAAATTTAGTACAGTTTAACACACAATCATCTCTATGTTAATTTATATTAATTTTATTTAAGTGTGATTTAACAAGTCGTTAAGGAGTATCAATTATGGAAAATATAGATATTGGCAAGAAAGTTGAAAAATATAGAAAAGCTAAAGGATTGAGTAGTCGAGAGTTAGCGAAATTAGCTGAAATTACACCTTCAATGTTAAGCCAGATAGAACGAGGTTTGGCGAATCCTTCTATTCAAACCTTAAAGGTCTTAGCTAAAACCTTGAATGTCCCAACATTTAGTTTTTTACTTGAAGAAACGATTACGGAGGATTTAATCGTTAGGTCCAGTAAACGGAAGAAAATGATCATTGATAATTTGTCTTATGAGTTATTGTCACCTGATTTTACGGGTAATTTGGCAACAGCGATTATGAAAGTTCCTCCGAATATTTCCTCGTCGGAAAGCCCTATAGAACATAGAGGAGAGGAAGTGGCATTTATTTTGGAAGGGAAAATCAAGCTGTATTTAGGTGAAGAAGAATATATATTGGAAGCTGGTGATAGTGTGAAAATACCAGCGAATTTCAAACATAAATGGGAAAATAATTTTAGTCAGAATGCAGCTGTATTATTTTCAGTTACCCCGCCTGCGTTTTAATGAAAAAATTTTTCTTTCACAATTGGGGCAGATTGTTGAGGAAAGTTTTTAAGTAGGCTTGCTGAGATCTGCAAGGGATGGGCATAGAAAAGAAAAAAGACCAAACCTTGGCAGAGGTGGGGTCTTTTCTGGGTTTTAAACCCTCACGTTGATGATTTCATGTTCCATCTTGCTGAATCGCCAAAAAAGTTGGTTGAATGAACATTGAACAACCATCAGATCCGGTCTGTGTGGTTGTTTAGTTGCCATTACTCATCTTCATAGAGCGTAATAAAGGAATCCAGCTCGGCACGTCCCTCTGCAATTGCGTTTACCCTGTCGACGAACTCCGGTCGAATCAGATGACGCAACGGCTGGTCTACTTGATTCAATCGTTTGAATGCCTCCCGAGCCAACTCATCCCATTCCTTGTAGCGATGCAGATAATCATCCGGCATCACTACGGTGCTAGACGTCCCTTCCTCCGGTTCACACTCAAACGGTTCGTCTATCCCGAGCGATGCATAATCGCATGTTATTTGCTCTCCAGGTAGAATATCCCTCGAAGCAAATTCAATCTCATAGACCGTCGATACCACATTTGGACTGAAGCTGTGATTCATGTATCTGGCATGGTCCCAGCACAGCACGTAGCGGTCGTCATCGTTGAGGTAGGCATATTTATAGACGATTTCCCTTCGCACGATATCAAGCGATTCAATTTCATCTTCCTCGAGGATGATGTCCAAATCATCCAATGCCCAGATTATCGTTCCTTTTGGGATCATTTTTGTGGCAAAAATGCCCACACCAATCTTTTCATTGACAAACCGAATCTCGGTATCTGGATGTATCATCGATTCTGTTCACCCTTTCTCAAAACTTACTATTATGATATACAGCAGTTTCCTTTAGGTGACCGTTCGTTCGCGTATTTTATCCAAGTTCAATCAGCGGAATGTCCCCTGGAAAACGAAAAAAAGGCTCTTTTATTTTAGTTTCACAATTGGGCGCGATTCTTTAATGAGGATTGCTTTTCTTATGGAATAAAAGGGACAGATCAGGTGTAGGAGGACTATTACATGAATAATAGAATAATAATAAATGGAATAAATATTGAACTGTAGGTCCGGGGTTCCTTAAAAGTTGCTTGATTTTAATAATTTTGAATCAATAAGGAGAATTTTAGAATGAAAATAAAATGGTTTGGACATTCTGCCTTTTTACTAACATCCGAAAGTGGAACCAGGATTCTTATTGATCCATATCATCGCTTCATCCGTTACCGTATGCCGAGTGTTGAACCAGATATAGTTGCCGTTACACATAATCATTTCGATCACAATAAAATTGAAGCTGCAACAGGTGAATACTTGCTTGTTAATGAGCCGAAGGAATACATCCGCGAAGATGTAAGAATTAGTGGGTTTAAGACATTTCACGACAAGGTAAATGGCGAGAAGAGAGGCCCCAATACTTTATATCGTTTCCAAATGGATGGACTAACTATCTGTCACTGTGGAGATTTAGGACATATATTATCAGAAGAACAAGTAAATGAAATTGGAAAAGTGGATATTCTCATTATTCCTGTAGGAGGTACATTCACGATTAATGCAATAGAAGCTGCTCAAGTGATGCGTCAGTTGAAATCCACTATTACAATTCCCATGCACTATAGAACAAAGGCATTGTCGGTTGTTGGCTTGATGTTTTCAAAGGTAGATAAGTTTCTTCAGATTTCCGGACAGCGAACAACCGAGGTTGAGACATTGGATATTTCCAAAGAAAATTTGTCAGAATATGCTGGGGTCGTAACTATGCTGTATGAATGAATCGATAAGATATCCTGTTTATCTCATTTTTTAATTTATAACGGGTCAGATTAGTTCAAAAAGAAAAAGGGAAGATACTAATCAATGACGTTGAATCAATTAGACTTCCTCTTTATGTTATAAGGAGATAGAATATAAATAAAAAGGTGATTACAATAAAAAAAGTAAAAAGTATCCTATTTTTTCTTCTTGGGTCCATATCTCTTTTGATTGGTATTGCAGGGACTGTGTTACCCGTTCTGCCGGGCGGTCCGTTTTACTTATTTGCTGCTTTTTGCTTTGCTAAAAGTTCCAAGACGATTGAAAACTGGTTCAAACGCACCTCATTATATGAAAAATACGTTGTAGCATTCCTGCAAAAAAAAGGTATGACTCGAAAAGAGAAAATCAGAATCAATATAATTGCCGATTTCTTCATCATATTTTCTGTATTTTATGTGGACATCCTGTTAGTGAAAATCTTATTGATAGTGCTCGCCCTCTACAAACATTATTATTTCATTAAAAAAATTAAGACAATTGACCCGAACAATACAAAACAAAGAGCTTTTTGAAAATCCTATTCAAATAACGGGTCCTTACTTCAATAAGGGAGTTGCTTCGGCAGCTCTTTTTCCTATGGAACTAACGGGGCAGGGGAGTAAGAAAATCAATGTATTTTGGATAAGAAGGCCGCCAATTGGCGGCCTTTTGAATGTAAAAAGTGCCCTTAATGAGGTCTTCCCACATAACCATCTAGTTAAAATTCCATAACTCCTCCAGAATGAAATTTTTGGGCTCGTTTGTAAAAAAACATAAGCCCTTTTTCGTTTGGGGTGGGTTGTTTTCTTATGTAAATGGGCCCGCATGAAGTGGGTGATTCCTGCCTTACTCAGTGAACGAAATCCTTTAGTGTTTTGTGTTGTGAATTTTCAAAAAATAATATTGCAAAATGTAAACAATTCAAATAAAATCAATTTAAGGTAATTACGTTTTTTTAACCTTAAAATAAATCTACAATTGAGCTAATCCTTTTTGGCTAAGCTAAGTCCTAGTTGTTAGTTTGGATTTTGTTCCATCCATTAGGTAAAGTTAGCTTCCCGAAGTATTGCCTTAAAAATTTGAAAGGAGTTATTTATCTTAGGTACAGTACTAAGCTATCCATGTTTGCAAATAATAATATACCCCATTAAGAGAGAGGGAATTTCATGAATCAAGAACGATATTTGAAAAAGAAAATGGGCTTTTGGTCACTTACTGCATTATCTCTTGGAGGAATTATTGGATCAAGTTGGCTTTTTGGACCATGGAATACGGCAAAAATGGCTGGACCAGCTGCTATTATGTCTTGGATTATTGCTGCATTCGTCATTACTCTAATAGCTCTTGTTTATGCTGAATTAGCAAGGGTAAGGCCAGAAACAGGTGGTTTAGGTCGTTATCCCCTTTATTCCCATGGGAAATTACTTGCTACAGTGACTAGTTATTCGATTTGGCTTGGCTACTGTGCCACTGCACCCGTTGAATCATCGGGAGTTATTCAATACGCTAATGAGTTCTGGCCAGGACTATATGATATATCTAAGGAGCAACTAACGACAACAGGAATTCTAGCATCGACTGTTTTAATGGTGTTCTTTGTTGTGGTGAACTATTTTGGAGTGAAATTATTTGCTGTCACGAATACCATTATTACCACGATTAAATTTATAGTACCTGTCCTAACCATCATTGCTTTTTTTATGACAGGTTTTCATGAAGAGAATTATACGAGTGATGGGTTTGCCCCTTATGGATATGGCGCAGGATTAAGCGCAATCTTAACTAGTGGTATATTTTTTGCCTATACAGGATTCGGGAATGTGGTAATGATGAGCGGCGAGGTGGTAAACCCAAGACGGAATATTCCACTTGCTCTTATCACATCGCTGTCAGTCTCAGCAATTTTATATGTTTTACTTCAAATCGTTTTTATAGGGGCCGTACCGCCCGAAATGCTAGCTAATGGTTGGAGTGGAATTAAATTTGACTCTCCATTTGCGAATTTAGCACTTATGGCGAATATGGTTTGGCTGTCCTGGACCATTACAGCGGACGCAATGATTTCCCCAACTGGATCGGCACTTGCTTATACAGCTGGAACTTCAAGACATGTTTTTGGAATGGCGAAGAGTGGATTCCTTCCATCTTATTTCGGAACTATTAATAAAAGATTTGGAGTCCCAACACGTGCACTCACTCTCAACTTCCTCATTGGGTTACTTTTCTTGTTCCCTTTAAAGAGTTGGACCGCAATTGTAGCAATCGTTGGGGCAATTGGGATTTTTAAATACGCCTCAGCATGTGTCACAGTAATGGTGTTTCGTAAGGTTGGTTTGACAAAAGACAACGGTATCCCAGGCATGAATTTTATTGCTCCTTTAGCCTTTGTATTTGCCACTCTACTTATTTATTGGACAAATTGGAGTAGGGTTCAACTTGCAATTTGGGGATTAGCAATTGGAATTGTTGGATATTTAATTACGCATTTTATCAATAAACATAAATCGATGGAGATTATTGGTGGGATCTATCTCGTCATTTATATTCTGATGCTCGTTGGGATATCATCAATCGGAAATTTTGGTGGTAAGGGTATTATTCCAGAGCCATTTATGTCTTACATCGTGGCAATAATAGGATTCGTTTTTTACTATTTCGCCGTTTATAACGGAGTCTGGTACATGCGGAAAAAGGGGAATGTTCAAGAATTGCTGGATATGGATAACAATTAAATGCAACTTCATTTTACAAAAGGAGAAATGGTTATGAAGCTTTGGGGTGGACGTTTTAGAAAAGAAGAAAATAAATTAATGGAGGACTTTAATAGTTCTCTTCATGTTGATATGAGACTTTATTCTGAAGATATTAAAGGGAGTATTGCACATGTAAATATGCTTGTGAAATGTGAATTGCTTACCAAGGAAGAAGGAGAAAGTATTATTAAGTCACTTCTTTCTATATTGGAAGATATCGAGAGCGGAACATTAGTGATCGAAGGGGATTTTGAAGATATTCATAGTTTTGTTGAAGCAACATTAACTGAACGAATAGGTGAAACAGCAAAAAAACTCCATACAGCAAGAAGTCGAAATGATCAAGTTGCTTTAGATATCAGGCTTTACGCTAAAAATAAGGCGTTAGAAGTGATCGAGTATATTGAAGAGCTACAAAATAACCTGGAAGAAAAGGCAAAAGCAAACAATGTGATTATGCCCGGATACACCCATCTACAGCGAGCTCAAGTAGTAACTCTTAAGCACCATTTAATGGCCTACTTTAATATGCTGGATAGGGACAGAAAAAGAGTTCTTAATGCAATTGAAATTTTGAACGAAAGTCCACTGGGGTGTGGAGCCTTGGCAGGGACGACTCATGTTATAGACCGAGAAATGACAGCAGAGGAGTTAGGGTTTTCAAAACCTTTAAACAATTTCCTCGATGGTGTTAGTGATAGAGATTACCTTTTAGAATTAATGTCTAGTTTTTCGATCATCATGATGCATTTAAGCAGATTAAGTGAAGAGCTGATTTTATGGAGCAGTCAAGAGTTTAAATTTATTAGTATTGATGACGCATATTCTACAGGTAGTAGCATTATGCCTCAAAAGAAAAATCCTGATGCAGCAGAGCTTATAAGAGGAAAAACAGGAAGAGTATATGGTTCTCTTACTTCACTTTTAACAACGATGAAAGGGTTACCATTGGCTTATAATAAAGATATGCAGGAAGATAAAGAACCATTTTTTGATGCATTGGATACAGTTTTGTCTTGTCTAGAAATTATGTCTAATATGATTTCTACCATGAAGGTGAATACTGAAAATATGAAAAAAGCTGTAAAATATGGCTTCCTCAATGCAACAGAAGTCGCTGATTATTTAGTTAGCAAAGGGGTTGCGTTCAGAGATGCCCACAGTATCGTTGGTTCTATTGTCATTTATTGTGAAGATCATAATAAAGCAATAGAAGAGTTGACTCTAGACGAATTGAAGAGCTTAAATCCATTAATTGAAGGGGACTTATATAACTTTATTGATTATCAAAATATATTAAATAAAGGCATTAAGGTGAATTTACTAAAATAATCTAGTTTTTTCCAATCGAAGAGCTATTGCATAGAGGATAAGTACGATCTATGCTAATAGCTCTTTATATTTTTTTAAACATATTCAAACTCCCCTTTTAAATCAAAAAATACAATGTTTTGTGATAAATGTTTTTCCAATAGAAGAAGGATTAAACTTTAATTTCTTTCATTTTAAAGATAAGATTAAAGAAATTAAGTTTTTGAACTAAGGAGAAAAATATGTATAAAATTGGGGTAGTTGGTCCTAATTCATCAGTTGAGCGCATTATTAATTTAGGTAAAGAATATGAGTCGATCATGGAATTTAAAGCCTACCCATATGAGGATTTCAGAGAAACTGAAAAAATCGTTTTGGAATTCAATAAAAATGTGGATGTCTGGTTTTTTTCAGGCCAAATTTCATATATGGTTGCAAAAAATACTGTGGGAATAGGGGAAAACCTATTATATATTCATCATACTGAATCAGGCATTTATAAAAGTCTTTTGCATATGGGATATTTCCAAAAGGAATTTTTAAGTAAAGTAAGCATCGATGAAATAACTACAACCCATTTAGAGCAGGCGTTAAAACAAATTGATATTACTCCAAAAGAAATGTATATAAAAAACTTCAATATTAATTCAAGCACGGAAGAATTAATCGCATTCCATCTTGATTTATGGAAAGCCGGAAAAACGGAAGGTGCAATAACTTGTTTCGAGGCTGTATATCTAAATTTAAAAGAAGCAGGAGTACCAACCTATCGAATATCTACAACTGATATGGAAATTCGCCAATCATTAAGAATTCTTGCAGAAAAATCGAGAACTTTTTATTTTAGAGACACCCAAATTGGTGTTCAAATTATTGAAATTGAACATTTTGAGAAAATATTTGAGAAAGCTAAAAGCTCGTACCATCTACAATTTTTAGAGATAAAACTAAAAGAAACTCTTCTTAGATTTTGCGAACAATTGGAGGGGTCATTAGTTGAGAAGGGGAACGGCCGTTACTTTATCTTTAGTACACGGGGTACAATTGAATCCAAAATCAAAGATTTAAAAGATACTGTCTTTCTGTTGTCAAATGAATCCAATGCTACTGTAACCGTAGGAATTGGATATGGTCAAACACTTCACTCAGCAGAAATAAACGCTCAGCGTGCGATCCAACTTTCAAAAGAAAAGTCAGAGAAGGGCATCGTCATTGTACAAGAGGACGGAACAATGATCGAGTCTGCGGGTGAAGAGGAAGAATTGCGTTTTTCTTACCGGATAGATGACAAGGATTTTATGGAAAAACTAAAAAAAGCCAAAATAAGTGTGAAAAATTATAATAAATTATATGCTTTAGTTAACAGATTGAAACTGAACGATTTTACAATAAAAGATTTAACAACTCATCTCTATTGGGATGAAAGTAATGCACGGCGTATTGTAGTAAGTTTATGTGAAGTAGATTTAGCAGAAATCATTGGTGAGGAATCTTATTCTTCTCGAGGAAGACCAAGTAAAATTTATCGTTTAAAATAGCACCCATTTTTCGGGTGTTTTTAGACTTTTAGCTTTTATCCCTGAGTGCAGCATTAAACTAGATCTTAAAATAACGCATGATTTTACCGTTATATTGCCAAAGGACTTCTATAAAGAAAATGAAATACAAGATAGCTCGGCTATTTAAAGGCATCCATTAAGGGTGCCTGATTTTTTTATGTGAACCTGACAACCGTATAGGCCTTTTTTTATAATGCTTGTCTAGGCATATAAACTTAAAGGATGTTTCTTAGCTTATATGAATATAACTTTCCAATTTAACCGGTTTCTTGTTACACACCGGAACAGACCAATTACCCTTATGCAACTAAAGGGCAGGATTGTTCAATTAATATTGAATTCAAAGGTCACGAAATTTATTCATAAATTGTGCACAGTGTTTTAAGTCAAAAAAATCGTCCTTGGTATAATAAATAAGTGAGTGTTTTTATGAATTGACCCAATGAGGTATGTTATTTCCAATCATTTGCCCAATCTTAAATAATCCACCCGCATACAATGAAACCAGATTACGAGGGTACAAATGGTTTTATTATAAGGAGTGAATATGATGGGTAAGGACTCAAAAAGGGATTTATGCAGTGAATTTGCAAGGATTCTTGACGGTGATGCAAGTTTTATGAATGGAGTATGTCTAGTTCAAAGATTTAGAGACATACCATTTAAAATACTTGGAAGGAGAACTAATTCACCGTTAGTAAACCCTCAATTTTTCAGCTTTGAGAATATAGATAGTAAAGGAAATGCACTAAATCTAGGTGAAACAGTTCTACTTCAAGCCGAGATAAATCCATTGTTAACAGAATTAAGGGAAAGGGATATTATTGTAACGGCAGTTCATAATCATTGGTTGTTTGAAAATCCTAGAGCCATGTATATGCATTTTGAATCAATCGAACCACCATTGGAATTTGCTCGAAAAATTCGAGAAGCATTCAAAGTCTTAAAAGGTTAAGTTGAAAAAAATTTTAATTAGGAGCTAAAATCAGAATGTCTTATGCAACTAACGGGTGCGTTCGTATTAAGGTTAGCCAGTTTATACTGGTTGACCTTTTTTAATAGAATCTATTATATCAGTAGCCAGGGGAAGACGTACGGGTGTGTATTTTCCCGTTTATCTAATCCGGCTGGGGTTGGTAAAGGGTAAAGTGTGCCTTTTTATCTTGTATTTAGAAAAAAGTTCGTAAAAGAACTAAATAGCAATATCCTTCGTGATCTTGTAAAACCAATATCCAAACGTTTTTCATAAGGTAGTTTCACATTAGTCCCAATTGAGTCTAAATCATAAAATTATTAGTAGGGGGGAATCAATTTGAATCATTTGCCGTTCCCTAATTCGAAGTATGAAATAAGATAGTTAATAGGGGGAAGGACAACCTCTTCAGGACTGTCTGGAAAACCCCGTACATTTGAAAGAGAAGGGAGTTAAATAAATGCCAATAATTAAGCCCTTTATGGCTTCCAGAAAGTTTACTGCCACAATAGGAGATGGTACAGGTACAGGTGCGACGTTTGCAATTGCAGCAACAACCTTTACGGATGACACTGGTGCAGCTGTAACCGCATTTCCAGGTTCATTTGCTTATTATGTTTTATATATAAATGCTCAGATTCAAACAGCTGATACCTCAACCCTTACTACTACTACTATAACTATTCCAGATGGCGATGCACTTGATGATGCAACTCCAATTGTTATCGAAGTTGTAGTCAACTAATACTCATGATTTGCTAATGAAAAAATGCCGGTAATCAATAAAGTGATTGTCCGGCATTTTGTTAATTGGATGCGTAAGAACCTTCACTTTTTCTTTATCCATAAATTATTACAAATTGAAGAATAATAGGGGCTCCAGATAGGGGTAAATCGTTAGAGAATGTAAGTTTTCCCTGTTCTACTGTGTAATTTATATTTGGCTGTAAAATTCCATTTATAAATAAGTTTATATAAGATACGCTGTTTGGATCAAGAATCCTGGAACTTCCGTATTTTAACACTCCATCTTGATTGGTATAAATCCTTTTTATACCGTCAGAGATTGCAGTATATTGAAAAGTTTTTACCTTTAAAATGTTAGCTGGATTTGGGTTTTCCCTCACTGGATAAATATTTGGACAACCTCTTGGTGGACTTGGTGATAAACAAATATCTTTATTATACAGTCCTGTTTTCTTTTGTTGCTGGTGCATGCTGTGAAAACCGATTAATTTCTTAGTCATAACTTGCTATTCATTCCTCCTTTTTGGATAATGATGCTTCGAAAATCTCTGTATTTGTTCTATATATCCCTTACACTTATATATTCATTTCTTTTGGTTAAGGTATGGGTTCTACATCCTTTACGGTTTTCTCGTCATACACATTTTTTTTACTCTTTACGACTTTCCACTTCTTTTATCTTCAAGCTACCATCCTTTTTACTTTATATCTCTTTCCCATCCCGTTCACTCCTTTTATACATAACACCTACTCGCTGCTTCATCCATCTTTACTCCTACCGGCGACGACTGCAAAGCCGTGTAAATACAGAGGACCAAAACCAAAACCTAGATAGTTTGAACAACTTACAAAATACGGGAGTGGAGATTGTACTTAACTAGCAGTTGCGTTAGTTCTTTAAAGGGCTGTGACTTGAACTGCACCCCAATTGTTAGACAACATCTAACAATTGGAGGTGCAATTTTTTGACTAAATATACGATAGACGAAATAGTTAAAAATAAATAAAAGCATACGTTGGACCATCGTATGCTTTAAATTTCATTCACTTTTAGTTAATCAAGGAATTCAAATTTTAATTATTAATATTCGTTAAAAAATTGCTGAATTTCTTTTGGATCATCTGTTTTTGTTAATGCAAGCATCGTCAAAATGCGTGCCTTTTGAGGATTAAGTGAGTCCGCTGTAACAAAATTATTTTCATCGTCAATCTTTTCTCTCGTAACAATACCATTTCCTACCCGGCTAGAGCGAGTAATAATCACGCCTTTTTTGACAGCGTCTTTAGCACCCTCAAAAGCAGTATCAGAAGTTAAACCGTTTCCTTCACCTGCTATTATGATCCCTTTAGCTCCTGCTTTCACAGATGCATCGTAAAAATATCTACTATCATTTTGATAGCTATAAATAATGTCCACTTGAGGAAGTTTATCTAGTTTTGATACATCAAACACCGATTTGGTTGTGTGTTTACGAGTAGGTTCATTGTAGAAAAATATTTTATTACCTGCGATTGCTCCTAAATAGCCTTGTTCCTCCGATTGGAATGTATCTGTCATGGTTGTATTGGTTTTTGTTATATAACGTGCAGAACCTATCCGGTCATTTAATGAGATTAAAACACCTTTGTTCTTAGCATCTTTACTAGCAGCAATTTTTACAGCATTATATAAGTTTAAAGGTCCATCTGCGCTTATAGCTGTAGCCGGTCTCATTGATCCAACAATCACGACAGGTTTGTTGCTTTTTACGACCAGATTCAGAAAGTAAGCAGTTTCTTCTAAGGTATCTGTTCCATGCGTTACGACAATTCCATCAACGTCTTTAGATTTTAATAACTCATTTATTCGTTTCGCCAACTTTAATAAAGTTTTATTATCCATATTGTTACTGCCAATATTGGCGATTTGTTCACCACTCACATTTGCTACTTGTTTTAGTTCAGGTACAGCTTTAATTAGTGTTTCAACACCAAGTGCTCCTGCTTGATAACCAGTTGTGTCAGTATTGGACGTTGCAGAACCTGCAATCGTTCCACCAGTAGCTAAAATTTTTACATTGTTTAACTTGGGATTTGTTGAAGTTGCTTCCACTTTCTCTTCTTTTGGATTACTATTTGCTGAGCTATGGATAACAGTGATAGATCCAGAAAATAATAGTGTAACTGATAGAAACGTGATTCCTAGATATTTTTTTATGTTCATGTGTCTAGTTAGCTCCTTCTTTATTAAATTATGTACGATACATGAAAATACTAGCATATCTAGATATTACTAACAATATATATATATATTAGGTCATCTTACATGATTTTTGTACTGTCGGAAAAAGCCATAGAAAGGTAGACCAGTTTCTTATGATGATATTGCCAATACCCTCAGTGAAGTCATTGGTCAAGAGTGAAGGTCCAACATGTTGATGATGTTAGGTATGGTGCATTTTTACAACAAGTTGGAATGCCAGGAACAGTCGTAGATAGCTTAGTAAAGACAAGAGCAGCCATTCGTGAAGGTTACTTAGATGTAGAAGATAATACGCTTGAAACCTTATTAAAACGTCCTGCTGTTACAGTACAAGAAGCTTTAAAAAGTATGGATAAATAGTTGTTATACTATAATTGGAGCATAGGCTATGATCTAATAAAAATATTAATTAATGCAGATTATGAAAAAAAGTACTTAAATTAACGGGTGCTTTCCTTCATTTAGGCCCAGTCACCACAGGGTTGCTGCTCTAATCCGTCGTAATTTACTGAGGTAACCCTAGTGTGCCTTGTCTAAATAACCTATACCGGTCTCCCGCCTTTCTTACCTCTTGATCTTGCTGCTTGAAGATCCGACTTTGTTCGTTCACTAATATTAAGTTAGAAAATGGAAAATTACGCTACAAAGTTTTTAGATTTTGCCACGGTCCGCCAAAAGATGACAGCACTGCAAAAAGGCTCAGGAGCAAGCAGCGTTTATAGTCGAATTAACGTGAAAAAATTCTTTCAAGTTCTTTATTTTGAAACAAAGCGATAGAAGTAGGAATCATTAATTATCCAAACATGCGAAAGAACAAGTACTCTTATACTTGTTCTTTCGCATGTTTGCATGCGTAAAAGAATGGGTGCGATTACAATTCAGAAAATTCTAAAATAATAAATGTTAGTTTTTGTAGTTTTTTGTAGGATGATGTAATTTCAATGATAAAGTAAATGAAAAGTTAAGTTTTTATTAACAATGGTAATCGTTATGGGATACAGAGTCAGGTAGCAAAGGTCAAAAAGTAAAAAGAGCTTAAGCATAATGAAAAAGGAAAGGTGAGGAAAGTAAATGAAGAAATTCAAATTAAGTTTAGCTAGCCAAATTTTCATTGGTTTAATTTTAGGGATTATCGTTGGTGCCATTTTTTATGGTAATGAGACGGCCCAAAACTTTTTACAGCCATTCGGAGACATTTTCCTACGAATGATTAAAATGATTGTAGTGCCGATCATCGTTTCAAGCCTTATCGTTGCAGTTGCTGGTGTAGGCGATTTGAAAGCGGTAGGTAAACTAGGTGCTAAATCATTATCATACTTTGTTGCAGTAACTATGATAGCGATTGCTGTTGGTTTAATTTCAGCGAATATCATCCAGCCTGGTGCTGGTGTGAATATGAATAATCTGGAACAAACTGATATCTCCACATATGTGGATACAGCAGAAACTAAGCAGCATGAATCGTTCGTGGATACACTTGTACACATTGTGCCATCCAATCCAGTTAAGGCCATGGTAGAAGGCGATATGCTAGCGATCATTTTCTTCTCCGTGTTGTTTGGACTTAGTATTGCGGCCATCGGTGAAAAGGGTAAACCAGTATTCCGATTCTTCCAAGGTACAGCTGAAGGAATGTTCTATCTAACTAACATGGTTATGAAATTCGCTCCTATCGGTGTATTTGCACTAATCGGTGTGACCATCTCCAAGTTCGGTTTGGAATCTTTAATCCCGCTAGGAAAGTTAGCGCTTTCTGTATACGGATCAATGATTTTCTTTGTAATTGTCATTCTGGGTCTTATAGCGAAATTTGTAGGATTCAATATCTTTACGTTGATTAAACTTCTAAAAGAAGAATTGATACTTGCGTTCTCTACAGCAAGTTCAGAAGCGGTTCTTCCGAAAATCATGGAAAAAATGGAGAAAGCGGGATGTCCGAAACATATTGCTACATTTGTTATTCCGACTGGATACTCTTTTAACCTTGATGGCTCTACATTGTACCAAGCGTTA